>NZ_JANHJR010000006.1 GCF_024495425.1 Haloarchaeobius litoreus | reverse complement strand
TTATGAACACAGTCCGATGCTGGAGACAACCCGCACCTATCGAGCGAAAATCGCCAACCACTCTCAGGTGAGTGACGACCTCGATGACTGTGGGTTCTCCGCGTCGAAACTGTGGAACGTCGCCAGGTACTACACGCAAGGCCGATGGGACGAAGACGGAGAAATCCCCGACGACGGCGAACTCAAATCCGAACTCAAGGAACACGAACGATACAGTGACCTCCATTCTCAGTCAAGTCAGCGAGTTCTCGAAGAGCTTGCTGAGTCGTTCACCAGTTGGTACAAAGCACGCCAACGCGGAGACGAGAACGCCAACCCACCCGGCTACCGCAAACACGGCGACGAACACCCACGCTCCACCGTAACGTGGAAGCAGAACGGCATCAAGCACGATTCCAAACACAACCAACTTCGTCTGAGCAAGGGTTTCAATTTGAAGAACCACCGCTCTGACTTCATCCTCTGTGAGTACGAGACGCGACCGGACGTGACTGTGGAGAACATCCAGCAAGTACGCGCCGTGTGGAACGGCGACCGTTGGGAACTCCACATCGTCTGTAAAGTCGAGATACGCACAGAAGACGCTCCTGGTGACAACACCGCAGGTATCGACCTCGGGATCAACAACTACCTTGCCATCGCCTACGACGACGGTGATGCGGAGCTGTATCCGGGGAACGTGTTGAAACAGGACAAGCACTACTTCACCCGCGATGAGTACGATACCGAGGGTGAGAACGGCCCATCACGCCGTGCGCTCCGCGCCCGACAGAAACTCTCGCGTCGGAAAGACCACTTCCTCCACGCCCTCGCCAAACACATCGTAGAGCGGTGCATCGACCACGAGGTCGGTCGCATCGCCATCGGTGACTTGAGCAAGATTCTCGAGGACGAGGACGGCGAGGTTCGGAACTGGGGCAAGCGTGGGAACAAGAAACTCCACGGTTGGGAGTTCGACCGTTTCACGACGCTCTTGGAGTACAAAGCAGAGGAACACGGCATCCTCGTAAACCGCGTTTCAGAGCAGAACACGAGCAAGACGTGTTCGTGCTGTGGCCGGAAGCGAGACGCCAACCGCGTGGAGCGTGGCTTGTACGTCTGCGAGTCGTGCGGTGCGACGATGAACGCGGACGTGAATGGTGCGGTGAACATTCGGAGAAAGATAACTCAGAGTCCTCCGACGGAGGATATGAGTAACGGCCGCTTGGCACGGCCAGCAGTTCGCTTGTTCAATCAAACCTCAGGATCGTTCCACCCGAGGGAACAGGTGAGTTGCGAACCTTAATATCCCAACGCTCGGGAATCCTCGCCCTTTAGGGCGGGGAGGATGTCA
>NZ_JANHJR010000005.1 GCF_024495425.1 Haloarchaeobius litoreus | reverse complement strand
TGTCGTTCGGGTCGAGTTGGAATCGCTCCCCTTAAGTGTGGGAGGACGATACGACTCTATCCGAACAACGAACCGATGCACCACCCCGTGCAAGCGTGGGTGGGAAGGGTCGAACGCAGCCCAGCTTACACTCCTGGGCCGCGTTATGACACCGTGTGTACGCGCAATCCAGGCGTCCACTGGACCATTCCGGGTCACAGTGAACGTCCCATATACAACGTGGCTACTCTGCCACCTGATGGATAGCTCGGCTCAAGAGCCGACGAAGGACGTGCCAAGCTGCGAAAAGCTTCAGCAAGCCGCACGGAGGCAACGAACTGAAGATCTCCTAATGGGAATCCCCACCGCAATTGCTTCGCGCAATGGGGAACGCCGGGAATTGAAACATCTCAGTACCGGCAGGAACAAAAAGCAATACGCGACATCGTTAGTAACCGCGAGTGAACGCGATCCAGTCCAAACCGAAGCCCTCACGGGCAATGTGGTGTTCGGACTGACTTTCATCGCTCGACCCCTTCTGTGAACTCTCCTGGAACGGAGGATGATACAGGGTGACAATCCCGTAACAGAAGACAGTACAGCGTGCGTCAGCTCCAGAGTACCGAGGGTTGGATATCCCTCGGGAACAACGCGGGCATCGACCGCGAAGACTCAGTACTCCTTGAGACCGATAGCGAACAAGTAGCGTGAGCGAACGCTGAAAAGCACCCCACAACGGGAGGTGCAATAGGGCTTGAACCCAGGTGGCGATAGAGCGACGGGGCATACAAGGCCCCACGAAAAACGACCGAGACGCGAGTCTCCAGTAGGAATCGTGGGGAGCCGATGTTCCGTCGTGCGTTTTGAAAAACGAGCCAGGGAGTGCATCTGACCGGCAAGTCTAACTCGAGCATCGAGGCAGGCGCAGGGAAACCGATACGGCCGCAGCCCTCACGGGCCAGGGCCACCGTCTTCAAGGGCGGGGAGCCGACCGGATGCGACCCGAAACCAGGCGATCTATGCGTGGGCAAGGTGAAGCGTGCCGAAAGGCACGTGGAGGCCTGTTAGAGTTGGTGTCCTTCAATACCCTCTCGTGACCTACGTATAGGGGTGAAAGGCCCATCGAGCCTGGCAACAGCTGGTTCCAGTCGAAACATGTCGAAGCATGACCTCTGCTGAGGTAGCTCGTGGGGTAGAGCGACCGATTGGGAGACCCGCCATCGAGAGATGTCGGCCTCCCTGTCAAACTCCGAACCTACGAGCGCCACAGACGCAGGGAGTCCGGTGTGCGGGGTAAGCCTGTGCACCATGAGGGAGACAACCCAGAGCTGGGTTAAGGTCCCAAAGTATGGATTAAGTGCAACCGAAGGTAGTCTCGAGCCCTAAACAGCCGGGAGGTGAGCTTAGAAGCAGCTACCCTCTAAGAAAAGCGTAACAGCTTACCGGCCGAGGTTCGAGGCGCCGAAAATGATCGGGGCTCAAATCCATCACCGAGACCTGGCGACACCCCCCATAGGGGTGATTCCGTAGACTGGCGCTCCAGTCGGGTGGAAGCACGGACGAGAGTTCGTGTGGACCGACTGGTGACGATAATCCTGGCCATAGTAGCAGCGATAGTCGGGTGAGAACCCCGACGGCCGAATGAGCAAGGGTTCCTCGACAATGCTGATCAGTCGAGGGTTAGCCGATCCTAAGTCAGACCGCAACTCGACTCTGACGACAGGGAAACTGGTTAATATTCCAGTGCTCACAGACACTCAACGCCGACGCCTTGGGAACAATCGAGCTGGGCCATCGCCCAGTCGAATCATGAAACTCCGTGGAAGCCGTAATGGCACGAAGCGGACGAACCATGAGACAGCGAAAGTCGATCGTACCTAGGGCCCGTGAAAAGGCAAGTCTGTGACTCGTACCAAGAACCGACACAGGTGCTCATGGCGGCGAAAGCCAAGGCCTGTCGGGAACAACCGACGTTAGGGAATTCGGCAAGTTAGTCCCGTACGTTCGCAATAAGGGATGCCTGCCCTGCAGAAGGGCAGGTCGCAGTGACTCGGGCGCTCCGACTGTCTAGTAACAACATAGGTGACCGCAAATCCGCAAGGACTCGTACGGTCACTGAATCCTGCCCAGTGCAGGTATCTGAACACCTCGTACAAGAGGACGAAGGACCTGTCAACGGCGGGGGTAACTATGACCCTCTTAAGGTAGCGTAGTACCTTGCCGCTTCAGTAGCGGCTTGCATGAATGGATCAACGAGAGCGCCACTGTCCCAACGTTGGGCCCGGTGAACTGTACGTTCCAGTGCGGAGTCTGGAGACCCCCAAGGGGAAGCGAAGACCCTATAGAGCTTTACTGCAGGCTGTCGCTGAGACACGGTCGCTAATGTGCAGGATAGGTAGGAGCCATTACACAGGTACCCGCGCCAGCGGGCCACCGAGGCATCACTGAAATACTACCCATTAGTGACTGTGACTCTCACTCCTGGCGGAGGACACCGGTAGCCGGGCAGTTTGACTGGGGCGGTACGCGCTTGAAAAGATATCGAGCGCGCCCTATGTCCACCTCATCCGAGTCGGAGACTCGGAGCAGAGCGCAAGAGCATACGGTGGGCTGACACTGTCCTTCATAACGAGGGACGGTGACGCGAAAGCGTGGTCTAGCGAACCAATTATCCTGCTTGATGCGGGAAATTGATGACAGAAAAGCTACCTTAGGGATAACAGAGTCGTCACCGGCAAGAGCACATATCGACCCGGTGGCTTGCTACCTCGATGTCGGTTCCCTCCATCCTGCCCGTGCAGAAGCGGGCAAGGGTGAGGTTGTTCGCCTATTAAAGGAGGTCGTGAGCTGGGTTTAGACCGTCGTGAGACAGGTCGGCTGCTATCTATTGGGGGTGTAACGGTACCTGACGGGAACGTTCGTATAGTACGAGAGGAACTACGAATGGTGACCACTGGTGTACGGGTTGTTCGAGAGAGCACGTGCCCGGCAGCCACGTCACACGGGGTAAGAGCTGAACGCATCTAAGCTCGAAACCCACCTGGAAAAGAGGTACCACTATGATCACTCGTAGAAGACGAGTTAGATAGACTCGGGGTGTGCGCGCCAAGGCAACGAGGCGTTAAGCCCGCGAGCACTAACAGATCATGCCATTAGTCATACCGCATACTGGGACCACCGTACTGTACTCGGGGTGGTCCAGGCGCGAACTGGATTGCGCGTTCACACGAGTGTAGGTTACCGACGATCGGTTCCATCGCAACGGTTCGACTCCGTTGGTCGGCGTTAAGGCGGCCACAGCGGCGAGGTAACACCCGTACCCATCCCGAACACGGAAGTTAAGCTCGCCAGCGTGTCGGGGAGTACTGGAGTGCGCGAGCCTCTGGGAAACGCGATTCGCCGCCTCCCATTCATACTTCATTCAT
>NZ_JANHJR010000004.1:300000-579902 GCF_024495425.1 Haloarchaeobius litoreus | reverse complement strand
CCTGGCGACGTTCCACAGTTTCGACGCGGAGAACCCACAGTCATCGAGGTCGTCACTCACCTGAGAGTGGTTGGCGATTTTCGCTCGATAGGTGCGGGTTGTCTCCAGCATCGGACTGTGTTCATAACTAGTTATGAAGAATTATTTATTAAAAGTAACGACTGGCGCGTGGAATATCCAGCAGTACCATCGAACGTGGCTAGTGGAGGAGTTGTCGGCTGTATCCCCGCCCTGAAGGGTGGGGTTTTAGCCTTGCAACTTCCATAAGCTTGCTGCTGGTCTACAGTGAGTATGCAACCGGCAGCGTTCGGACCAACCGGTCGGACCGGCGTCCCACTCGTCGAGCAGACACTCGAGTGTGGTCACCCGGTCGCGGCCCACACCTGCTCATTCCGGAAACTCGCCATCGAACACGAGCGAGTCGACATGGTGGTCGGGGACGCCTACACCGACGAGGGCGTGCGAGAGACCGTCGCTGGTGACAACATCGTCACGGCGATGGAGGACGTCGGTGTCGTGAGGTTCGTCACCCTGGTCGGGGCCGGTGTCAGGACCGAGGGTGAGTTGGTCTCGGTCGGCGGCCGTGTCGTCGGGGCGCTGCTGAAGTTTCTCGCGCGTTCGGTGCTCGAGGATGCGAAGACGCATGTGGCGTCTGTGCGGGAGACAGACCGCCAGTGGACGGTGCTCCGTGCCCACCGACTGACCGCCGGCTCCGGGTCTGGTGGCTACCGCGCCGGTGATATCGACTTCGTGAGTGCACCCCGCGCAGACGGGGCGACCCGTACACTGGATATCGTGGCTGAAGGTTTATACTTCCGTGAGCTCTCGATGGTGGGATCGTCGTGAGCCAATCCGAGATGCGTACTGGCTCCCGTCCCGGCCGTGTCCTCGTCACCGGCGCGACCGGCACGGTCGGGAGTCACGTCTGTGCGGAGCTCACCGCGTTCGAGGAGCTGACCGTCCGCGCCGCCGTCCGTGATCCGGATGGGTACGATGGACCTGCAGACGAGATCGTCACGTTCGACTTCACCGACCCCACCACCTACCGGGGTGCGTTCGTCGACGTGGATTCGCTGTTCCTCGTCAGGCCGCCCGCGATCTCGCGGGTCGAGCGGGATCTGGTTCCCGCTCTCGCCGCCGCGGTCGGTGCCGGCGTCGACCACGTCGTCTTCCTCTCGGTCATCGGGGCGGACCGCAACCCGGTGGTCCCGCACGCGAAGATCGAGTCCTGGCTGACCGAGAGTGGCGTCGAAACCACCTTCCTCCGTGCATCTTTCTTCATGCAGAACCTCGTCACCGAGCACCTGGACGAGGTCCGTGCGGGCGAACTGTTCGTCCCCGCTGGCGGTGGTGAGACGAGTTTCGTCGATGCACGCGACGTGGCCGCCGTCGCGGCGGTCGCACTCATGACCGGTCGCACGGGCGCGTACGACCTCACGGGGCCCGAGTCGCTCGATTACCACGAGGTCGCTGCGGTTCTGTCCGCTGAGCTGGATTACCGTGTCCGGTACGTCGCTCCGTCGCTCCTCCGGTTCTGTTGGCGACGGGCGCGTCGTGGTGGCGACCTCCGCAAGGTGCTCGTCATGGCTGGCATCTACACGACGGTGCGTCTGGGGTTCGCTGGCCGGGTGTCGGGAGACGTGCGTTACCTGCTCGGACGCGACCCCCGTTCGTTCTCGACGTTCGTTCGTGACTACAGGGACGTGCTGTCGTGATGGTCAGTCGCCCGGGGGACTCTGCAAATTCATGCCAGAACCGACCCCCGTACAGACATTCAGTGATTGTGTTCATTGTAGATGTTCACTGGTTGTGTTCATCAGATACATTCATCCCTGTTGTTCTGTGTTTGTGTTCATGATGGTAATACATTGATGAGTTGAATGGCATTCAGACAGGGAATGGTTCTATGAATACAGACGATGGTTGTAGGTTATTGCTGTAGGCTGTTGTTGTAGTCAGTTGCTGTACGTTATTCCTGTAAAAAGCTACAGTACGTGGTTGATGTAGCAAGTTACGTTCATTGATTGCTGATTGTTGTTGGGGCCAGTGGGTGAATCCAGTACAAGTACTCGTTGGGTGTGTTCAGCCCTGGTGTTCACTTGTCACGTTCACCACCGGAAGTCACGAATGCGTCTGACGAACATTCAAGATGAATGGCTGTGATGGTGCGAGCATGTTAGCGTACTCGACGTACAGCGAAGCCGGCGGCGTCGGGAAGACGACGACCGCCGCCAACCTGGCCGTGGCGCACGCACGCGCTGGACTGAAGCCACTCGTCGTCCCGCTCGACCCGCAGGACGGCGACCTCTCCCGGCTGTTCGGTGTCGACGACCAGCGGACCGAACCGGTCGACAACGTCGTCCGGCACATGATCCGACGCCCGAAAGGCGACTTCGACGACCTGGTCAGAACTGTCGAGGGCGTCGACATCGTTCCCGAACACAACATGCTCTCCGACCTCGCGGAGTACCTCCAGCGCGAGAAGGACCAGGCCGAGGCGATGGGCGAGGCGTTCGGCATGCACGCTCAGCTGCTCCGGGTCCTGCGCGAGGCCGGTGTCCCAGAGAAGTACGACGTCCTCATCTGCGACCCCCCGGCGACTGAAGGGCCACACCTCTACAACGCCATCCACGCCACGCGGTCGCTCGTCATCCCCGTGGAGCCGAGCGCGAAGGGGCGCGCGGCCGTCGAAGGACTCGAATCCCTCGTAGCGGGACTCGAGGAACAGCTCGAGGTCGACGTCGGTGTACTCGGTGCCGTTCCCATCGGTTTCAAGAACACGCGCGACCAGCGGACCATCCTCGACGAGATCCAGTACCCGATTCCGGAGATAATCGGGGAGCGAGCCTCCCTGATGGAGGGCTGCTGGATGCAGCAGTGCTCGGCGTACCGGTACGTCCGTGAGTACCGCGACAGGCACCGGGACTACGAGGTGGAGACGCTGGCGCAGTTCGACCGCATCGCCCGACACCTCGAGGGGGAGGTCGGGATCGAGGCACCGAACCCACCAGAGCCGGGTGACCTCGAACACGAGGTGCTCGCGCCATGACCGGCATGAAGGAGGGGGCTGGCGAGAACCCGTTCGCGGAAGACCCGCCGGATGACACCGGTTCGACCGGCGATTCGACCACGGAGACGTCGACGGAGTCCAGTTCGGGCGGCGCGAGCGGTACTGACAGTACCAGTCAATCAGCGTCGGGCAGCAGCCGAAGCGGTGGCCGGCGGTCGATGTCCATCCCGTACAAGTTCCGACGCGACGGCGTGCAGGACGGTCGCGACAGGGTCCCGCTGTTCCTCAAGCCGGATACCAAGAGTGCGGAGCGCGATGCGCTGCGGGAGCTCGAAGAGCGCTTCGATGCCGACGTCTCGCTCACGGACCTCCGAGAGGCGCTCGTGATGGTCGGACTGGAGCACCTCGACGAGGTCGAGGGCGAACTGGAGGAGTGGGGCTACGGGATGAGGTTCGAGGACTGAGCCCGCCGGCTGCGTCCGGGAACACACCCCATACACTGAATATCGCTATATCTATCTCGCCCGTCCGTGTTGCGAACGACCATTTAGAAATCACTAGTTCGGAAATCCTAATTCCCATAATCGAAGGTTCCAATTGGGAACGCCGATTCACGGGAGCTCAACCGGCTCCGAACCGCCTACGAGTCGGACGAGGCCGAGTTCGTAGTGCTCGGGCTGAACGACGAGGGACTCGTCGCCGGCGAGTGCAAGTTCACGTCGTCGCCTGTCGGTGAGGACGAGCTCGCGGACCTCGAACGGACCACGGACGGGGTGCGCTGGAGTGGCGAACCGACAGACGCGAGCACCCGGTACGTATTGTTGAGTCGTTCCGGGTTCACCGGCGATCTGCAATCCACCTCCAGTCGTCGGTCGGATGTCTCGCTGTTCGGCCTCGGCGACATCCTCGGGGCGACTGGCGCGGGGTGAGTGGTCCTCACCTGCTGGCTAGCTCTCGTCGTGTTCGGGTAGCGAGGGTCAGTTCAGCAACTCCACGTCGTATCCGGCGTCGCGCAGCGACGCGAGGATGCGCTCGGTCTGCCCGGTCCCGCTGGTCTGGACGTGGAACTGGAGGTAGGCGTCGCCGACGTCGAGCTCCTTCGCGGAGCGCTCGTGGGTCACATCGTGGATGTTCGCCCCGCAGTCGGCGATGAGCTCGGAGACGCGGCTCATCTCCCCGGGTCGGTCGACGATGTGCACCTGGAGGTGAACGAGCTGGTTCCGGTGGGTGAGCCCGTGGGTCAGCACGGTTTGGAGGTCGGTCATGCTGAGGTTGCCGCCACAGAGCAGGGGGACGACGACCTCGTCGCTCACGTCGAGAGCGTCGCTTCGGACGGCCGCGACCGAGGTCGCCCCGGCACCTTCGACCATCTGCTTCGTCCGTTCGAGCATGAACAGCACGCTCTCTGCGATCTGGGTGTCTGTGACGGTGACGACCTCGTCGACGTGTGCTTCGATCAGCCCGTAGGTCAGCTCGGAGATGCCGCCGGTCGCGATGCCGTCGGCGATGGTCTGCATGGAGTCGATGGTCACCGGGAACCCCTTGTCGAGGCTCTCGGGGACGGTCGCGGCGGACTCGGCCTGGACGCCGACGACCCGCGTATCGGGAGCCCGTGCCTTGACGGCGGTCGCGATGCCGCCGATGAGCCCACCGCCGCCGATGGGGACGACGACGGTGTCCACGTCGGGCACCTGTTCGACGATCTCCAGCCCGAGCGTCCCCTGACCGGCGACGATGTCGGGGTCGTCGTACGCGTGGACGAACACGCAGTCGTCTTCGACTATGGTCTTCGCGTGCCGCATCGCCGCCTGGAAGTCCTCGCCGTGGAGGACGACCTCTGCACCGTAGCTCTCGGTCGCCTCGATCTTCGCCTGCGGCGCGCCCTTCGGCATCACGATGGTCGCGTCGAGACCGACCTTCGTCGCGGCGAGCGCGACGCCCTGGGCGTGGTTGCCCGCGCTGGCGGCGAGTGCGCGGGTCGCGTCGCTTCCCGAGGCGACGACCTGCGTGAGCTTGTTGTACGCACCCCGTGTCTTGAACGAGCCGGTGCGCTGGAGATGCTCCATCTTCAGGCGGACTTCCGCGTCCACCTCGGCGGCGAGCGACCGGTTCGTCTCGATGGGCGTCTCGCGGACGACGGACTCGTCGTCGAGGCGTTCGCGGGCGTCCTCGATGTCGGCTACCGTGACCTGCATGGGCTACTGCTACAGACCACCGGAGGGGGCGACATAAAACTACATACCCGTTTTCGAACCCGCGTTGGTCGGTGTCACGGAGAGGGGCGGGGGTGCGACGTCGGACTCGCTGGCGGCGGTATTCGACCGCTGAACCAGATTGCACTTGGTGTCCACCCGGCAACTGGCTCTCGCAGGCTGTCTCGGCGTCCTGCGCGGGAACTCGAACCCGGACGTCGTCCTCGGCGACCCCGGCCGCCCGTTCGACAGCGAGGACGTCGCGTACCCGGCGTGGGACGAGCCGCTCCCGGCGGTCACGCTCCCGGCCCCGCTCGAATCCCGGGAGGTGCAGCTCGACTCGATGGAGAAATCCCGGGGTGTCGACGCGTGGCGTGACCTGGGTACGTACTCCCGACACGTCCAGCTGGTCGCCGGGGCGGTGATGGTCCTCGCGGGGCTCGGACAGGTGTACCTCGCCGTGTTCGAACTCGGGATGCTGTCCTGAGGGGGTCGCACCCGAGAGAGAACAGGGGTGGACGGGGAGGACTGCTGCAGGACCGAGCCGGTAAGCCGTGGTTATACGACTCCGGCCGCCGGTAGTGCCTTTGTTCTATTGCAGGACACCGACCAATCGGTACGGGAGATGAACTTCGACGAGTTCACGGGTGAGGTACAGCACCGCCTCGAACTGCCGGGAACTGGCGAGACAGTCCGTGCCATCCGGGCGACGCTCATGACGCTGGGCCAGCGCATCCCGGCGGACAACGCGGAGGACCTCGCGGCGTCGCTCCCGCTGGAGATCAAGTGGTACCCGACCGGCGCGGTACAGGAGCACGGCCAGCGGTTCGACTGGTCCGAGTTCGTCGGACGCGTCGCCGAGATAGAGGGGATCAAGCGTCAGGAGGCAGCGTATCACGCGCAGGTCATCGTGGACCTGATGGCCTCTGAGATCCCAGCGTCGGACCTCCAGCAGCTCAGGGACATGCTCCCGCAGGCCGAGGACGACGAGAACTGGGGGAAGCTGTTCGGGGTGGTCGACGCGGGTGGCTGGCAGGAGTCGACGGAGTAGTCGTTACGGTCGGGCGTGAGAGATTGCAGGTCGGCTCCCGTAGAGAGATGGATACGTCGAAACACGAGTTTAGACTGGAGTAATAACGAGAGCGGGCGTGTCGGTATCGTACGGCCGGTAATCGGAAGTGCCGTGGCAACGTGACTATCTGAACCAGTGCCACGTAAGATGGTTTAGACTTATCTAATTCTGGAGTTAGAAGAGAACCATTATATATTTTGGAGACGGACCATCGGCCGAGTATGAACGATACGAACGTGAGTTCCTCCTCTCGTCTCTCTCGCCGACGGGCACTCGCCCTCGGCGGCGGAGCACTGCTGAGCGGCATCGCTGGGTGTCTCGGTGAAACGAACGCCAGTGCCGGCGACGATGGGCCGACGGCCGTTGCCTCCTTCTTCAGCTTCTACGACTTCGCCCGGAAAATCGCGGACGGGACGGCCATCCAGATCGAGAACCTCGTTCCGGTCGGGATGCACGGCCACGGCTGGCAGCCGAACGCACAGGTGACGCGGGACATCATCGAGGCCGACGCGTTCATCCACGTCGGGGCGGGGTTCCAGCCGTGGGCCGACCGTGCCATCCAGACGCTCGAGGACGACAACGTCGACACGCAGCTCATCAACGCCCGCGAGGGCGTGGAGCTGGTCGACCTCGCTGCGAGCCTCGACCGCGAGGAGGAGGGCGTGGGCGACGAACAGGGCAAGGACCCCCACTTCTGGCTCGACCCCCACCGCGCCCGGACGTCGGTGGACAACATCACCGAGGGCCTCGTCGAGCTCGCGCCCGACGAGGAGGACGCGCTGCGAGAGAACGCCCGGGCATACAAGGGCGAGCGGCTCGCCCAGATCGACGCTGACTACCAGGCCATCTTCGAGGCAGCCGACCGGCAGGTCGTCCAGCTGGCGGCACACAACGCCTTCCAGTACATCGGTGTCCGGTACGGCGTCGAGATGCGACCGCTGGTGACGAACCTGGCTGCGAGCGGCGACGTTGCCCCCGAGGACATGCGGCGGGCACAGGAGACCATCCGAGAGCACGACATCAACTACATCGCCAACGGCGTGTTCGAGGCCCGTCGCCCGGCGGTCCAGCTGATGGAGGAGACCGACGTGGAGGCGTACTTCCCGGTGACGCCGTACGCAGGTGTCAAGGAGGAGTGGGTCGCGGAGAACTGGGGCTACGAGGAGATCGCCTACAACATCAACATGCCCACCTTCGAGGTCGTCCTCGGGAACGAGTCCCCCGAGGAGGTCGGCCCAGACGGCTGGGCTGCCGAGTGGAGGAACTTCCAATGAGTGGCGAGCATGTGGGCGAGACGGTGGACACAGTGGCAGCGGCCGACGTCGCGGCGTCGGCGGGAGATGGGACCGTCATCGAGCTATCGGACGTCGAATTCGGGTACACCGCCACGCCGGTCGTCGAGGACATCTCCCTCTCGATAACGGCGGGCGAGTACGTCGCGGTCGTCGGGCCGAACGGGTCGGGCAAGTCGACGCTGCTGCAGCTGATGCTCGGCCTGCTCAAACCCGACAGCGGCGAGGCGCGGCTGTTCGGCGAGCCAGCGCACCGGTTCGACGACGGGGGACGGCTCGGCTACGTCGCCCAACACGCCAGTGCCTCGAAGGAGATGCCCATCACGGTCCGCGAGGTCGTGAACATGGGTCGGTTCCCACACGTCGGCTTCGGTCGCCTCTGGGAGGAGGACAGGGAGATCGTCGACGGCGCGCTGGCGACGGTCGGGATGTCGGCGTTCGCGGACCGCCGCATCACGCAACTCTCCGGGGGCCAGCGCCAGCGGGCCTTCATCGCCCGGGCGTTGGCGGGCGAGGCCGAACTGCTGGTGCTCGACGAGCCGACGGTCGGGGTCGACGCGGAATCGGTGCAGGCGTTCTACGAACTCCTCCAGTCGCTGAACGATCGGGGTATCACCGTCCTACTCATCGAACACGACCTCGGTGCCGTGACCGAGCACGCGGAACGCGTCATCTGTCTAAACCGCGAGGTGTACTTCGACGGCCCCACCGACGAGTTCGTCGAGAGCGACGCGCTCGGCCGAGCCTTCGGGACGGCTGCGAACTTCCTGGGTGAGCAGAAATGACGGGAATGCTCGCAGCAGTGTTGCTCCAGTCCACCTCGAACGAGACGCTAGATACGGTGTTGGCTCCGATGTACTGGCTCCTCGACCTCTGGTCGGGCGCGATGTCGTGGCTCGCCCGGACGGCCGGCATCGAGATGCTGAGCTACGGCTTCATGCAGCGGGGCATCCTCGTCGGCCTCTGCATCGGGGTCATGGCACCGCTCATCGGGACGTTCCTGGTCCATCGACAGCTCTCGCTCATCGGTGACGCCCTCGCCCACACGGCGTTCGCGGGCGTCGCGGTCGGGCTGTTCCTCAACGCAGCCATCGATCTCGGGGTGACGCCGTACCTGACGGCGGTCGTCGTGGCGATGATAGCCGCGCTGTTCATCGAACTCATCTCGGAGGTGACCGACGCGTACAACGACGTGTCCATGGCCATCGTACTGTCGACCGGCTTCGCTCTCGGGACGACACTCATCAGCATCAACGCGGGCGGATTGACGGTCAGCGTCGACCAGTACCTCTTCGGGAACCTCTCGACGGTGACCTCCCAGAGCGCCGCCATCCTCCTCGTGCTGTTCGCAATCATCGTCGGCGTCGTCGCGCTGACGCGCAACCAGTTGCTCTACGTCACCTTCGACGAGACGGCGGCGGAGGTCGCCGGTATCTCCGTGAGCTGGTACAACCGAATCATGGTGATGCTGACCGCGCTCGTCGTCGTCGGCGCGATGCAGATAATGGGCGTCATCCTCGTGGCGGCGATGCTCGTGGTCCCCGTGGCGGGCGCGTCACAGGTCGCCAGGAGCTTCAACGAGTCACTGCTCGTCTCAATCGTACTCGCCGAACTCTCCGTGCTGCTCGGCATCGCCGTCTCGTACGAGATCGGCGCGACGGCGGGCGGGGTAGTCGTCCTGTGTGGCGTGGGTATCTACGCGGTCGCCGTGGCCATCGGGAAGCTCCAGGCCGGCCTGGGGGACCAGTCCGCGCCAGAGATGGGGAGCATCGATGTGAGCGAGAGCCAGTCCAAGGCGGACTGACGGGACGCGTCCGGGCCAGCTGTCGGTCCTGCAACCCCATCGTCGGCGACGAACCCTATCGTCGGCGACGGGACGTCGAGCGTCTGAGCCCAGCACCGGACGCTCAACGCGCGGTGCGCTGGCTTCGACTCAAGCGTCCGGCACCCCGTGCCGGGAGCGGTCTGCAACGTCGTACTCGACCGCCGTGACACGCGCCCGCCAGTACGGCGACGGCCCCGAGGGGGTCTCCCATTCGACGCGGGCTTCGGTCGGAATCCGGACGCCGTCGTGCCACTCGTACTCGCCGAAGTGGCCCGTCCACGGGAGGAAGTCGTCGTCTTCCTGCCGATAGCGGCGCTCGGCGGTGACCCGTTCGATCAGGTCGGCTTCGTCGAAGTGGAACACGAGCGATGCCGCTGTCGAGCCGTCGACGATGGTCGCCTTCGCGCGTCGCTCGTCGATGGACTCCCACGCGACGCCGTTGGACGGGAGCAGTGCGGTCGGTAGCCAGGGGCCTTCGGCGAGGTACCGCAGCAGTTCGCCTCGGTCCATCTCCGGGTTCGACGGCGCGGACGCAACCGGAACAGCACCGAGGGCGAGTGCCCGGAGCGACCCCTCGCCGCCTTCGTAGGCGTCGACGACGCGGACCCGAACGAGCGGTGCCGCGTGGATGCTCGCGTCCCAGACGAACCCCGGCGGGTCGACGGTGACGTGCTGGGTCGCGGTCATCGGCCGCCACTCATCGCCGAGCAGGAACGACCCGTGCTGGTGCAGGCGTGCGGTCCGGGGTGGTGCCTGCTCCGGAGCCAGCACCGCGTCGAAGTACCGACGGACTGGCGACGGGAGGTCGGTCAGCCCGCCGACCGAACCGTGTTCGGCTGCCGGTCGCTCCGCGGCTGCGAGGAGGTCCTCGACCCGGCGACGTGTCGACCGTTCGGTTCGGACCCGACCGACCACGAGGCCGGCAGCACCGAGCAGCAGGCCGCCGACGGTGACCAGCCCCAGGCGTTTTCGCAGCGTCATACCGTGCGCCCCCCACCGCCAGCGTTGCGCGTCGCGGCCCCGACGCCGACGAGTATGACGGCGAGTGCTCCAAGCACCGGGAGCGGGACCTCGACCTGATAGTCGAACACCACGACGACCGCACCGGCGACGAACAGCAGGAGACCGAGGAGTAGCGTCAGGCTTCCTGCGAGTGACCGGTTGCTGCTGTTGTTCATGCGTGGTGGTACGTCGGGTGACCACATCCGACTACTGCTTGCTCCCACCACCTGAGAACCAGCACCGGGCCTCTCGGGGGGCCCCGACGTTCCCATCCGGTGAGAGGGACCGTTCGGGTTCAAGCCCACTCACAGCGTCTCTATAGCATGGATACGCACGTCACCACCAGCACCGGAACCCGGCCCCGCAGGGAGGGCGGGTTCCCGGCGTACGGGCCCGTCGACGCGGCCCTCGGCTACTGGCTGTTCTACGTCGTCGTCGACAGGGCGACGCCCACCGTCGTCGAACTGTTCGCGGAGCGCGTGCTCGAAGTCTCTCCGACACTCGTCCGTCTCGGTCTGGCGGCGGTGCTCTGGTTCGTGCTCGCCGTGACGGTGCTCGACCAGCTGCGGACGCAGTTCGACGCCCTCACTGGCCGTTCCGGGCGGAGGCGCGGCTTCGTGGCAGGTCACCTGCTCCCGGCGCAGTACTGGCTGCTGGTGTTCGGCCTCGGCGTTGCGCTCGGCGGCGCGACCGCGCTGGTCACCTTCGAGGTCGGGCTCGACGGGGCCGTGACCCTCATCGAGAGCGTCGCGACGCTCGACGTGGCGGCCATCCTCCTCCTGGACGTGGTCGCCGTCGTGGTGTTCTTCGGCTCCTTCGCGGTGGCGTCGTTCAGCCTGGACCGGCTGACCGTCCGGGTCATCCGGGAGCTGCTGACCGAGGGGCGCGAGTCCGCCGCACCGAAACGCTGAGGGGAACCGGCGTTGACAGGTCACCCACGAGACCGGTCCGGCGGTCGGGGCGAATCCGGCCCCGGTCAGACCGGTGTGAGGCCCAACCCGTGCTCGAACAGTACGTCCTCTTCGTCGGCGGGCTCGCGCTCCTGGTGGTCGGAGCGGAGCGTGCCGTCTCCTCCGCCGGCGATCTCGCCCTGTACTACGGCGTCTCGAAGCTGTTCGTCGGCGTCACCGTCATCGCAGTCGGGACGTCCGTCCCGGAGATGACCACCTCGCTGTACGCCGCCTCCTACGGCGCTGGTGACCTGCTCGTCGGGAACATCGTCGGCTCCGAGACCGCCCAGATCACGCTCGCCATCGGGATTGTGGCACTCATCTCGCCCATCTTCGCCGAGCGTCGGAACGTGATGATATACGGCGGGGCGATGGTGCTCTCGATGATCATCATGATCCTCACCATCGAGGACGGCGAGCTCATCCGCTCGGAGGGGTTCCTGATGATGCTCTCGTACGTCTTCTTCATCTACACGATGTATACCAACGAGGGTGGCGAGGAGATCACCGAGGAGGTCGTCGAGCGCGAGCCGCCCCGGCGGACGGTCCCGTGGATCGTCCTCGGGCTCGGGATGGTCGTCCTCGGCGGTCACGTCATGGTCACGTCCGGTGTCGAGATAGCCCGCTCCGTCGGCATCTCGGAGTACGTCGTCGGCCTGCTCACCGGGCTCGGAACGACCGCCCCGGAGATCGTCGTCGCCGGTATCGCCGCCCGCGGTGGCGAGGAGGGCATCTCGGTGGGTGCCATCCTCGGGAGCAACATCACCGATCCCGTCTTCTCGCTCGGCATCGGCCCGCTGTTCTACGACGTGACGCTCGACGACCCGGGCGGCATCATGTCCTCGGCGGAGTACATGCTCCTGGTCTCGTTGCTGGTGCTCGGCCTGTTCTACTGGCAGCGTGGTATCGACCGTCGGGCGGCGGTGCTCTGTATGTTGCTGTATCCACCGAGCTTCTTCCTCACGTGAGACGGTGGCCGCCGGTCGAGGGATGGTTCGTCATCTGGTCGTCGGTTCGTCGACATCGGTCGGTTCATCCCCCGTCTGCGTCTCCATCGCCGTCGCCGACCCGGACGGACGCTGGTTGTAGAGGTACAGTCCAACGACGACGATGGCCGCGAGTATCGTGAGCGGCACGACGATGATGAGGAGGAGCACGAGCAACTCCGGGAGTCCGAGTGTCTGCAGTGGTATCATCACAGCTAGAGGGACGTTCTCCACCGGGATGAAACGCGGACCTGGTTCTCTCGCCGTGAGAAGCAGGACCGCCGGACGGAGACCGGGTCCCGACGCTGGATTCGGCCGGTCAGTCGCCGCCTCCGGGCAGGCTCACCGGTTCGAACCGTTGCAGCCCGAAGTACGTGTTGAGCACCGCGCCGAATCCGATGCCGATGGCGGCGAGCTGGACCAGCGCGCCCACGACCGGGAACGCCCCGAGCACCTCGAACGCGAACAGCACGAGGCCGACGCCGAGCACGGTGGCGGTGTCCGTCCGGTCGACGGGGAGCCGGCTGCCGACGAGGTAGCCGAACACGACCTGGGCATACAGCGCGACCAGGGCCAGGCCGAGGAGGCCGACGAGGCTGACCGGGAGCAGGAGGAGGGTGAAGGCCATGTAGACGAACAGCACGAGGAGCGAGAGCGCGCCGAGTGAGCCGACGACGCCGCTGACCAGCGGGTGGTCCGTCACCGCGTGGCCGACGTTCGACAGCAGTGTCGGCTGTCGTCTCGCGAGCCACCAGCCCGCCGCGCCGAGCAGCAGGAACTGGAGCAGGAAGGTGAGCACCCGTCTCGTCGGCGAGCTGTTGGCCGCCGGCGGTTCGAACCGGTCGAGCGTGCCGACGGTCGCGCCGTCGGCGACCGTCAACCCGCCACCGGCGATGGTCCGGACCGTGCCGGTGACGGTCGCGCCGTCCCCGACGGTCGCGTTCCCCGCCAGGACCGTCACGCCGCCGTCGACCGTCCCTTCGACACGGGCCATGCCACCGATGACGTAGATGTCGCCCGAGACGCTCGCGTTCGCCGGGACGGTCGTGGTCCCGCCGGCGACGACGTGGACGTCCTCGACCTCCTGGACGACGTGATCGCCCTGCAGCGTGACGGTCATCCGGTCCGGGTCCGCCCCGCTAGCCGAGACGAGCAGGACCACGACGACGAGCAGCGGGACGAGTTCGGTCGGGTTCACGCGACATCACCCGTCCGTGAGAGGACGACCATCCGGCGGACGTAGAGCCCCGCCAGCAGCCCGAAGACGAGCAGCAGCGAGAGCGCCTGCACGACGTTGAGGTGCGAGAGCAGCGTCAGCTCCGCGGCCTGGAAGTAGAGCGCGAGCGCAGTGCTGAGGAAGGTGGCGAGCCAGCCAGCGACGCCGATACCGATGGCGGAGTGCGTGCCGATGGTCTCGGTGGTCGAGAGGTCGGGCCAGAGTGCGAAGTTGAGGGTGGTGTAGAAGCTCACCGCGACCGCGTAGAACGCCGGGTTGAGCGGGGAGGATGCGCCCCCGGCGAGCGTGGGGAGCGCGGCAGCGAGTCGGAGGTCCCACGTGTAGAGGACGTGGGTCAGCGCGAACAGCGCGAACGTCCAGAGGAACACCCGGTTCAGTGCGTAGTTCGCGTAGATGACCCCGGCCATGACGGCCCCGACGACGTGCGCGACGGCGATGAGCAGCCGCGTGGAGAGCTGTGGCGACTGCCAGGAGCTCAACAGCAGCGACGGCGTGTCGATGATGCGGAGGAAGCCGAGGCTGTCGATGAAGAACACCCCGAACATGAGCAGCGTCGGGACGAGGAAAGCGAGACTCCGTGCCTGCACCGGCTCGGGGCGACAGAACCGGCCCGGACCGAACGCGTCGCGCTGCCCGTCGAGCGTCGACAGGACCGCCTCGATGCGGTCGCTTCGCCCGGAGACGAGGATGACGAGGACGAGGATTCCGGGCAGCATCGCGGCCACCATGAGTCGGCTGAACGTCTCCACCGACCACGTGAGCGGGATGGCGTTCGCGAGGAAGTACGCGACAGCCGTGATGAGTGCGGCGACGTAGCCCCGATCGGGAACCGGAACGAGGTCGATGGCCAGCGAGAACGACACCGGGAACCCCACACCGAGTCCGACCGAGGCGACGAGTATCCAGGCCCCGAACCCGGGAACGGTCCGGATGACCGGCGCGACGAGCGTGAGGCAGAACTGCACGAGGACGACGCCGAGCAGGAGCCGGAGCTTCGTCCGGAGGTCGGTGCTCCAGCCGCGGCGGTCCATGGTGACGCCGGTGACGACGGCGACGAGCAGTGTGCAGAGGGCCAGACCCGCCATCCACGCCGAGACGGCCGTCTCGGGCATCCCGACGAGTCTGGTCCCGAGGTCGATGAGTCCGAGCTGGACGAAGGTGATGTTGTAGTAGTAGCCGGCGACCATGAGGGCGACGAACAGCCCGTAGCCGAGCACGGGCGTCCACCGTCGGTGCCGTACATAGTTGGTGAGCTGCATGACTGATCCTCTAACACCTGTAGTCGGACGGGCATTGACATCCTCCTCCACGTAAACGCGGAGGAATCCCGAGCGGTGGGAGTTTCAGGTTCGCAGTCCAATCGGCGGACTACCAGTCTTTTCGGGCGCGGGTAGTCCCACAACGTCGGACTGGTGGACTGCTGGCCATGCCAAGTGGCCGTTACCCCTATCCTCAACCGTGAATGGCGTCCCGGTGTTGTTGTTGCCAGCGGGACGCCAGCAGGTGTCAGTAGAGTCGGGGGTATCGTGTCGCGTGCGGTGAGCAGTCGGCACGTTGGCACACCCTTCGAGGATGTGGCGTTCACCGACTCTTTTTCGGATACTGCCTCGTTATGTGGGCGGACAGGCCGCCTCCGAAGGACGGTTCGGAATCCGCTCCGATCCACCGATTCCTACTCTCCGGAATGGCAGCCTGTCACTTAAATGTCACCGTGGAAACTCAGGGCAACCGTTTGAACGGTGGTCTATTGCCCGGAGTGACGGCTCGTATCCACGGCCTGAAGGCCGTGGTATTGGGCCTGTTCCGTGTATATGGACAGGTGTGGTCACCCCCGTGCCGCGACCCAGAGCCCGAGCGTCCCCATCACCAATCCCGGTACCATCGCGATTCCGCCCGCGAGGCCGACGGACGGCCACCCCGGTGCGGCGGCCGTCCTGACGACGAGCAGGTAGTACACCGTCGCGGGGACGACCAGGAACGAGAGGACGACACCGGCGACGATGGTCCAGAGGCTCGTCACCGCGCCGTACAGCTGCGACGAATCGGCGTTCATGCCCACGGATTGGACCGTTCTCGTCGAGTCGATTGCGCCGGATGACCGGGGCTGGTTCAAGTCCCCCACCTCCCAGCAACACTTTTCCACGCCTTGCGAGAACGCGCGAACATGAAACGCGTCCGGGTGACCATCCACCCGCAGTCGCTCGACAGCCCGACGCTGTACGAGCGACTCACCGAGGCACCGTTCCTGACCAGGGTTCAGACGGTGAACTGGAACATCAGGGAGCCGCCGGCGGCGTTCCTCCTCCGGCTCCGGGGTGAGTACGAGCGACTCGAACCCGGACTCGCGGCCGACGAGCAGCTGTTCGAGTACGAGCTGCTCCCGGTGACCGACCGCGAGTGCTACCTGTTCCTGAAGGGTCGCGCCCCGGCCGAGTCACGAGCGCTCTGGGAGAACTTCACACGGGACGGACTGCTGACCGTGCCCCCGGTCGAGTGGCGGGAGGACGGGAGCAGCACCTTCACCATCGTCGGGACGGAGGCCGACGTGCAGGCGGCCGTCGACGGCGTGCCCGAGACGGTAGGCATCGAGGTGGACCGTGTCGGCGGCGACCGTGTCACCCCAGCCGACGCCCGTGAAGCCCTCTCGCCCCGCCAGCGCGAGGCCGTCGAGGCAGCACTGGCCGTCGGCTACTACGAGGTGCCACGCGAGGCGACGGCGGCCGACGTGGCAGCGGCGATGGGCTGCACTGCCTCGACCGCGGGCGAGCACCTCCAGCGGGCCGAGTCGGCCGTCCTCGCCTCGCTGTTCGGAACGTGAGTGTCGTGTCCCGGGCGCGACCCACCCGTATCGGAGTCGCGCCACGATGCGAGCCCCCGGCTGTGTTCGGGGGACTCCGGAGTCTCCGACTCAGTCAGACGCGACCCCGGCCGTGGCCCGGACGCGAATCCGCGACTCGCCCTCGATCGAGACCCGGCAGTCGGCGTACTCGAACGAGACGGAGACGGACCGGTCGTTCCCAGGGTCGGGAGCAGGGGAGAGGAGAGCATCGAGCGCATCGGGGTCGATAGCGTCGTAGAGCTGTGGCAACCCGAGTGGGTCACGGCCGGTGGCGGCGGCGACCGAGGAGACCACTGCCTCGCACATCGACCAGCGACCGTGGTCCACCGTGTACAGGAAGCAGTCGCTCTCCCGTTGATACTGGAGGTTCGGGATGTGAAAACCGGGCGATTCCTGGGGGGAGGGGTCGGTATCGTCGATGCTCATCGCTTCGGTAGAATCGTCGTGACCGAGTCAATGTTCCTTCTTCAGATGAACGGTGTTTTTATACCGACTGTCACTCGAGCTCGATCAGCGTGCCCGCGATGAGCCGATGTGTGCCACGGCGGAGCCGGGACCCGAGCGACTGGCCGGTGATGTCGAGTTCCTCGGCCAGTTCCGCCAGCGTGGCGCTTCGGGGCGTCTGGTAGTAGCCACGCTCGTACGCGAGTACCAGCGCCTCCCGCTGTGACGGGGTGAGATCGTAGTCCTCGGTGGAATCCATCTCCGAGAGGCGGTGCATCGAGGTGAGCGTGGGGTGGATGTCGTGTTCGTGGCAGTACTCCTGGAACGACGCGATGGCCTCGTGGTCGGTGGCCCGCAGCTCGAAGGTCCACTGTTCGGAGTTCCCGATGCCCGACAGGAGTACGAGTTCGGTGGTGGTGATTGCCCGCATCACGCCCTCGCACTGGCTCTCCCACTCGGCACGCATGAGGTACGCGCCACCGGCCTGGTCGACGACTTCGACGTTCTTCACGTCCTCCTGTGCGGCCAATCCCGCCATCACCTCCTCTTGGGTCACCCCGTCGATCCCGCGGACCCAGAAGTAGGGCATGATGGCCAGTTCCGTCGGGACGATACGTTCGAGTTCAACCGTCATCGAGGGGTGGTTCTCGGCGATGGCCCCGAGCGGGAACTCGTGGGCCGGGATGACGAACTCGACGACCGTAGTCATACCACAGTGTACGTGAGCATCTGAAAAAGTCGTGTCCGTGACCAGATACCGGCCAGAACCCGACCGGACGTGACGAGCGGTGTGTGGGTCGACCGACCACGAGAGACGGCGGGCTCGACCGAACAGTCAGTCCCGCTTCGACGTCGGCAGCCACTCTTCGAGGACGTAGCCGTCGAACTCCGTCTCGGACACCAGTTCCCACTCATCGCGGTCGAACTCGGGGAAGGAGGCGTCGCCCTCGTACTCGCCTTCGATTCGACTGATGAGCATCCGGTCGTAGTGTGGCAGCAGCGCCCCGTAGATGGCGCTCCCGCCGAGGACGTACAGCACGGGTGCGCCGCGTTCACGGGCGGCTTCCAGCGCCGCCTCGACGCTGCCGGCGTGGATCACGTCGGGGTCGTCGTACTCGCGGTCGCTCCGACTCATGACGATCTGCGTTGCGCCCGGTGGGTCGTCGAACATCTCGAACGTGCGACGACCGATGAGCACCAGGTCGTCGGCGACGCGCTCCCGGTAGCGACGGACCTCCTCGGGCAGGCTCCACGGGAGCGTCGGCCCGTCTCCGATGACACCGTTCTCGCTGACAGCCGCGACGGCGATGACGTCCATGGGGTCCCTTCCGTCTCCACGGAGTAAGCCCCATCGTTCACGGATTACGGGGCCGGCTGGTTCTCAGGACCGGAGAGCCGGGTGCCGGCTATAAGCAGCCAGCTGACGTACCAACAACCATGACGACCACACTGCGGAACTACGGTGCAGGTATCGGCATCCCGCTCGGCGCGGGCATCGGCGGCACGGCCGCCGTGGTGACGGGCCAGTCGGGGGACCTCGCCCTCCTCGCCGGCTACGGTGTCTCCGGTGGCCTGCTCACCGGCGCGTTCGTCGGTCAGTTCGCCGAGAACTACGGCGGTGCGAGCGACTGGGCGAGCCGCGTGTTCGGTGTCGCGGTGCTCGTGGGCCTGCTCGTCGGCACCGCGCTCGGCCTGCTGGTCGCCTGGTCGCTCGACGCCGTGTTCACGGACGGTGCGGCGGCCGGCGCGGTGGCGGGGATCTCGCTCGGTGTCCTGCTCGGCGGTGTCCTCCTGACCACCGCGAGACGGAGTGAGAAGCCATCCCAGGGGAACCCCGACGGCTCCGAGCAGTAGGACGGCCGTTCGTCACGAGCGCCGGTGCGGGCACCGGGACCTGACAGGCACGGTACCGTACCACGGGATTTCTGACTCTGAAACGATGGGGTGTCTGTTATAAGTCTGCCGTCAGTTGGTCGGTGTATGAATGCAATCGATGCGACCAACGTGTCGAAACACTACGGGTCGACCACGGCCCTCGACCGGGTCGACCTGACGGTCGAGGAGGGCGAGACGTTCGGCTTCCTCGGCCCGAACGGTGCGGGGAAGTCGACGTTCATCAACATCCTGCTCGACTTCGCGAAGCCGAGCGACGGACACGTCGAGATCTTCGGCACCGACTGTCAGCACAACGGCGTCGAGGCGCGCGAGCGCATCGGCGTCCTCCCCGAGGGCTACTCGGTCATCGAGCGGTTGACCGGTCGTCAGCACATCGAGTACGCCATCCGGTCGAAGGACGCCCACGACACGAACCCGCTCGACATCCTCGACCGGGTCGGCATCAGAGACGCGGCCGACCGGAAGGCCAGCGGCTACTCAAAGGGGATGGCACAGCGGCTCGTCCTCGGGATGGCGCTCGTCGGCGAGCCGGACCTCCTGCTCCTCGACGAGCCGAGCACGGGCCTCGACCCCAACGGTGCGGCGGAGATGCGTCAGATACTCCGCGAGGAGAACGACCGCGGCGCGACCATCTTCTTCTCCTCGCACATCCTCGAACAGGTCGAGGCGGTCTGTGACCGCGTCGGCATCCTCCAGCGGGGCGAACTCGTCGCCGTCGACACCATCGAGGGACTGCGCGACTCGATGGGTGGCGGGACGAAACTGGTGCTCACGCTCGACGAGCTGCGCGACAGCACGCTCGCCGAGATCGAGACCATCGACGGCGTCGAGACCGTCGTCTCACAGGGCGACTCCACCATCGAGGTCACGTGTACGAACGACGCGAAGATGGACATCGTCGTCGCCCTCCACGAGGCCGGCATCGAGGTGATGAACTTCAAGACCGAGGAGGCCTCGCTCGAGGACATGTTCATCGAGTACACGGGCTCCAGAGGCCGATGAGCTGGCAGTTCATCGCACGGCAGGACTGGTCCGACACCGCCGACCAGCGGTCGACGAAGACCCTGCTGGCGCTGGTCTCCTTCGTCGTCCTGCTCTCGGGCTACGTCTATCCAGTGCTGACCGAGGGCCCACACACCACGGCGACGTTCTCCAGCTACGCCGTCGGCTGGCTCACGACGCTGGTCCCGCTCGTCGGCGTACTGCTCGGCTACGGCGCGGTGGTCAGCGAACGCGAGTCCGGCTCGCTGCTGCTGTCGCTCTCGCTCCCCATCAGCCGCGAGGACGTCGTGGTGGGGAAGTACGTCTCGCGGACGGGACTGCTCGCCGCGACCATCGCCGGCTCGATGACCCTCGCGGGCTCGCTCGTCGTCTACCCGTTCGGGACGCTCGACCTGCTGCCGTTCCTCGGGTTCGTCGTGTTGACCGTCCTCTTCGGGGCCGTCTGGACCGGTATCGGCATCGCCGTCTCGCTGCTCGTATCGACGAAGCGCCGAGCCCTCGTCCTCGGCGTGACGGTGTTCTTCCTGCTCGTCATCGTCTGGGACACCGTCGTGGGCGCTCTGGGGCTCGCCCTCGAGGCACTCGGATTCACGGACGGTGAACTCCCGGACCCCCTCCAGTTCGTGGTCGGACTGGAGCCCGGTCGGCTCTTCCGTCGTATCACCGAGGGGTTCATCGATCCGAGTGCGACGGTCGACGGCGCGTGGTACCTCAGCGAGTGGATCGCCCTCGCTCTGTTCGCAGCCTGGCTCGTCGGGCCGCTCGGACTCGCCTATCTCCGCTTCTCGGGGGTGGACCTCTGATGAGCTGGCGCGACATCGCCCACAAGGACATCAACGACGCGGGTCGCTCGAAGAGCATCTGGCTCCTCGTCGGCATCCTGCTAGCGCTCTCGCTGGGCTACGCCTACCTGCACCAGTACGTCGGAGACGAGACGTTCGTCGCCTTCGTCGACGGGCTCGCCGGCGTGATCGCCCTCGTCGTCCCGCTGCTCGCCATCATGCTCGGCTACAAGTCCATCGTCCACGAGCGGAACAGCGGGAGCCTGCTGCTCACCCTGTCGCTCCCGCACGACCGTCGCGACCTGGCCGTCGGCACGTTCGTCGGCCGGGCTGTGGTCCTGCTCGTTCCCACGCTCGTGGCACTCGCCCTCGCCGGCGGGCTCGGTGCGTTCCTCTACGGAACCGAGGGCATCGCGTGGTATCCGTGGTTTCTGGTCGCAACCGTGCTGTTCGGCCTCTCGTTCGTCGGTATCGCGGTCGGGCTGTCAATGTCGACCACCCGGGACCGCTGGATCACCTTCGGCGCACTCGGGGGCTACCTGCTCCTCGTGAACTTCTGGGGCCTCCTGCATACGATGACGCTGCTCATCCTGCACCGCTTCGACGGCACCGTGCTGATGCCACAGAACCTGCCCGAATGGTCGTACCTCTACCGGCTCCTCGAACCAGGCCAGGCGTACTACAGGCTGCTGGAGTTCGGCTTCGACGGCCAGCGAGCCAACCTGTACCTCCGCGAGGCCGCACCGTTCTACGTCGACTGGTGGATGGCGGTACTGCTGCTGGTGCTCTGGACGGTCGTCCCCATGGTCGTCGGGTACCGACGGTTCGTCAGCGGGGACCTCTAGAACACCGACGACCCGTCGACGACACGTCGCCCGCCATCAGGCGGCCAGCCCCCCGGCGACGAAATCCTTACCCGGCGGCCTCGACTCTGGTCGACACGAGCATGGGCACTGACGGTCGCACCGACCCCGAGGACGCGTTCGCCGCACTGGGGAGCGAGCGCAGGATCGAGATCCTGCGGACGCTCGCCGACGCGGCGGCGGCCGAGGAGGACGAGCTGACGTTCACGGCGCTGTACGACAGGCTCGCCATCGACAGCACCTCGCAGCTCTCCTACCACCTCGACCAGTTGACGGACGGCTTCGTGCGCAAGTCGGGGGACACGTACGCCCTCACACAGGCCGGCGAGCGGGTGCTCAGGGCCATCAGGTCGGGCACCTACGACACCGAGCCGGCCTTCGAGCCGATCACCGTCGACGGACCGTGTCCCAGCTGTGACTCGACCACGCTTTCGGCGTCGTATCGCGAGCGCCTGCTCACCGTCGCCTGCGCGGACTGCGAGGCCACCGTCGTCACGTACGACCTCCCACCGCCCGCAGCGGTGGGGCGGACCAGTGAGGAGATTCTGGAGTCCTGCGACCGGCGTGCACGCAACGAGCTATCGGTCGCGCTGGCCGGCACGTGTCCGACCTGCGGTGGGGTGATGGACGTCTCGGTGGCGCAGACAGACGGCCCAGCGCCGTACACCTGTCGCGCGGACTGCACGCAGTGCGGTCTGCGTCTGTTCGCACCGCTCGAAGCACGACTTCTCTCTCATCCGGGCGTCATCGCGTTCTGCTGGGCCCACGAGGTCGACGTGACGAGCCTGCCGTTCTGGCGGCTGCTCTCGCTCGTCGGGGACTGGGAGGTCGAGCCCGATGGAGCGTCGCCGGTTCCCTGCACCGTGACGGTGCGCTGTGACGACGACGAGCTCGTGGTCAGGGTGGCTGCTGATCTCTCGGTGACGGTGGGCCCGGAGTGAGCCTGCTCAAGAATATTTGAGTAGTATCCCCGATATTATATAAGATATTTAACAATATTTATCCCTGCGACGGCGCTACCGGTCGGTGTGACTCCAGCCACCCGCCCAGTGACAGCGGACCGGACACCGCGACCGCACCCGACGAGTGACCCGACCAACCCGGTGAGGGGACGATGACAGCCATCGAGACCGACGGCCTCACGAAGCGCTACGGTGACGACGTCTTCGCCGTCAACGAGCTCTCGCTGACAGTCGCCGAGGGCGAGGTGTTCGGCTTCCTCGGCCCGAACGGCTCCGGGAAGTCGACGACCATCGACATGCTGCTGGACTACGTGAGACCGACCGCTGGCTCCGCGTCGGTGCTCGGGTACGACGCCCAGACGGAGGCCGAGGAGATCCACCAGCGTGTCGGCATCCTCCCGGACGGCTACAGCCTCTACGACAGGCTCACGGGTCGCAAGCACGTCGACTTCGCCATCAGTCTCAAGCGTACCGACGACGACCCTGACGCCATCCTCCGTCGTGTTGGCCTCGACGCGGACGCCGCGTCCCGACCAGCGGGGACGTACTCGAAGGGGATGCGCCAACGGCTCGCGCTCGGCATGGCCCTCGTCGGGGACCCGGACCTGCTCATCCTCGACGAGCCGTCGAGCGGCCTCGACCCGGACGGCATCCGCGACATCCGCGAACTGACGCTCGAACACGCCCGGAACGGCGGGACCGTCTTCTTCTCCTCGCACATCCTGAGCCAGGTCGAGGCGGTCTGTGACCGCGTCGGCATACTCAACCGTGGCCGGCTGGTCGCCGTCGACACCATCGACGGGCTCCGGGACTCGCTGGGCACGGGCGCGACCATCACCGTCACGGTCGACGAGGTGCCGGCCGAGCACAGACTCGCCGACCTCGCCGGCGTCTCCGGCGTCCTCGTCGACGGGGACGAGATGGAGGTCACCTGTACCGATCCCGCGACCAAGCTCGCGGTGCTGGACCGGCTCAGGGAGACCGGGACCCGCATCCTCGACTTCGACACCAACAAGTCGTCGCTCGAAGACCTGTTCTCGGCGTACACGCACGGAGACGACACCCGGCGGGCGATCGAGGCACAGCGATGAACTGGCGAGTCATCGCCCGGAAGGAGTTCGAGGACGCCATCCGTTCGCGTCTGCTCTGGGGCGTCGTCGCGTTCGTCTCGGTCATCGTCAGCATGACGTTCCTCATCCCGCTGCTCGTCCCCGCGCTCGACAGCGGGGTCCTCGCCGCACTGGGCGGTGCCAGCGAGTTCGCCTCGATGCTGGTGCCGGTCGTCGCGCTCGTGGCGGCCTACCTCGCCATCGCCGGTGAGCGGGAGTCCGGAAGTCTCCGCATCCTGCTGGGGCTCGAACCCGTCCGACGGACCGTCGTGCTCGGCAAGTTCCTCGGCCGGAGCGCAGTGGTCGTGGTCGGGCTCGTGGTGGGCTTCGCGCTCGCCGGCGTCGTGGCGCTCGGGGTGTACGGCTCGCTCCCGCCGGTCGCGTTCCTCGCGGTCGTCGGCCTGACCGCCGCGCTCGGCGTCGCCTTCGTCGGCATCGCGGTCGGCGTCTCGGCGGCCGTCGCGACCAGGTCCCGGGCCATGACCATCGGCATCGGCCTCTACCTCGGGCTCGCCATCCTCTGGGACCTCGTTCCGCAGGGGGCGTACCTCGCGAGCGCCGGCTCGCCGCCGGGCGGTTCGGTGCCCGCGTGGTTCGTGTTGCTGCAGGGACTGAGCCCGTCCGGAGCGTACAGCGCGCTCGTGATGGCAGCGATCAACGCGACCGACCCCGCCTACCCGACGGCCACCGCCGCGGTCGAGGGGACGGTTCCGTTCTACGTCGAACCGTGGGCGTTCGCAGTCGTCCTGTTCGCGTGGACGGTCGGACCGCTGCTCGTCGGCACGCTGCTGTTCGAACGTGCGGACCTGAACTGAACGCCCACCCGGTGGCAGCGGTCCCCGTCCCACGTCCCCGCCATCGGTGCCGGACTGCGTTTGTACCGAGGATTAAGTGACCGGGCACGCAACCGACAGGATACGACATGGTCCCCGACATCCCCTCCCTCACGAGACGACGGCTCCTCGGTGGCGTCGCCGGAATCGGCGCGCTGGGGACGAGCGTGACCGTCGGGCTCGGCATGACCGAACCGACAGCCCTCCCCGACTCGGTCACCGACCTCGCGTCCCGACACTACCCGACACCGCCCGAGGCCACCACCCACTGGCGACCGACGGTGACGGAGGAACACGCCGCGTTCGCCGTCGACCGCCTCGCCGAGACGACGGACCGTGCCGAATCGCTCTGGAGCGGGTTCGACTCCGAGCGGCGGTTCGTCGGCGACGGTGGCTGGCTGGAGGACGCCGAGTCGGCACTCCGGAGCGGCAACTACCACGAGGCACTCTGGCAGGCCACGTACGGCCTCCAGTTCGCCGGCGAGGACCTCGGACGGGCGCGCTGGGAGGCCGGCCGTGGCGACCTGCAGGCGCTGGCGACGCGCGGCACCGAGCTCCAGGAGCGGGTCGGACAGGTCGCCGGGGAGCTCGCCCCCTACCGGGTCTCTGACCCCGCGACGGACCTCGCCTGGTACCTCGAGATCGAGCAGGAGGCACTCGTGGCCGAGCAGCTCGCGGATCTGCGGGGCTTCGAGGACGCCACGAACGGCGTCGACGACGAGGACGGCCCGGAGACGTCCGGCGTCGAGGCTCGTTCGGTCGGCGAGCTGACGGCGAACCTCCTGCAGGCGGAGGTGCACGTTGAAAGCGCGGAACGGTTCCTCCAGCATCTGGATGGCCGTCTCGGCAACGATTCGCAGCCGTACTCGCAGCAGCTACAGGCCGCCACGGACGCCTTCAGAACGTCGCTTGAGGACACACCGACACGGGAGGAGGCACTCGCACGACAGGGGCTGGGTGACAGCGAACAGGACGACCTGTACGCCTTCGCCCACCGACGGCTCGCCAGATGGTGCATCCCCGCCACGGCCCCCTCGCCGTGGACGGTCGACGTCGACCGGGAGCTCCGGGTCGCGACTGCGGTCGGCTTCTCGACCGGCGTCGCGAAGGCGCGAGCCTACGAGCACGCCGTCGACAAGCTCGTCGTGGACGAGGGCCAGACCGGGTTCGACTCGGGCCACCTCATCGCGGAGAAGCGCCGCGCACGCTCCACCTACCAGTCGGTCATCGGCGGGGACCCGCCGCCGCTGCTCACGCGGCAGGCGTCGCGGGCCATCGAGGACCTGCAGGTGGCGGACGTCGACGGCGGCGGCGACGGGAACTGGAGTCTCGGGCACGAACGCGTCCAGGCGTACTGCTACGCACTGATCGGCCGGCTGAAGCTGCAGGAGTACCCCGACCTCTTCGAGACGATAATCGAGGGTCCCTGACCGTCGGCTGCCGCGCGACCCGCCGCTGGCCGACGACGGCTGTGTTGCTCCCGACTCGGTCGGTTCCGAAGTTACTATGCGCGGGACCGCCCTCCGTCGGGGTATGAACTCGCTTCGCTCGACCGTGGACGAGAGCGTGAAGAACCTCCGCGGAGCGGGGTTCGGTGCGGTCCACGAACTCGTCTCGCGGTCGTACCTCCGGTACGCGAGGTCCCTCGAGTCGGACGAGATGTTCGACGCGGACTGGGACGTGCTCGTCGTGCTCGACGCCTGCCGGGCGGACCTCTGGGACGAGGTGGCCGGCGACTACGACCTCCCGACCGGGGAGTCGCGCATCTCGCCCGGCGGCACCTCGACGGAGTGGCTCAGCACCGTGTTCGGCACCCGGACCGCCGACGAGCTGGCGGACGTCGGCTACGTCACGGCGAACCCCTACAGCGCGTCGCACATCGACCACGACGACTTCGCCTTCGTCGAGGAGGTCTGGCGCGACGGCTGGGACGACGACGTCGGGACGACACCACCCCGACAGGTGACCGCGGCGGCCGTGCAGGCTGGCCGGACGAAGGAGTTCGACCGGCTGGTCGTCCACTACATGCAGCCCCACTTCCCGTCGCTCGCCGACGACCACGACGACGGCATCGCGCTCGACGACTTCGGGGAGGAGTCCCTCTCGGTCTGGGAGGACTTCCGCTTCGGAAACCGGACGTATGAGGAGGTCTGGGCGGCCTACCGTGCGAACCTCGAGATCGTCCTCGACGACGTCGAACTCCTGCGCTCGAACCTCGACGGCGAGCGCGCCGTCATCACCGCAGACCACGGCAACGCCATGGGCGAGCTGGGCATCTACGGCCACGCCGCGGGCATCGCACTGCCCGAGCTCCGAACGGTGCCGTGGGCGGTCACGATGGCGACCGACGACGGGACGTACGACCCGGTCGCGGCGGGAGACCTGGCGAACGGCGACGAGCCGGTCGACGCCGACGTGGCGAGCCGCCTCGAACAGCTCGGCTACCGCTGACTCCGCTTCAGACCGAATTCGACCGTATTTTCAGGATTCCGATAGCTGCTGCCCCGACCGTGGTCGTGAAGAAGAAGCCACCGACCCGTGAGATGGCGACCGCGGCCGTGATGGTCGGGGCGACGACCGTCGTCGTCGCCACGAGCAGCGTGATCTGCAGGGTCTCGACCCCGCCGAGACCGCCGGGCGTGGGAAGTGCCCCGGCGAACGCACCGAGCGTGACCACGAAGAGCGGGATGTACGGCGGGATGACGATACCCAGCGCCCAGAACGCGAACCAGAGGCCGGCCGCCTGGAGTGCCCACCCCGAAGCCGATAGCACGACGGCGATGACGAGCCGCCGGCGGTCCGTCGCGATGCGCTCGATGCCCACGAAGAACCCCTCGACCATCCCCTCGACCGCCGCCCGACCCGGCAGCGAGAACTTCGGGAGCACCCGGTCGGCGAACCGCAGCGGTGGGACGACCAGTCCGACCAGCCGACGTTCCAGTGCCTCCCGCTTCCGCCACGCGACTACCCCGAACAGCGGCAGGGTCACCGCCAGCACGAGTACACCGGCGGCCAGATACTGGATGCGCTGCACGAGGACAGCCTCGACCGCGTAGTAGCCGAGGCCGACCAGTGCGAACAGCAGCGACGGGACGACGTTGATGGTGTCGAAACTGGTCATCGCGGCCAGCGCCCGTTCGAACTCCGCGTCGCTCGTCTCCGTGACCAGCCACGCCGCGATGGGCTCGCCGCCGGCCTGCCCGAACGGGGAGATGTGGTTCGCGAACGCCGCGCCAGCGTGGACGAGCACCGCGTCGATGACCGAGATCTCGACACCCACCGCAGCGAGGATGACCTGCAACGCCACGCCCCAGACACAGAGCCACGCGAAGATCGCGAGCGGGACCATCAGGACGCGGACCGGGTTCGCTTTGCCGAGCGCGTCGAGAATCTCACCGGTCCCGATGAGGTACGCCAGCCCGAGCAGCACGACACCTGCGATAGCGAACCCCACCAGCGTCGCGGCGGCGTTGCGAACGTTCACATCGTAGTTTGGCCCGAAAGGTGGCTTGAACCCTCCGGAACTGTTCCGTCGCTGTCGGTACGGCCGGGTCCCGCGGTCGACGCGTCGACAGCACCGGGGGCCCGGAGACCGTCACCACTAACTGTCGATTGACACGACAGTCGGGCATGGGACAGCGATACCTCGTCCTGGGTGACCACCACGGCGACACCGAGTCGCTCCGTCGGGTCCGCGACGACATCGAGGATGAGACGTTCGACTTCGTCGTGCACGTCGGGGATCTCACTGACGCGATGCGGGCGGGGCGGGAGACGGCCGTCCGGCAGCTCGACGAGGTCGAACCAGTCCTCGCTGAAATCGCCGCCCACGCCCGCCACGACCTCGTCTGGGTGTGGGGCAACCGCGACCACTTCGGCGACTTCGACGCCGACCTCGGCGTCGGCACCGAGGTCCCCTCGAACGGCTGCGTGACCGTCGGCGGGCAGCGGTTCACGAACGACCTCGACGCGGTCGCGTCCGACGTGGTCCTCGTCACGCACATGGAGACGTGGCGGTTGCTCGACCAGTTCGAGGGCCGGGCACACTTCTGCGGGAACACGCATCTCGGCCGTCTGAAGGGCCGTCGGCTCAACTCCGCGTTCCTCCAGTACACCCACCGGGAGACCGGCGAGCAGTCCTTCGGCGGCTACTTCGTCGTCGACGTGACCGACGAGCCACCGTTCGACGTGGAGATGCGGGAGGTGGGGACGCTAGACCGGTTCGACTGCCCGGACCACGGCGAGCGCGGCGTCCAGTACCATTCCGCTTTCGACGACTGCGTCTACTGCGCCGAGCCCGACATCCTCATGCGCGAGATGGCCGCGTCGGCGTTCTACGGGCTCACGAACGACACCGAACGGGAGCGGGTGCGCGATGAGGAACTGGTGTCGTACGCTGTCGAGCTGTGGGATGACCCGCCGACCGGGTTCGGGTCGGCGTTCGCTGCCTACGTCGACAGTGTGACCGAGGACCGCTACGCCCCACTCGACCGGACCGACGACGGGCTGTTACGGGTCGCCGAGAAGAGCTACGCCTACTGAGTGCGACGGGCCCGCGATCGGGCTATCTCTGGGTCGTCCGGGGACCGCAGGGGGCCGTCGTCACGACGTGGGTCCGCGCCCAGACTCGCGCATGTACTCGTCGAGCGTGTCCACGATGGCCTCGGCGAACGACTCGTCGTTGATGTCGGTGTCCAGTTCGAGGCGTTCGACGTCCGGACCCAGATGCTCCCGGAGCGCGTCGAACAGGGCTGTATCCGCTTCGGGGTCGTAGAAGTCCTCGCCTTCGACGTCTAGCATCGAGACGCCGCCGAGCGGAAGCGCCAGCGCGGTCGGCCCCGTCGCGGCGTTGAGCTTCTCCGCGATGATCCGGCCGAGGTCGGCGTTCTCCGACGGTGTCGTCCGCATGAGCGTCACCTGCGGGTTGTGGATGTGGAACTGGCGACCTTCGAACTCCTCGGGCACGGAGTCCCGTGGGCCGAAGTTCACCATGTCGAGCGCACCCGTCGAGACGACCTGCGGGATGCCGGCGTCGCCCGCTGCATCGAGGCGCTCGGGACCCGCGTTCAGGACGCCACCGACGAGCTCGTCCGCCCACTCGGTCGTCGTCACGTCGAGGACCCCGTCGATGATCCCCTCCTCGATCAGCGACTCCATCGCTCGGCCCCCGGTCCCCGTCGCGTGGAAGACGATGGTCTCGTAACCGCGCGCTTCGAGCAGCTCGCGGGCGTGCTGGACACACGGCGTCGTGACGCCGAACATCGTGATGCCGATCGTGGGGCGGTCCTCGACCGCCACGTCGGGTTCGTTGGCGACCATCCCGACCATCGCGAGGGCGGCGTTGGCGATGACCTGCCGCGAGAGCTGGTTCAGTCCCTCGATGTCGGCGACGGAGTAGAGCATCGCGATGTCCCGGGAGCCGACGTACGGCTCCGTGTCGCCGGAGGCCATCGTGGAGACCATGAACTTGGGGACGCCGACGGGCAGCGACCGCATCGCCGTCGTCGCGATGGAGGTGTTGCCGGAGCCACCGAGCCCGAGGACCCCATCGAGAACGCCCGCCTCGTGGAGCCGTTGGGCGACTGCGGCCGCCCCGCGTCCCATCGCCTCCATCGCCTCGCCCCGGTCCGCGTCCTCGCGGAGCGCATCGAGGGTGGTGCCGCCTGCTTCCGCGACCTCGCTCGCCGACGTGTCCGGTTCGAACTCCGGGTCGTCCAGCACACCGACGTCGACGAGGTGCGTCTCGACGCCCTGCGATTCGATCACGTCACGGGCGAACCCGATCTCCTCGCCCTTCGTGTCCAGCGTGCCGATGATGACGACCGCCATGCTAGAACTCGATCTCCTTGAACTCCCGCGCCTGGTTCTGAATCGCCTCCTCTGTCGGCAGCCGTTCGATGCTGGACGCCCCGAAGAAGCCGACCACACCCTCGGTGTTGTTCAGGATGTACTCGGCGTCGTCGGGCCAGGCGATCGGGCCGCCGTGGCAGATGACCAGGACGTCCTCGTTGACCGACTTCGCCGCGTCGTGATGCGCCTGCACGCGCTCGGCGGCCGTCTCGAGGTCCAGCGAGGTCTCGGCACCGATGTCGCCGGACGTCGTCAGCCCCATGTGCGAGACCACGACGTCGGCACCGGCTTCGGCCATCTCGCGGGCCTGTTCCTCGCTGAAGACGTACGGGCAGGTCAGCATGTCCTGCTCGGCGGCCTCCCGTATCATCTCGACCTCCCTGTCGTAGCCCATCCCGGTCTCCTCGAGGTTCTGCCGGAACCCGCTGTCCTCGTCGATGAGCCCGACGGTCGGGAAGTTCTGGACGCCGGAGAACCCCCGGCGCTTCAGGTCCTCGATGAACACGTCCATCTGACGGAACGGGTCGGTCCCGTTGACCCCGGCGAGCACCGGTGTGTCCTCGACCACGGGGATGACCTCGTGGCCCATCTCGACGACGATCTCGTTCGCGTCGCCGTACGGGAGGAGTCCGGCCAACGACCCGCGGCCGTTCATCCGGTACCGGCCGCTGTTGTAGATGATGAGCAGGTCGACGCCACCCCGTTCGGCGAACTTCGCCGAGATGCCGGTCCCTGCTCCAGCGCCGATGATCGGTTCACCACTCGTCGCGACGTCTCGGAGCCGGGCGAGCGACTCGGAACGTGTGAACTTCATGTGTCCATTGGTACCATCTCTCGGGCAGATATTGAAGCTGTGGGACAGGATTCACCACGGCCGAACCGGGGTCGACTGTTCACTCTTCTGGTAGTCCGGTCGATACCGATTCATGGGCGCATCTGTGGCCTCTATTCTCCGATTCGTCGACAGGTCGCGGTGCAATTATGCGCCAGCGGAGACATACTGTACTGGAGTCATGACCGGAGAACACTTCGTCAGCAGCGAGAACGTATCGACCCAGCTGTTCGACTGGGGGACGCTGAAGTGGATGGCGACACCAGAGGTGAACGGCTCGGAGCGACTCAGCGCGGGCGTCGTGAACCTCGAACCCGGGAAGGGCCACGACCTCCACACGCACCCGGACAGCGACGAGATACTGTACTTCATCGCGGGTGACGGTGAACAGACCATCGAGGACGAGACGCGGGAGGTCGGCCCGGGCGAGATGGTGTACATCCCGGCAGGCGTCGAACACGGGACGAAGAACACCGGGTGGGACACGCTCCAGCTCCTCGCGGTGTACGCACCGCCGGGACCCGAGGACGTACTGGCAGACCTCCCCGAGTGCGAGATAGTTCCTGCTGGCGAGGTCCCGACCAGAGAGGACTGAGGAGGATCTCGACCGCCGCCGTCGACTCACTCGCCACCGATGGCCGTCGCACCCCAGGTCACGTCGACGGCGTCGGTCATCGGTGACCAGCTTCCGACCTCGACGACGGACACCGTGAGGTCCGTGCCGTCCACGTCGACCGCCCGCGCGACGGTCCGTGGGTCTCCCGACTGCACCCAGTACTGCGTCGGCGTCTCGTCGAGTCCGTGGGGGATCCCGTCGCCGTCGCCGACTGCGGCGGTACCCCCGTTCTCCGTCGTGTAGCCGACGTTGTCGCGGTACATCGACGTTGCCGGCTGGGCCGGTTTCTCGACGGCACCGCTGGCGTGGTTCCGGAACAGGTTCGCGGTGACCCGGTTCGTGTCGGACGCGGCCGTCTCCACGATCCCGTGGCGCTGGGGGCGCGGGCCGCCTTCGTCGTTGACGAACGTCGACTCCGAGACGAGACAGTCCCGTGCGCCGTCGAGCACGAGCCCGCTGTAGGAGTCGGGTGCGTCCCGGGAGTTATCCGCGAAGAACGCGTTCCGTATCGCGATCCGTTCGCCCTTGACGAGAGCGCCGTGCCGGCGGTTGCGTTCGAAGTGGCCGCCGAGCAGGTCGAGGTCGATCGCGCTCTCGAGGACGCGCACGCCCGCCTCACCACGGTTGTCGTAGGCGTGAGGGTGGACGACCGTGCTGCCCGCGGCGGCCATGGTGAAACCGTTGCCGGCACAGCCCTCCGCGTAGAGGTTCGAGCCGAACAGGTCGCCGACGTGACCGAAGACGAAGCCGTCCCCACCGCAGCGGGCAACGTCAACGTCGGCCAGCACGGGTTCGAAGGAGTACTCGCCCTCGGGGCCGGCCTCGAACCTGACGCCGTCGCCGGCGGGTCCGCGCACGACGAGCCCGTCGAGGACCGTCCGCCAGGTGTAGCCGGCGACCGAGACGGCGGCCCCGCTGGCGTTCTCGCCACGGTTGCCCTCCAGTCGGACGCCCGAGATTCGGGCGTGGTCGGTGCCGGGTGGAACACGCAGCAGGTCGTCGTCCAGGCCGGAACCCGCGCGGAGGTTCGCTGCTGTGCCACTGCCGGCGAGCCAGGTCGACGACGCGAGCCGGACCGTGCGGTGCACCTCGTAGGTCCCCGGAGCGAGCCCGATGGCGGTCCCGATGCCACTCTCCGAACCGGCGTCGACAGCGTACTGGAGCGCCTCGTCGGCGGTCCCGCTGAACACCGTGCCGTCCTTCCCACGTCGCTCGACGTGTGCCCTGCCCGAGCGCTCGTGGACCACGAACGCTGGAGCCGCGACGGTGCTCGCCTGTCTCACGGTCGGGTCCCCCGGTCGAGTGGTCGGTGGCCGACTCTCCAGTCGGCGGAGCCAGTACGGCGTCGAGAGGCCGACACCGAGTGTCTGCAGGAGCGGTCGTCGCCGACGGTCGCTGTCGCGCCTGCCCATCGGTTGCTACGCGACAGTTCGGTCGTCACGGACGTAAGCGTAGTTTCCACCTGTCGACCAGCCGACGGAGAACTGGGTAGCATCGGTCACTTCTCGATGACGACGAACTCCCGCTCGCCGGTCCAGAGGGCGTACAGCGGGACGATCTGCTCCAGCAGGGCGTACACCGGTGTCAGCGCGAGGAGTGCGGTCCCTCGGAGCCCGCCGATGCGTCTCGCACCCAGCGCGATGGTCCCGATGTACAGGAGCCCCCCGAGCGCGAGCAGCACGACGAACCAGCCCGGGAGAGCGAGTCCGTAGCCGAGCACCCACAGCGGGACGAACACCCAGCTGGAGGTGACGGCGACGGTCCAGATGGCGATTCTGAGCCCGACCACCACCTGACTGACGACCGGCGCTCGTGGCAGGTACCGGGCGATACCCAGATACCAGCGAGCCCGCTGGTCGAGGAACGACTGCACGTCGTGTGGGCTCAGCACGCTCACACGCGTCGCACTCTGCCACACCTTCACGTCCCGCTTCGCGAGTTCGAGGGCGAACGCGAAGTCCTCGACGATGGTGTCGCGGTCGAACCCGACCTCCCGTAGCAGGTCACCCCGGGCACAGAGCAGCTCGCCGTGGAAGCCGAGGTACGGTCGACCGAGCACCCCGTTGAACAGTCGGTAGATGGAGATGTCGTCGACGTACCTGATGTGGTCGGTCATGAACGTCAGCACGGACCGGCCCTGTCGCGGGACGAGCACCGGATTCATCGCCCGGTAGCCCCGCGCCTCGTAGTGCGGAATCTCGTAGCAGAACGTGTCGTCGAGGATGCGGTTGTCGTCGTCGATGAACCCGTACCAGTGCCCGGGTGCATCGTCGACGACCGTCTCGATGAAGTACTGGATAGCGCGCCCCTTGGCGACGGCCTCGCAGTCGAACGAAGCGGGCACCACGACGGTCGTGACGTCGTCCAGTACGTCGAGCTCGTCTTCCAGGTCGCTCCCCTCGTCGAGGACGCAGTACACCTCGTACTCGGGGAAGTTCGACACGGTGTGTTCGATGGTCTCGACGAGCGCCGGCCGAACGTGCTCGGCCGCCACCGTCGGGATCACCAGCCGCAGGTTCTCGACGGGCTCTTCCGCCCGTTCGGTGCTGTACAGCGCGGACGAGAGTAGCCCGAGGCCGACCATCCCGGTGAAGGCGAGGCCGACGAGGACACCGAGCAACTGGACGGCCGAGACGAGTGAGCTCCAGATCATCGTGTTGTGGAAGTGGTGGTTTCGACGGTGGGTGCCAGCGGGTGCGTCTCAGGCCGAATCGTCGTACTTCAGGACGATGATGCTCGTCGTGGACCCGGTGTCACCGTCGCCGTCGGCGACCGTCGCGACGAAGTAGTTGTACCCGCCTTCGACGTCGCTGCTCGACGTGTTCGTGAGGGTCACGTCGACGGTGGCGTCGCCGTTCGAGTCGAGCGTGACGGTCTGGTAGTCGACGTTCTCGGCGGTGTTGGCCTCGTACTGCTCCAGCTCGTAGCCGGTTGCCTGGTCGAGTTCGAGCTGGCCCTCGACGTGGAGCAGCTGGACGGTCGCACCGGCGGGTCCGTCGACGGTGATGGTCTGACTCGCCGAGGAGACGGTCGCGGCGGCGTGGCGTGCGTCGAGTGCGCCGGCGTCCAGCGTGACGCCGGAGACGCCGAGCGTCGGGGCGGTCGGCACCGAGGACGTGGCGGTGGCCGCGCTCCCGCCGTTGCTCCCGTCACCGAACAGCGCCGTCGTCTGCGTGGAGTCGTCGGCGTACTCGACGGTGACGGTCGCCGCCGAGAGTTCGAGGCCGGAGACGGAGCCCGCGGAGCCGGTGCTGGAGGCGTCCTTGATGCTGGTCGGGTCGATGTCCGTGGAGAACGTGAACGTCTCGCCCGGGTCGAAGTCGTCGAACGTCGCCGTCAGCGCATCGTAGCCGTCCTCGCCGTCGACGCCGTTGTGCGGGCTGGCGAACGAGCCGTCGACGAGCCCGGTCGTGCTCGCGCCGCTGTCGGGCGTGAACCCCTTCGAGCCCGCGTCGCCGGCGGTGCCATCGGGGTCGAACACCACGTCGGGGAACATCGCCTGGCCGAGGTCGTAGGTGACCGACTCGATTGCGGTGTCGCCGGTGTTGGTGATCTCGAACGAGCCCGTGTTGTACGTGCTCGCGTCGATGCCGCCGTTCTCGGTGACGAGGAGGTTTGCTGCGGCCGACCCGGAGCCACCGGAGCCGTCGTCGGTGTCGACGACCTCGATGGCGTTGACCTGCGGGTTCTCGATGGCACCGGCCTCGAACGTGACGGTGACGTTGCCGTCGCCGTTCGAATCGCTCACGGTGAACGTCTTGAGCGTGCCGTTCGCGTGACCGACGTCTGCGACTGGGTCGTACTGGGTCAGCACCTGCGTCCCCTCGACGGAGACGTTGAACTGGCGCTCGCCGACCCCGCTAGAGCCCGAGAACTGGTTGGACAGATAGAGCCGGACCTCGACCGTCCCGGCGTCGGTCGAGAACGTCCACTCCATCTCCCCGTAGCGCTCGCAGTCGTAGACGCCGGCGGGGGTGCTCGACGGAACCGCGCTCGTCGGCGTCACGGCGTCGCCACCGCAGTAGTTCCCGCCCGAACTCCCGACGGAGACGAGGTACGGCGAACCGGTGCCGGTGACGCCGGTCCAGTCGGGCCCGCCGTCGGTCGCCGTGATGGTGTTCCCACCGGCGTTGACGCGGTGGGTCGCCGTGCCAGCGGTCGTGTCGGTGCCGGCGTCGACGGTCAGCTCGAAGCTCTCGGTCGTCTGGGCCTCGCCGTCGTCGGCCGTGACCTCGACGGTGGTGGTGCCGGTGTCGCCGGACTGCGGGGCGACGGTCAGCGTCCCGGTGCCGTCGCCGTCGTCGGTGAAGGAGACGAAGCCGGGCGTGCTCGCCGAGAGCGTCAGATTGTCGCCGTCGACGTCGGTGGCCGAGACGGGAACCGTGACCGTCTCGCCCCGGATGACGGTCTGGTCGTCGATGGCTGTAACCGCCGGCGGGGTGTTCTCCCCACCGCCGTCGTCGCTCGCGTTCTCGACGGTGATGGCCGCGACCTTCGCGTTGTCGACCGAGGCATCCATGTCGACGTCCAGCGCCCCGTCGGTCACGGTCACGGTGTACGTCTCCTGGGTCGCGTTCAGCGGCCCGACGTCCTCGTAGAGGTCGTAGTCGGAGAGGACCGTCTGTCCCTCGATACTCACGTCGAAGACGCGGTCACCGACGCCGCCGTCGGGGTTGCCGCCGTCGACGCCGTGGTAGATCTCGGCGAGGTGCAGCGTCACGTCGTACGTGCCGTCCTCGACGGGGAAGCTGTACGAGAGCGGGTCGCCGTACCGTTCGGTCTGGTAGAGCGCGTCGTCGTCGGTTCCCGCGATGGGTTCGCTCGTGTCCGACGTGCCGGCGGACTCGTCGTAGTTCGAGTCAGCGGCGTACTCGATGCCGTCCGTGGCGGTGTACGCGTCGCCGCCGGCGTTGATCGCGTGGACGGGCTGGTCGGCGGCCGGTTCGTCCTCACCCGGTGCGTACTCCAGAACGACCACGTTCGACGCCATCCCGGCACCCTCGGCGTCCGCGACGCTCGCGACGAAGTAGTTCAGGCCGCCCACGTCGGTCGAGTTCGTCAGCGTGACCGGTATCTCGACGGTCCCGCTGGAGCCGATGGTCGCGGAGTAGTACTCGACGTCCTCGGCCTTGTTCGCCTCGAACGCCTCGATGTCGTAGCCGGGTGTACCGTTATAGTCGGGCACGTTGCTCAGTTCGAGCTCGCCCTCGACGCGGACGAGGGTCACCTGGGCCCCGGCCGGGCCGGACACGGTGATGGTCTGACTGGCGTTGCCGACCGTCGCGGCCGAGTGGCGCGGGTCGAGCGCATCGGAGTCGAGGCTGACGCCCTGTGCGTCGATGCTCGGCGCGGTCGGGACAGAGGAGTCGACGGTGGCCTCCGCACCACCCGCGCTCCCGTCGCCGATCGTCTGGGAGGTCTGCGTGGTCCCGTCGCCGTACTCGACGGTGAGCGTAGACCGGGCGAGTTCCAGCCCGGAGATGGGGCCGGCCTCCTGCGACGAGAGTGTCGCTCCCTTGATGCTGGTCGGGTCGTTGTCCGCCGAGAACGAGACCGTCTCGCCGGGCTCGAAGTCCGTGAACTCGATGGTGAGCACGTCGTACCCGTCGGAGCCGTTGACCCCGTTGTGGGGCTGGCTGAACACGTCGCCGTCGGCCGTGCTGACCACGCCGACACCGTCGCCGGACTGGCCGTCGATGCTCAGGCCCTTCGCGGCCTGGTCGCCGGCGGTCCCGTCGGGGTCGAACACCACGTCCGGCAGTGTGGCGGTCGAGAGGTCGAGCGTGACGCTCGTGATGTTCGACTCGCCGGTGTTCGTCACCTCGTACGAGCCGCTGCCGTAGGTCGACGCCTCGATGCCGGAGTCGGGGGTGATGGTCAGCGTCGCCGAGCTGTTGACGGTGGGTGCTTCCGACACGGAGACGGTCTGCGTCGCGGTGTCGTTCGCGCCGTCGTCGTCGGTGACGGTCAGGCTCACCTGATAGTCGCCCGACGAACCGAACGTGTGGGTCGCCTGCTGGCCCGTCGCGTCGGTGATGCCGTCGCCGTTCCAGTCCCACTCGTAGCTCGCGATGGAGCCGTCATCGTCACTCGAGCCGCTGGCGTCGAACATGACGGGCTGGCCGACCGTCGGCGTGCTCTCGTTCGCGGTGAACGCGGCCGTCGGCGGCTGGTTCTCGACGGGTGCGCCCGTCGTGAACGTCTCCGTGCCGCCGTTGGCCCACTCGCCGTCGGAGTTCTGCACGTGGGCCCGGACGACGTACGTCGTGTCGTTCTGGAGCCCGCTCGTGTCGATGCTGAACGTCCCCGGCTCGGAGGGAACCTCGTTCGGCGTCCACTGCTTCGTCGAGCTCTCCTGGCCCTGTATCCAGTACTGGAAGTGGGCCTTCTCCAGCGAGTCGGCTCCGAAGCTGAACACCTCTGCGTTGAACGTCGCCGCCGTCTCCGTCACGTTCGTCGGCGGCAACGTGTCGACGGACAGCTCGCCCTCGGTGCCGGTCGTGAACGTCTCTACGTCGCCGGCCTTCCAGACGCCGTCGCCGCTCTGGACGTACGCCTGCACGCTGTAGCTGGTGTCCGACTGGAGGTCGACGGTCGCGCTGTAGGGACCGGGCGCGGACTGCGTGGAGCCGGTCCACCACGTCAGCGTCGAGCTCTGCTGGCCGGTGACCCAGTACTGGAAGTAGACCGTGGCGTTGTCGTGGTCGCCGAGCCCGGTGAGGTCGCCGTTCAGCGTCGCCGAGGTGGCCCCGACGTCCGTCGCGGGGTCGGTCTCGACGTCGAACACCGCGCCGTCCTGCGTGGTGAACGTCCGGACAGGGCCGGCCTTCCACTCGCCCTCGTCGCTCTGGGCGAACGCGCGGAACTCGTAGGTGGTGTTCGGCTCGACGCCGACCGTCGCGCTGAAGTTGCCGGTGGCTTCCTGCACGCTGCCGGTCCACCAGGTCAGCGTCGACTCCTTCGCACCCTGCTCCCAGTAGGTGAAGTAGACGGTCGCGTTGTCGTTGTCACCGAGGTTCAGGAGCTCGCCGTTGAGCGTCGCCGACTCCACACCGACGTCCGTCGCCGGGTGGGTCGTCGCGCCGAAGAACTCGCCGGTGGGCGTGGTGAAACTGCTCACGTCCCCGGCGTCCCACTCGCCGTCGCTGCTCTGGGAGAGCGCCTGCCACTCGTAGGTGGTGCTCGGGCTGAGCGTGACCGGGAAGTCGAACCCGCCGGACTCGTTCGTCGGGCTGCCGGTGTACCAGTACGTGGTCTCGGGCTGGCCCTGCACCCAGAACCGGACGTAGGGCGTCGCCTCGGTCTTGTCGCCAAGCGAGAGGATTCCGGAGAGCTCCGCCCCCTGCGTCGTGACGTTCGAGGCGGTACCGGTCTGGACGCCGTAGTCGCCCGTGGCGTCGGTGGTGAACGTCTCCACGTCGCCGGCCACCCACTCGCCCTCGTCGCTCTGTGCGTAGGCCTGGAACTCGTAGGTGGTGTCGGGGTCGAGCGCGACGGTCGCGCTGAACGCCCCCGGACTGGACTGCGTGCTGCCGGTCCACCACGTCAGCGTCGAGTCCTTCTGGCCCTGGACCCAGTACTGGAAGTAGACGGTCGCGTTGTCGTTGTCGCCGAGCCCGGTGAGGTCGCCGTTGAGCGTCGCCGAGGTGGCCCCGACGTTCGTCGCCGGGTCGGTCTCGACCGCGTAGGGCTGGTGGGTGGGGACCTCGGTCACCGTCATCGCCGAGAGCTTCGCGTTGTCGTACAGCGCCTCGAAGTCCACGTCGAGCTGGCCGTCGGTGACCTCGACGGTGAACGTCTGCTGGGTGGCGTTGGCCGGGCCGACCGTCGCGAAGAGGTCGAGGTTGGTGATGACCTGCTCGCCCTCGATGCTCGCGTTGAACACGCGGTCGTTCTCGTTCGTGCCGTCGTCCGGGCCGGAGGAGTCGGGCGAGTCGGAGGGTGCGACGCCCTGGTAGATCTCCGCGAACTGCAGGGTGACCTGGTAGGTGCCGTTCTCGACGGGCACGTCGTAGCCGAACGGGTCGCCGTAGCGCTCGGTCTGGTAGAGCGTGTCGTCCTGCGTGTTGCCGATCTCTACCGTCGTGTTGCTGTACGTACTGCCGTCCACGAAGTTCGTGTCGGCGACGTACTCGGTGCCGTCGGTCGCGGTGTACGCCGAGCCGCCCGAGTTCACGGCGAACACGACCGCACCGGTTCCGGTATCGGTGTCCTGCACGGTGACGTTCACCGTGTCGGTGTCGTTGGCGAGCCCGTCCGAGACGCTGACCTCGAAGCTGAGTGTCGTGGCCCCGTCGACGTCCGGGGCGGTGAACGTCGGGTTCACCGCGTCGTACGACGAGAGGCTCACCGTCGGGCCGGCGGTCTGGGTCCACGTGTAGCCGAGGGTGCTGTCGTCGCCGTCCGGGTCGGTCGAACCGGAGGCGTCGAGCTGGACCGTCGCCCCCTCGTCGACCGTCTGGTCGTCCCCGGCGTCGGCGACGGGTGGCTGATTCTCCGGCGGGGTCACGTACTCGGCGGTCAGGTCCGTCCACGTCGCGTCGAACGTGGAGCCGGCCTGATAGGAGGTGGCGATGAGGCCCATCGCGAGCCCGTTCCCGTCGGAGGTGTTCAGCCACGACTCGGGGACGGTCGTCTCGCCGACGAACGTCTGGCTGCCGCCGGTCGGGGTGTAGAACGCCCGGACGGTGTTGTTACTCGGATACACCGTCATCGAGAGGTCGGTGTTGTTGCCCGGCCCCGTGACCGCCGGGTCGTCGGGCTGGGCGACGTTCGCGAACGAGCCGCCGAACTCCTCGGCGAACTGCACGCCGCCGGTGCCGCCGTTGGCAGAGACGATGAGCTTGATGTAGTTGTCCTGGTCGCCGTTCCCGATGTAGAAGCCGAGCCCATGGTAGTTCGAGGGGTTCTCGGGGTAGCCGTTGACGGTGGTCGACACCGTGAACGGTTCGTCGGGCGCGACGAAGCCGCGCTGGAACGCGAACTGCTGTGCGTTCTGGTCGTTGACCGCGTCGCCTGCAGGCACGTTCTCGACGGTGACGACCTGTGCCGCACCGCCGACAGTCATCTGGGACGGGTCGTAGAGGTCCTGATAGTCGTCCTCACCGTTCGTCATCAGCCCGTCCCACCCCTGGCTGTCGTCGCCGAACAGGGCCGTCTCGGCGAACTCCATCTGGACCGGGAGCGTCGTCGTCGTCCCGTTGTCCGCGTCGACTGCGAAGTGGTCGGTGGTGTCGGGCGCGCCGTCGTTGTCGTCGTCGGGGTCGTTGACGTTCGAGATGAAGTCGTCGTCGAAGTCGGGCGGGGTCGAGGCGGCGGAACACGGGTCGGTGCCCGCGTCGATCTCGTCGGCGTTGTCGTAGCCGTCGCCGTCCTCGTCGAGGCTCGGGTCGTCAGCGCCCGAACACGTCCCGCCGCCACCGCCGTCGCCGTAGTCGTTCGGCTCGAACACGGTGATGCTGCCCCGGGCGGTCCAGACCGTGCCGGGGAACGGCCCCTCGTCGCCCTGGGCCGCGATGCCGAGCGCGCTGAGGTCGCTGAAGAAGTTGGTCTCCTGGTCCGTGACGCCGGTGCCGGTCGCGTTGAGCTGGACGCGCGTGACCGAGCTGGAGCCGACCACGACGAGCAGGTCGCCCTGCATCTCCCCGCCGAAGTTGGAGGCGGTGTACTCGTCCATCCCGCCGGTCCAGCCGAAGGTGCCGCCGATGGAGTTGTCCTCGGAGGGGTCCTGGTAGTCGCACTCGACCGGGTTCACCTCGGACGCCGGAACGGGACTGTTCGACGAGTTTATGTCGAGCACCACGTTGCCGTCCTCGTCGTAGATGTCCGCACCGGTCGGGTTGCCACGGATGGGCGCGGCGTGGCCACCGTAGCTGCCCTCGGTGGCGAGGTGGAGCTGGTCACCGGTGCCGTAGCTCCCGTCCTCGTTCGGCGCGTTGGTGCACGTGCCGCCCGGCCCCTCGTCCACGGGCTGGCCGCCCCAGCCGCCGTTCGGGCCGTTGTCGATGACGTAGAGCTGGTCGTCCTCCGAGAGGACGAGGTCGTAGGGGTTCCGGTAGCCGGGCGAGTGCACCTGCACCGGCCCGTCCTCGACCCACATCGCCTGGTTCGTGCCGTTCGCGCCACCGAAGGGCAGGTCGTCGCCGGGGGTCGCATCCTCGTTCTGGATGGTCGGGATGGCGTAGTGGAACGGGAGACTCGGGTAGTCGGTATCGTAGTTCTGGAGGTCGTTCACCGAGTAGTTCGCCTCGATCTGGGCGAGGTCGACAGAGAGCACGGCGGCGGAGAGGGCGTACTCGGGCGTGTGGCCGAAGTTGTTGCCCGGGGCACCCTTGTTCGTGTGCCCACCCTGTGCGACGTACAGGGTCTCCCCGTCGTCGCTCAGGTCCAGGCCGTTCGTCGCGTGGTTCTCCTCGGAGCGCGGGAGTCCGAGCACCATCACCTCGTGGTCGACGGACGAGAGACTCCCGTCCGTGTTCCAGTCGAACGTCAACCGGGAGATGGCCCCGGAGTTCGTGTCCGTGTCGTCGTCGTCCGCCCCGACGTCGATGTTCGGGTCGCTGGAGGAGACGTAGACGATCGGCTCCGCTGCGGTCCCGGCGACCGTCAGGCCCGTTATCTGCCGGTTGGTCTCTCCCGGGAGGTGCGTCCCGAGGTCGTCGTGGTTCGGGATGTCCTGGATCGCGTCGATGGACTCCTGCGAGGCGACGCTGTAGGAGTTCTCACCGTCCCGGGAGACGTTCAGCGCGTACACCATCCCGTTCTGCTGGGCGACGTAGAGCCGGCCGTCCGGCCCGAACTCCAGCGCGGTGAGCGAGCCCTGCGAGAAGCCCTGGAGCTGGCTCTTGCCGAAGCCGACCTGTGCCGTGCTCGTCCCCTCACCGGTCAGGTCGACGGTGACGGGCGAGTTGGTCCCGGTGTGGCTCACGTCGAGCGTCGCGGCGTGAGCCTGCGCCTCGTCCGGGCTGTAGGTGACATTGACCGTCGTCGACTCCCCGGGCGCGAGCGTCGTACTCCCCGAGAAGTCGTGGGAGAACTGCCCGGCGTCGGTCCCCGTCAGCGAGACGCCGTCGACGGTGATGTCGGGGTGCGAGGCGTTGCTCGCGTTCCCGAGGTTCGTGAGCGTCACCGTCTCCGTCTGCGTTCCGCCGGTGACGACGGTGCCGAAGTCGGTCGAACCCGGCGCGTCGAGCTCCCCCGGTGAGGACTCGACCGAGACGATTTCGATGGCGTTGATCTGCGGGTTCTCGGTGACGTGTCCGAAGTCGACGTCGATGGTGCCGTCGCTCGTGACGGTGAACGACTCCATCGCCCCGGTGTCGTCGCCGTAGGTGTCGATGATGTCGAAGTTCTCGATGGTCTGGTCCTCGACGCTCACGTCGAACACGCGGTCACCGGGCGCGCTGGTGCCGGAGTAGCCGTCGTAGAAGTAGAGGCGGACCTCGACCTGCTGGCCCGCGGGGACCGCGAACTCGTACTGCATCTCCGCGCCGTCGGACGGGTCCCAGCGTTCGGTCTCCCAGATCTGCGACGGTGTCCCGGGTGGCACCGAGCTGTGTATCGTCGATGGCTGGCCGTGCGAAGACGTCTGGTCACCGCCGGCGACGAGGTAGTCCGTCAGGGGACTCCACTGGTTACCGTCACCGTCCGTGAAGCCGCCGCCCGCGTTCGCTCGATGTAGCGTCTCCCCCACAGCAGCCCTGTCCGCTCCGGTGACTGTCGATGAGATATCGGGCGCTCCGACCCCCCTATCCGGGGCCGCGAACGCGCCCGTCGATCCTGCCGCCACGACCGACAGCACGGTCAGTGTAGACAACAGTACAGCCAGCACCGACTCCCGCTGGACGAAAGTCTCCATGCGTCCCGAGTGCCCCCCGAGACGCCATTGTAACCGGGTAGCTATCGGTAGTCTAACACATGGTTGTTGGTTTGTAACTGAAATCCTAACATCGAACAGCAGGTGCCGAACCCGGCTAACCCGGGGTTACCGGGCCTGCCATCGCAGGTCGGCCTCGCGGTGACCCGGTATGGTGTACCCGTGACGAGGTCGCACGGTCGAATTCAGCGGAGGAGGCCCAGCGCCTGGCTGAACGCGACAACCATCGTCAGGAGCAAGAGAAGCATCAGCGGCAACGGGTGGAGCGACGCGAACGAACCCGGTACGACCAGGATGTAGACGATGAGCACGGCGGCGACGACGCCGCTCAACAGGAAGGCGATGCCTCGGATGCGGTCGGTCGGTCCGGTCCCCATGTCGTCGCCAGCAACGTGCTGGAGCCGGAAATGCAGTCTCCCCCTACCAGCGCGGCGGCTGACCGGCCTCGGTGGTCACTCCCAGCCGAACGCGGCCGGCGCGTCACGGAACCGCTGTCCGTCGTACCGCAACGCCGCCCAACCCTGTCGCTCCGCACCCTCGATGTCGGCGTCGGAGTCGCCGACCATGCCGTAGGTCGGTGCGTCCAACGCACGCTCTGCGGCCGCGATCGGAGCCGGTTCGGGCTTGTGCGCGCCGGCCTCGTAGGACGTGATTACGACGTCGAAGTGCCGGTCGAGGCCGTTCGCCCGGAGCTTCTCGCGCTGCCACTCGGACATCCCGTTGGTCAGGACACCGAGCTCGTAGCGCTCCCCCAGCGCGGCGAGGTCCGCATGGGCCCCGTCCGGAACTCGACTGTACTCGGCCTCGAGTTCGAGGAGCTGCATCGCGAGCGCGTCCGGCTCGTCGCTGACGGTTGCGAACGCCCGGCGAGACGGCTCCGGCTCGCACGCCTGGAACGCCTCGAAGAACGCCTCGTCGTAGCTGGTCAGCCACTCGTCGCGGCACTCGCCCTCGACCGACCGGAACGTCTCCGCGAGGAGCTCCCCGTACCCTCGCGTGAGATGGAGGAGGGTGCCGTCCAGATCGAAGAATATCGCTTGCTGCACACTGACGCTCTGCACGGAGCGGGGAGATAAACGGTCCGGGTTCCGGGCGACCGGGTCGGCGGGGATTGGTCAGTGAACCGGACGGCCTCGACCCCTCTTTCCGGTCGGTGACGAACGAGCGACCGTACGATGCAACCGGACGCGTACCTCGAAGACGGCTGTCCCCCGGGGGAGTTCTCGGAGGACCTCGAACCGGTCCCGCTCGACCACGGCACGGTCGTCGGCGACGTGACGGCGAAGACCGCGGTGGTCTGGACCAGGACCGACGGTCCGGCCCTCGTCCACCTGACGTACTGGAGGGCCGACTCGACGGGGGACCGCGAACGTGTCACCCCCCTGCCGAGCGTCGAGGCGGACGACTGCACGGTCCGGTTCAGGCTGGCCGACCTCCAGCCCGACACCGGGTACGAATACCAGCTCTGGGCGGCTGCCGGGTTCGGCGCGGGCGCTATCTCGGAGCCCCTCGGGGAGCCGACGACGGGACGGTTCAGGACTGCGCCCGCACCCGACGAGTCGGGCCCCGTGTCGCTCGTCTGGACCGGGGATACGTGGGGACAGGGCCGGGCACCGCCGTATCAGGTCCCGGCGCAGATGGCGGACCGCGACCCGGACTGCTTCCTCTACCTCGGCGACACCATCTACGCCGACCACGGGACGCCCGCGCTGCCCGACGGCGAGCCGGAGACCGTCGACGACTACCGGGCGAAGTACCGGGAGGTCCGGGCGGAGGCACCGAACCTCCGCGAGCTGCTGGCGTCGACGGCGACCGTCGCCATCTGGGACGACCACGAGGTCGGCAACGACTGGGCGGGGACCGAGGAGCCGCGGCTCCCGGCGGCTCGACAGGCGTTCCTCGAGTACTGGCCGGTCGACCAGCACCCGTCCGTCACGGGCGAAGACGAGGGGAGACTCTACCGCTCGTTCCAGTGGGGGTCGGAGCTGGCACTGTTCGTGCTCGACTCGCGGCAGTACCGGGACGACAACACCGAGACGGACGGCCCGGAGAAGACGATGCTGGGCGACGAACAGCGCGAGTGGCTGAAGGAGGGCCTGGCGGAGACCGACGCCACGTTCACGCTGGTGGCGAGCAGTGTCTCGCTGTCCAGTCCGTCGAGCGCGGCCGGGGCCAGAGACTCGTGGGCCGACGGCGACGCGGACACCGGGTTCGAACACGAACTGGACGAACTGCTCTCGCACATCTGTCAGGAGGTGGACAGTACGGTCGTCTGGCTCACCGGCGACCGGCACTTCGCCCGGGTGGCGTCGTTCGACATCGACGGCGACGGCCGCCCGGAGCTGTACGAGGCACTGGCGAGTCCGATGGGGGCCGCGCCACGCGACCCCGGGGTGCCCGACACGACCTTCGGCCCGAACATCCACTACGAGGAGGGCGGGAAGTACGAGTACGGCGAGTTCTACAACTTCGGGGAGGTGCGTGTCGAGGACGGCTCGCTGTCCATCTCGATCTTCGACAAGGTCGGGGACCGGCGGTGCCGGGTGACCATCGACGCGGACGGCGACGGCTGGCCCACGGTCGAGGACACCCGGACGCTCTCGGGGCCCTCTCTCATGGGGACGCTCCGTCGGTCGTTCGACGATTTCTCGCGGCTCTGGCGCTGAGAGTTCGGGTGGCTCGATACCGACGCCTACCCTGCCCCGGCCGGCCGCCGGTGTAGTTCGGTCCGCCCGGCCGGGACCCGATAGCTGGCGAGGGGTTCGCTGTCGGCCTCCTGTCCGGAAACCTCCTTGTCGACGCTGTACGCGGTGTACGTGCAGGCATCAGCCGTGAACTCGACGACCGCGTAACCCCAGTGGTGGCTGTCGAAGAACTCGAACTGCGGGTTCATCAGCTTCACGAGCCCGGACAGCAGGGGTCGCGTCACCCGACCGAGCAGCCCCCCCTCGATGCCCAGCCCCTCGGCGAGGTTGACGCTCGTCACCGACGGCGTCATCAACTCGACGCCGGCGCGTGACCCGTCAGGGAGCCGCTGGTACCCGGCGAGGGAGGTGTGCATATCACCCGTGAGTGTCACGGCGTTCTCGACCTCGCCGAGCGCAGCGAACACCCGGTCGCGCTCGTGTGCGTAGCCGGCCCACGTGTCCGGTTTCGCGGCGATGGAGAGCCGGCCCACACCGACGCGGAACGGCATCGAGAGCACCTCGTTCGCCCAGACCGTCCACCTCGCGTCGTCGTCGCCGACCGTGTCGAGGAACCACTCACGCTGGCTCTCGCCGAGCATCGTCCGGTCCGGCTCGCTGGCGGCCAGCCGACTCCTCAGGTGTCCGGGGTGGTGGGTCCGGTAGAGCCGTTCGTCGGTCAGGACGAGGGTCGCCAGCTCGCCGAACTCGACGGACCGCCAGAGCTGGAACGCGTCGTGCAGATGGTCCGCCTCCGGGTCGTAGTCGACCCGCGAGGGTGTGTACTCCCACCAGGCCTGGATGCCGTCGGCGGTCAGCTGCCGCATGAACGCGGGGTCGTCGCCGCGCGGGTGGTCCGGAGCCGCCTGGGCGTCGGCCTCGTAGTCCCAGTAGCGGTTGTTCGTGATGGCGTGGTCGTCCCAGGTCCGGATGAACGTGTGACGCTCGTGGGCGGCCTGGAGGGACCGGTCACGCCGGTAGGTCCGGTAGAGCTCCCGGAAGTCCTCCAGCGAGGCAGCGATGTCCTTCGCGCTCGGAAGGGAGACGTCCCGCCCGGGATACTCGTCGGCGACGGGCGAGCGGTAGCGGTCGTCCGCCGAGTCGTAGATGTAGTCGCCGAGGTGGAGGACGAAGTCGAGGTCCTCCGCCGCCAGGTGGTCGAACGCGCCGAAGTATCCGTTCTGGTAGTGTTGACAGCTCACCATGGCGAGCCGGAGGCTGTCCGGTGAGTCGTCCGGTTCCGGGAGCGTTCGACAGCGGCCGGTCCTGGAGGCGACGCCGTCGTAGACGAAACGGTAGTGGTAGTGCCGGTCCGGTTCGAGTTCGCCGTCGAGGTCGATCCGCACGGTGTGGTCGTGACGGCCGTCGAAGTCCGTGCTGGGGATGCGGCCGTGTGAGACGACGCGCTCCAGCTCGGGGTCCTCGGCGACGGTGAGGGAGAGCGGCGTGCCAGCCCGGTACGCCGACGGTGCGACTCGGGTCCAGAGAATCACCCCGTCTGGTGTCGGGCCACCACTGGCGACCGAGAGCGGGAACACGCGGTCGGTGTCGCCGTCCGTGGTGACCTCGCACGTACCGTCAGGGAGGTCGCCGAGGCAGTGGTCCCGTGCTCGGATGTCGATGTGGGGCATCCCTGCCGGCTTCCCGCTGGCGGTGCGACCGTCGGAGGGGCTCGTCGAACGTGGCATCAGTCGTACGAGTCCGTCGACCGGCAAGAGCGGTCGATATCGGTCAGATTCCTGGACCATCTGGCGCACTCACCGGACCCTCCAGCCGGGCACCCCCCTCGAACCAACAACGAGCGGGCACGCGTTCTACCTCTCGGGCCGATGAGACGGCACTGGAGATGGTCACTCAGCCTCCGGACGATGTCGATGACGTGGTCCCTGTCGTCGACACGGAGCCTGACTCCAGCGGGGCGATGCTGTCATGGAGGACAGAACGGTCGGCAGTCGCGACGAATCCCGGTAGCTTCTCGGCGGCGAAGCCGGCGGGTGGCGGACGTTTTGAAAGCGAAAGAGGGCCGAGGGGGCCAGTGGTCGTTCGGCTGGCCGTTCCCGCCAGATCGGCCTCAGTCGGACGAGGACGACCCGCCGGAGAGCAGCCACGCGAGGCTGATGATGACGAGGCCGACGATCACGGCGAGCAGGAGGAAGTCCCACGAGGGGGCTCCCCCGGAACCACCTGATGTCGACGTCTGGAGCGCTGTACTTGCGATCGAGTCCGGTCGGAGTAGCTGGGCGATACTCATTGCGACCCACTCGTGAGACGATTCCAGGGGGAGAAGTAGGGACGAGTCCCGATAGCTCGGTATCATGGTTCGAGCGGGTCGCGAACACCACGACACACGCTCGCCAGTCGGCCCGTCGGCTGTCGACCTCAGACCGGCGGGTCGACGAACAGCGCCTGCGCGATGATGGCGCAGACGAGTGACGAGGCGTACAACGACGCATTGTAGACGTTCACGTCGAGCAACAGCAGGCCGATCCCGACGAGGCCGTACGTGACGGGGATGAGGAAGAGTACGAGGTCCGGACGCTTCATACCCGAACCGAGGACGGAATCGAACTACAGTGTTCGACTATTGGTAGGAGAATGAGGGGTCCGCTGGTGGCCGCCGTCCTACGTCGTCGGGCTGAGGGCCGGCCGACGATCCGAGCAGGTCAGCCCAGCGACGGGCGTCGTTTCGGTAGCCCCGTCAGCTCTTCATCCGTCAGGACTCGGTGATGGACTGCTGGAGGCCGCACGTCGAGACGAGGTGTTTCGCCGTCTCGTCCAGCATCTCGATGGCTCCGTCGGTCAGGTAGTACGCGTTCGTCCTGCCGTCGACGACCACCTTGTCGATGCAGTCGCACTCCGCCAGATGGTTGAGGTTCTGGTAGAGGCGACCGTGGTTGATCGTCTCGCCGTACAGCGACTCCATCGCCTCCTTGATGGTCGTCCCGGTCGGGATGGTCGTCCCGTCGTCGAGCCGCCGGATGCAGGTCAGCAGGTCGCGCTGGAACCCGGTCAGCTCGACCCACGTGGTGTCGCCGTGCGGGCGTCGCCGGCAGCCCTCCACGCTGACGGTGTGGTCGCCCCGGTCGGGGTTCGACCGACCCATCGTCCTCAGGTGCCGTTCGTGTGCTTCGTCGGTGTCTGTCTGTTCGTGCCCTTCAGTCGTCCGTTCTGAATCGTTGTCTGACATTTGTAATCGCGTGCCGATGTGCGGGCGGCCGGGGGCCATCACGAGACCGGGCCGCCTCCCTGCTGGTCTCTCCGCTTCGGTCACAGTACCTTGCGAGGTGTCCTCACCGGGGGGTGACGTCGACGGGTGCGCCGACAGTCTGCACCTCGAAAGTCGGTGGCGTTCACCGCTCGATTGCCCATTCTGCACTGCCCAGAGTACCATCGTAGAACGTTGTAGACCGTTGTAAAATCATCAACACCAATGTGGGATGAATCAGGTGCGGTGGTGTCTGCGACGTCCACCCGAGGCCAGTCCACAGGGTGGATGGTCGTCGCCATCCGGATCAGAGCGGACAGGTCTCGTCCGCCTTCAGGAGGTCCCGGTAGCGCGACCGGATGGTGGCCTCACCGACGTCGGTGGCTTCGGAGACGGTGTCCTGGGTCAGTCGTTCGGCGTCGTCCACCACGAGCGCGGCCGCATAGACGGCCGCCGCCGCGAGACTCACCGGGCTCTTGCCGACGGTCACGTTCTCTTCGCGGGCCGCGTCGAGGAGCTCGCGTGCCCGGTGCTCGACACAGCTGTCGAGCCCCAGCTTCGAGACGAACCGGACGAGGTAGTGCTCGGGGTCGGCGGGCTCGACGCCGAGCTCGAGCTCGCGGAGGAGGTACCGGTACGTCTGGACCACCTCGCGGCGGTCGACCCGGCTCACGGTCGCCGTCTCCTTGAGGCTCCGGGGAAGTGCGGACTGGCGTGCGGCCGCGTAGAGTGCGGCCGTCGCGACGCCCTCGATGGAGCGGCCGGGGAGCAGGTCGGCTCTCAGCGCCCGCCGATAGATGATGGACGCCGTCTCGCGGACGTCTTCGGGCAGACCGAGCGAGCTGGCCATCCGGTCGATCTCGCCGAGGGCGTGCTTGAGGCCGCGCTCCTTCGAGTCACGGGTCTTGAAGCGGCTGTTCCACTTGCGGAGGCGACGCATCCGCTCGCGCTGCTGGGAGTCGAGCGCGTTCCCCTTGGCGTCCCGGTTCCGCCAGTCGATGGTCGTCGAGAGGCCGTCGTCGTGCTGTGTCTTGGTGACCGGTGGACCGACGCGCGAGGGCTGGGACCCGTCCGTGGCGTCCGTGGTACGCCACTCCGGGCCCTCGTCGATCTTGTCCTCGGCGACGACCAGCCCACACTCCGAACAGCTCCGCTCCCCCCTCTGTGGGTCGCTCACGAGGGACCCGTTGCACTCCGGGCACTGATCCGCCGCGGCGTCCGTACGATTCGTCTGTGGTCGTGGTTGGGTCTGATGGAAACTCATGGGTTGGGAGCAGTCGTTGGTTAACGGCCGACGTCTGTCGGACCTGTCCGATGGTCGGGTGACTGCGAACCGACACCGGTTCAGGTCTCGTCGCGGTCCCCCGTCCGGTCGTGTCGGTCCGGTCCGTCGTTCTGGTCGTCGGTGTCGTCCAGCACGTTCTCCTCGGCCGCGTTTCGACAGCCCGAGCAGCCGCCGGTCTGGTCGCGTCTCTCGACCTCGACGGTCGTGGAGTTCGCGGCGTTGGAGGCGGCGGCACCGGCTTCGGGGCCGACGGCAGCGGTGCCGACCCCGCTGGCGGCCGCCGCACCATCGCTGCCGACGGTGACCACACCGATGTCCGAGGCCGCCGATGCGCCGTGTTCGCTGACGACGACGCTGACGGAGCTCGTCTCGGAGTGGCCGTTGCTCGTGGCCGAGGTGGTTGCGCTGCTCGCCGCGGGGCCGTTGCCCTGCTCGGCCTCGGCCTTGGCCGTCGAGGTGGTGTCTGCCGATTGCGGGTCCGCGTCGGCGGCGGTGTTATTCTCGCCTTGCTTGTCGGTGGCGGGGGTCGGTTTCTTGAGTGCCATGGTCAGATGTCGATGAGGAGCTCGTTGTTGCAGTGCGGACACGAGAGGCCGCTCTCGCAGGCGGTCCGGTAGTGTGCCACCAGCCGCTGCAGGAGGTCGTCCCGTGTCGTGTCAAGCGTCTCAGCCTGGCCGTCGAGGAACTGGAGCGTCTGCGGGTCCAGTGCGGTGTTGGCGACCGGTTCTGTGTCGGGCATCACCGTGGCTTGGTTTCCAAAGGTAATAAGTAACGGATATATTGAATTCGGTTATCCATTCGGATTCTTGCGGCGGTCGTGGTGGTTACGCTGGCACGTCCACCAGAACGGTTCCGGTTGGCTTCTACGGGGGAGACCTGCTACCGAGATTGAACGGTTCGGGGGCGCATACGTGAGCAGAGACCGGATTTCGGTATGGACCTCTCTCCGGAGGTCGCCGGCGCGATCGTCGGCGGCGCGATCGGTATCGGGAGTGCAGGACTCACCGCTGGCGTGAACTACGTCACCACGAAGCGTCGACTTCGGTCGAAGAACCAGCGTCGACTCGCGGAGTTCTACCTCGACAAGAAGGTGGACACACTGTCGACGGTCCACACGAGGCTCACCGAGTGCTACAGCACGCTCGGCTCGGCGCTGGAGAACCCGACGGATTACAGCTGGGAGCGCGTTCGCACGGATATCTACTCCGAGATCGACGCGCTCGAACAGGCCATCGTCGTCAGCGACATCTACCTGAGCTCGGAGCAGGAGACGACGCTCCGCGAGACGGTGGAGGAGTACCGCTCCGTCGCGGACAAGATCGCGATCCTCGAGAACGGCCGGCAGGACATGATCGACGACCTGTTCGGTGCCACCGAACGAGCCGGCGGAACGCTCGCCGATGAGATCAACCGGCCCATCCGCCGGCTCGAACAGGCGGGGAGCAGGGACGAGGGGGAGGATTCCGACGACAGCACCGAGAGCCGGACGGCGCCCACCTCGGAGGGAGACGCCGGCTGGGCGGCCCTTGCGGCCCAGCGCCAGCGCATCCGGAACGTCTTCCGCATCACGGAGGACGGACGGACCGAGTTCCAGGTCGACGGGCTCGACCCGATGGTGCGTGCGTTCTTCACCGTGCTCGGTCGACGGTACGCCTTCGAACGCGACCTCGCGGAGTCCCCCACCGTCGACGAGTCCGACCTGCGTGCCGTCCTCGACGGGACCGATAGAAGCTTCGAGGAGTTCACCGACGAGGCAGGGGACCACCTGCTGAGCGACGACAGCGAGTACTACGTCGAGGCCGAGGACATCGAGGCCGGCATCGACTGGGCCGCCGAGTACGTCGAGGAGGGCCTCCTGGCCGCTGACGACGGCTGAGCGAGACGGACGCTGGCCGAACTGCGGTCGCACGTCACCCGCCGTCGGTTCTGCAATCTCGCCCGTCACCAACCGTCTTTCACCGGTGTGCGTACTGCTCGAACCCACTGGAGGCCGGCATCGAACGCGAAGCGCTCCTCCAGAGATGGTCGGAGAGAAACAGGCCGCCGCGGGGCGCGTCTCAGTCGTCGCTGGTCCGGGTCTTGACCTCCGTCGAGTTCGCGGCGTCGCACGCCGCGCTCCCGCCGTTCGGGCCGACGGCGACGACGCCGACCTCGCTCGCGGCCGCCGCACCCTCGGCTCCGACGGAGACGACGCCGATGTCGGAGGCCGCCGCCGCGCCGTTCTCGCCGACGACGACGCTGACGGAGCTCGTCTCGGAGTGACCGTTGCTCGTGGCCGACGTGCTGGCGCTGCTGGCTGCAGGGCCGTCACCCTGCTGGGCCTCCGCCTGCGCGGTGGACGTGGTGTCGGGGTCGGTGGGGGTGTTCCCCGTGGAGTCGTCGGTGGCACCGTCACCGGCCCCCTCGCTCGTCGACCCGTTGGCCGACGACGCGGACGAGCCGTCGTCGGTCGTGCCGTCGTTTGCCTCCGCGGTCGACTCCGTCGGGTCGGTCGGTTCGATGTCGGTACCGAACAGGTCGAACGGGATGATGTCGTTGAGTCTCATGGTGTGTTCCGCTGTCGGCGTGGCGCTCGCCGCGCGGACGACGGCCCCTCGTCGTCAGGTCGTCGCCGCGTCTCGGCCCCTCCCGGGTCGGGTGGTCGTCCAGCCGTCCATCACTGGAACGAACGTGACTCGTCCTGAAGGGGAGCCCAGAGAGTCCAGCTCGCTACCAGAATTCGCCGCCGGACCGGCGAGACGCGTCGAGATTATGGACACTTTCGCCGGTACTTGGGTTCCGGTGACGAACGCCGGGTATGTCCGACAGCACCGACCTCGTCTCGCTGCGGGAGGAGGTAGACGGTGAGGTGTGGTTCATCATCGCCGACCCGGACCGGCCGAACGCGTGGCTGGGGATGCATCAGACCGCGACGGCGTCGCTCCCCAACTGGCGCTGAGAGCCCCGTGCGCGAACGTCAGGATGGTCCAGCACACCAGCGCTGCGGAGCTACCGGTCGTACTCGCCCGGGGTGAAAGAACGGGGAGACCGTGAGAGCGATCCGTCACGTCGAGTCGGTCCTGCCGTCCCGAGACCGGCGCTGGGCGAACCGGCCTCAGTCCGCGTCGCGGAACGGGCCGATGAGGTCGGCGACCATGTTGTTCCACGAGACGAGGTACGCGAGGCCGGCAGCCGTACAGGGGCTGGCGGTGTTGAAGTGTCCCAGGAGGTAGTAGACGAGCTCCGTCTCCGTCGAGGTGACGATGAGCTCGTCGCTGTACTCGCCTTTCAGGTTCTTCGTCGCGTCGGAGGCGAGCCGGTCGTCGTTGGTGTCGAACACGACGACGATCTGGGTCTCGTCCGGTATCGAGTCGTCTTCGAGGTACGACCGTATCGCGTCGGAGTCGTCCGCGAGCAGCGCGCTGTAGTGGACGACCCAGACGCCGTACTGGATGAGCGTGTCGTAGTCGGGAAGGTCGTCGACGGAGCGGTACTGCTCCTCGATGAGGAGGTGGTCGCAGACGTTCGCGGACCGTATCTCGTCGAAGAGGTCCGTGAAGTCGCGCCCGAAGCAGTTCCTCTCCTGAGACACGACCAGGACCGTCGTCTCGTGGGGTAGCGCTTCGTCGGGGGTGTCGTATCTGTCGATCATGGGGGGTCTGCTTAGATCGTCGTCGGGTCACATCTCGCTGATTCGTTCGAACCTGTCGACGAGGTCCTGCAGGGACCGGTGCTGGTCCTGCAGGCGCTGGTTCCGGGTGTCGCCGCGAACGATCGCCTCCTGTGAGAGGAGGCTCTGTTGCTGGTAGTCGGCCACCCAGTCCTCGAAGTCGCCGCCGAGTTCACGGCCCTCCGCGGTGGCGGCGTACTCGAGGAGCGCCGACAGGTCGTCGGTCCGCTGGCGGAACTCCTCGTACCGTTCGCGCTTGCGTCGGGTGCCGTCGGGCTCCTCGCACCAGTCCAGTGCGCGGACCCAGCCCCGCGTCGTCGTCCGTATCTCCCGCTTCGAGGGGTAGTCCTCCAGGTCGAACAGTGCGTAGAACTCGACGATGAGCAACGCGGCGAGCGTGGTCGTCACCAGCGAGACCAGTGCGACGTCGACCGCGTCCACGCCATCGGCCACTGCTGGAGGAACCCCGGTGAGCGAGACCACCGGGAGGACGAGGCTGCCGGCCATGCCGAGGTAGCCGAACACCGACAGGCCGACGTGTAGCGGGTGCCTGAACGAGGCTGCGAACGTGAGTCGCCCCATCCGTCGTGCGAACGACGCGAGGACGAGCAGCGCAACCAGCGAGATGACGAGGTAGAGCTGGACCACCTCCAGCGAACCCAATGCGCGCTCGATGGAGGGGTGGACGCTCCGGAGGATCTGGACCTCGAAGAAGAGGATGACCACCTGGAGCAGCCAGACCCGGAACAGCAGCCAGGACTTCCGACCGAACGTGAGGTACTCGATCGGTTCCGCGGCGTCGAACGGCAGGGGTATGCGTACGTGCAAGGCTCTTGTGAGGGGCGTGCGGGTGGTGTCGATGGGGCAGTTCGTGCATCCCGGCCGGCCTGTGTCGACGGCCAGTGGGTCGTGGTTTCACGTAGTCCGAGGGGGGTGATGACAGTCCGAGAAGTGAAGGGAATGTAGACGGTCCAGGTGCGTCACTCGCATCCGAGGGACCTATTCGGTGAGTGGAACGTGTGACCGGTTCTTCCGGGGGACCGGGGAACTCCCGGTATGGTTGGCGTGGCCATCGCGTCTGTACCGGAGTCACCGTCTCCAGTTCCCGGTCCAGTGGTCCCAGAGGGACCGGTAGAAGCCCCGTTCGGTCCGCCGACGGTTCGACCGTCCGTAGAGCGGCTGGTACACCGTCCGCCGGAGCCAGCGCCGCTTCTCGCGGTGTTCGGCGAGCTTCGCGGTGGTGAACGCCATCGTGATCCCGGCGACGGCGCTGTGGGCCGCACCGGACACCTGGTTCCAGACCATGTCGGACGTAGCCACGACCGTGGTAAGTACCCGCAAGACGTGGGAGGGAAGTCACGTGCAGGAGATGGCGGCGGACGTTCCGTGGTTCATCCGACGCTGACGGCCGCCGGTATGGGGGGTGGTGGGTCGTGAGAAGCGTCCGGAGTCTCGTCGTCGACGTGTCGAACGGGCTCGACGGCGACGGGCAGATGAGCGCGGTCGAGGCGGTGGTGCTGTGTCTCATCGTCGCGAACACGGTCGCGGTCGTTCTGGAGTCCGTCGACGGCGTCGCCGCCCAGTACGGACCGCTCCTCGACGCCGTCGAGTACGTCGTTGTCGGCCTGTTCACGGTCGAGTTCGCGGTCAGGGTGGTTGGCCGGACGCTCGACGTCGACGACGGCGCGAGCCTGCGCGACCCCTACCTGCTGGTCGACCTGCTCGCTATCGTCCCGTTCTACGTCGGGCTGGCCCTCGGCATCGGCGGCCTCCACGCCTCCAGCTTCGGTCGGATCCTGCGGTTCCTCAAACTCGTCCGGTACGTCGACGGCGTGGACCTCATCGTCCAGGTGGTCCGCCGGAAGCGGGGCGACCTCCTCGTCTCCGGGTTCGTAACCGGCGTGCTCTGGGTACTGGCCGCGAGCGCGATGTACTTCGCCGAGCACGACGCCCAGCCGGAGACGTTCTCGAGCATCCCGGCGACGCTCTGGTGGGCCGGCGTCACCATCACGACCGTCGGGTACGGTGACGTCTACCCCGTCACACCGCTCGGGCGGGTCGTCGGGGTCGTCGTCTCCTTCCTCGGCGTCGGCGTGGCCGCCGTTCCGTCGAGCATCCTCGTCTCCGGCCTCCTCGAAGCTAGCACCCCGGACGACCCCCGGTGCCCCCACTGTGACCGACGGATCGGCGAGTGATGCGAGGCGGTGGCGGCACGCGTGGGCCGCCGAATCGAAAGAACGACGGGATCTCCGTCCGCGGGCTCTCCAACCCCGGGCTCGCACGTGTCCTCGTACCGGTTCGGACTCACAGTCGAACGGTCGACAGAGACGTTCTGACGGGACTTCGACGTGGGGGGGCGAGCGGTCACTCTTCGAGTTACAGGAGACAATCGTCGACGCGCTCGGGTTCGACGGTGACAGTCGCTGGTTCTTCGGTACCGACCGCGACTACTGAGCGAGCTCGGTGGAGTACCAGTCGCCCGCGGAGCCTGAATCGTTCGCGAGCGGCGGGTCGATGCACTGGGACGAGGACGTGGTCGACGAACGGACTATGTCCATCGGCGCACTCGGGCTCGGCCGGTGGGGACAGCTCTGCTTCCTCTTCGACGACGTCGAGGAGTGGCGGTTCTACGCGACCATCGAGCGGATACGCGAACCGGACGAAGACGAGCAGTCACCGGAGCTGGTCGGTAGCTGCGGGGACCTCCACTCGGTGCTCCCGAGACACTACGGGCCGTTCCGGGAGAAGTGACGGTGCTGCCGGACGGTTCGGGGCCGGGCGTTCAACCCGCTACTGGCCGGCAATCTGGTGGACGGAGCTGGCACTGAGATATACACTCTGGAGGCATTACTACGTGTGTCGTCCACCGACGAACGCAATGGCAGAGACCATCGACGTACAGACGGCGCTCCAGCAGGTCGAACGCCTCTCTGAGGCCGTCGACGAGAACGCATCGGAGGGCGAGGACCTCGCCGAACTCCAGCAGTTCCTCGCGGACGTACAGACAGCACTCGCCGTCGCCGAGACGGAGTGACAGCCGGCCGGCAGACCCTCTCGAACCTCTCGCGGACAACCGTCGGACCACGGAGTAGCGACTCCGTCCAGTAGGCCTGTTCTGGTAGCTGTGTGGAGAGTCTCACCGAGGTTTATCACCCGCCCTCCTCGGTACGGATGTGATCGACATGATCACGTCCATGGCAGAATCGCTCGGCGGTACCGCACTCCAGACGAGCGGTGGCATCAGTCCCACCCTCCTCATCGGCATCGTGGTCGTCGCCATCGTCGTGGTGGCGATCACGTGGGTCCTGACGAACAGCGGCAAGGGCGGCGGCGCGGACTGAGGCGTCGAGCCTCCGGACTCCCCACCCGCTGGTGGACCATCCCCATTTTTTCGGCGACGACATGGCGTCCTCCGATAACCGTACGCGCTACGTCCACATCGAACACCGGCCGTAGAACCGTCAGGAGAAGCGCCGCGGTCGAACTATCGGTCGGACGGTCACACGAGCGCCTGGGCATCCGCCCCCGCAACCAGCGCGGCCCCGAACATGAACAGGAACCCGGCCAGCGCGCCGACCGCGAAGTACCAGGCGTCCCTGACGTAGGCACGCAGGAGTACGGGTCGCTCCGTGGGTTTGGACGGCTCGCGGTCGGTTCGCTGCAGCCGTCGCCGGATGAGCGCGACCGTCGCGAGCGCCAGCCCGTAGTCGCCCGCGAACAGCGCGAGTGCGACCGACGCACCGGGCCAGATCCCCAGCTCGAACAGGTGGGCCTCGCGGTAGGTGAGGTGTCTGAGGATCGGACGGTCGATGCCGAGGCCGACGGAGTCGCCCGTCATCGGCCATCGCCCTCCACGGCCACGTCGCTGCTCTCAGCGGTCGGGTCGGTGTGGGTGCCGGGTCGGTTTCCCATACCGGACCGAGGCCGGATGCGGTGATGTACCGCCGAAATCGGTCAGCGGCCTATCCCATCGTCAGCCGGTCACGATCACCCGCAACTGAGGTACGCCCGAAGTGCCTTCGCCTCGGTCTCGATGTCGAGCGATGCGGGCTCGCTGATCCCCTCGTCCTTGTGCTCGCCGACCGTGTCGATTACCTGTTTGAGGTCGCTGCACGCCGCGGCGGTCTCGCCGTCCTGGCGATGCTCGTCGGCGTGTTCGAGGACGTCGGTGAGCTGGGCCGCGATGGCGTCCGTCATCTCGTCCCCGGCGTGGTAGGCGTCGACCAGCACCTGGAGCCGGTCGACGGTGACGGGTGCGACCTCGACCGGGAGGGTGGCCACGGCCCGTTCACCGAGGCTCCCGGGGTTGGAGACGATGTCCACCTCGTAGCTCGCGGGTGGGACCTTCGGTTTCACGAGCAGCGTCGCGGTCGTCTCGCCGCCGATGGCGAACGCCCGGTCGACGCTCTCGTCCGGGACGACGAACCCGTCCGAGTACGGCTCCGCGCTCTCGATGGCGAGGTCGTCGACGATTCCGTCTGGGTCGGTCGCGGCGAGCTCGACCTCGGTCCGGTTCGTGTGGTAGAGCTCGACCGGGTCGAGGTCGAACTCGATGGTCTGGTTGTCGTCCGTCTCCGTGTACGGGTCTGCGGGCGGTGTCACCTCGTCCTCGCGGTGCTCGCCGGTCTGGATCTGGTACTCCTGGCGGAAGATGTGGCCCTCCTTCTCGTCAGAGCCCATCCACGGCTTCGGGTCGCCGACGAGGTACACCACGATCATCCGGTTGGCCTCGAGTTCGAGGTCCTGCCTGAACGCGACGACCTCGCCATCGACGAGCACCTCCAGCCGGTACTCGTTCTCGGTGACGTCGATGGCCTGCTGCCACTCGCCGCGCTGGAGCGTGCCGCTCCGCTCGTCGTCCGGGATGCTGGGGTCGGCCTCGGGCTTCGGCTCCAGGGTCCAGTCGACCTCCGCCGCGAGCCCGGTGTGCCGGATCTCGAAGCGGGTGTCGCCCGAGGGGGAGAAGTCGTTCTCGTAGACGGAGAACTCGTACTCGGCGTCGTCGACCTGGCGGAAGACGGCGGCGTAGCTGTCGTTCTCCTCGAACAGCACCGAGACGGAGGCGAGGACGGTGTCGTCGGGGTCGTCCGTCTCGACGGCCTCGAACGTGTACGTGCCGTAGATACCGCTCGCGTCCGAGTCGATGGTGAACGCGGGCTGGTCCTCCTCCGGCTTGATGGTCGTCAGGGGCGAGCCGTGGTAGTTGACGTGCACGGCGACTTCCATGTCCGCCGTGTTGAGCAGCCAGCAGCGGGCGTCTTCGATGGGTCGTTCGTTCGTCATCCGTGCTCGAAGGGTTGGCGCTCGGGAAGAAGTGGGGCCGAGGCGTGATAGCGAACGAACGGTTCTCCGGCAATCCAGACGCGCCTCTGGTCGGGTGCGGCCCCGGAGGTCGCCACCCTCTGTCGGGTATCGGTGGCAGGAGCTCCGACGCTCGGCGAGCGGTTCGAGGGGGTCGCGGCAACCGTCTCACACGGCCTTCGGAACCCCCTCCCACGGGAGTTCTCTCGGACTCGCCGATGAGACCGACGACAGCGAGGCGCTGACGGAGTGGGGGAACCCACGGCCGGAGGCTGGCCGAACGACCGCCGACCGGGTCAGCGCCGCTCGATGAGTGCCTCGTCGGGGTCGCCGATGCGGACCGCCTCGACCTCGTCGTGGTAGTCGACGGCCTCCGTCAGTTTGCTCCGTTTCTCGGCGTATATCGTGAAGAGTTCGTCGTCGGCAGCGACATCGTCGTCCTCGCGGCAGTGGAGCCTGATGCCGGCACCGGGGTCCCGCGGGGCACCGGCCCGTCGCGCCACTTCGCTGATGTAGCGGTTCTGGACGGTCATCACGACACCGTCGCGTCCGGCGGTCACGACGTGTCGATGCCCGCCCGGCCGGAGGTCGTCGCGTTCGACGTCGGGGTCTCCCCCCTGGGCGGCGACGATCTCCCGGAACTTCGATAGGGCCGCACCGGAGTCCAGCAACTCGGCGGCGTCCGCGTCCACGTCACAGAGGTCGAACAGGATGTCGGCGAGTCTGATGCTCTTGAGACGGAGTTCAAGCGGACCGCCGCCGTCGAGAACCGCGAGCACGTCGCGGGCCTCCAGAACCGGGCCGATCCCCTCGCCGATCGGCTGGCCACCACGGGTGATGGTGCAGGCGATCTCGAGGTCGAGGTGCTCCGCGACCAGACGGAAGTCCTCCGCGAGTTCGCGGGCGGCGACGAGGCTCGTCACCTTCGCGTTCTCGCCGTAGGGGATGTCGATTATCACGTGGTTCGAGCCCGCGCTCTTCTTCTTCGAGAGGACGGAGGCGATGATCTGGCCCGGCGGGTCCACGGAGAGCGGGTTCTCGGCACGGATTATCTTGTCGTCGACCGGCGAGAGGTCGACGCTGCCACCCCAGACGACGCAGCCGTTGGTCTCCTCGACGATGTCCCGCATCTCCTCGGTCGTGAACGCCACCTCGCAGAACACCGCCATCGTGTCCGCAGTCCCCGCGGGCGAGGTGATGGCCCGCGACGAGGTCTTCGGGATGGTGACCCCGGCCGCCGCGACGATGGGGACGATGATGGGGGTGACACGGTTGCCGGCGACACCACCGATGGAGTGTTTGTCGGCGATGACGTCCTGTGACCACTCGATACGCTGGCCGGCGGCGGTCATCGCCTCGGTGAGGTGGCGGGTCTCCTCGTGCGAGAGCCCGTTGGCCTGGATGGCGGAGACGTACGCCCCCAGCTCGACGTCGTTGAGTCGGTATCGGTCGATGTCGTGGACGATCTCCTGGATGTCCCCGCGCTCGAGCTCGTGGTCCTCGAGCTTCGCCCGGATGTGGGCGACCGACCGTGGCTTCGGCGCGAGCGAGACGGTGACCGGACCGGTGACGTGGCCGAGCCGGCTCGTCACGGCCAGTCCCCCCTGCTCGACGAGTTCGGTCGTCGTCTCGACGATACCCGTGTAGGTACGACCGTCGCGCTTGATGCGGATGCGGTCGAGTGAATGCGCCCCCAGCTCCTCGGCGTCGGCCGTGTGGAGGATGACCGTCGGTGTGGGAGTCGCGATGTCTATCTCCCGCGCCGTGAGGTCCATACGGGAGACAGCATCGACGAGGTAATGAATGACGGGGGCGAGTGCCGCCAGACGTCGGTACGGATGCGGTCGCATCGAACCGGGGCGACGCCGTATCGGTGAGTTTTCCCGTTTGGTGCCCGCAAAATCCGGTCGGACGTTTACAACCCGCTCCACGAAACGGAGAACTACTACGCAGATGACGGCCCTCCCACCCTGGATCGACGACCGCATCGACCACGACTTCACCAAGAAGCTCACGCAGGAGCACGTGGTCGAGACGATGCTCGACGCCGAGCGACCGTTCTTCTCCGCGGAGCAGATCCGCGCCCGGGTCACCCCCGACGTGAGCAAGGAGACGGTACGCAACAGACTGAACGAGCTCCGCGAGATCGACGTGGTCGCGACGGAGGCGTACCCGGACACGATCACGCTGTACTACATCAACCACCCCCAGTCGGCGTGGCCGGTGTCGCCCGAGGGACAGCAGGCGCTCGCACACGAGACGCCCCTCGATACCCTCTCGGTGACCGACTTCGTCCGGCTGCGGAATCCGGCGGGCATCAGGACGCTCGTCCTCGCGGGCTTCCAGCTGAGCCTGGTGCTCTTCTCGCTCGGAGCGGTGACGGCGGTGCTCCCCGTGGACCCCTCCATCGGGAGCGGCGTCAGGCTCTGGGGAGCGGCGGGGAACCTCTTCCTCGTCTGTCTGGGGCTGCTGTTCGCGGAGCGAGTCGCCAGAACCCTCAGAGCTGGCGGGCTGGGGCGACTCGTACCGTGGTCGAACCATCCGGAGGAGGACAGACCGTGAAACGCCCCAGACGACCGACGACCGACGAGGAGGAGGGCGCGACCGAGTTCGAGGAGTCCCGGCCGGGTCCGAGCCTGCTGACGGAGCGAACGCTGACCGGTATCTTCCTCCACCCGCTCGGCCTGCTCTCGGGGGTGGCGCTGCCGGGAATCGTCTACCTGACCACCGACCACCCGTTCACCCGGGAGAACGCCCGGAACGTGCTGAACTGGCACCTGACGTACCTCTGTGTACTGGCCGCGGTGCTGTTCGGCTTCGCACTCACGTTCGTCGTCGACGCGGTGCTGCCCGATTTCGCGCCGTTCGACTGGGTGGTACTCGTGCTCCTTCTGGTGGTCGTCGCCGGCGTCTTCGCACTGGCGATCATGACGTTGCTGACGATGGTCTTCTCTGTGGTCGGCATGGGGAAGGCGATCTTCGGGACGGCGTGGGAGTACCCGCTCGCACCGGACGTGCTCGAGTGGGGCCGAGAGTTGACCAGCTGAGCGGGCCGCCCGGAATCGCAATCAGGAACCGGTTTGGCGGCCACCAAACGGTCGGCGGCGGCAGTGAATTCGCGTTCGGTGCCCGCCAATTCCGCACCCTGGTTTACACACCGGTCGGCCCTGGGCTCGGTCACGATGGCAGACCGACCGAACTGGTCCCGACCGCGTAGCGACGACGAACGACCCACCGCCTCCCGCCGCCGCTTCCTCGCCGGTGGTGCCGCCACGGTGACTGCCGCACTGGCTGGCTGTCTCGACGACAGTCTCGACGTGGGCGACGAGACCGGAGACGGTCCGACGACGACCCCGACCTTCAGGGAGACTGCGCGTGGGCTCGTGGGCGAGTACATCGACGACGCTGCCGCGGAGGACATGGACGCCCTCTCGGCCGTCGTCCACAGCGCGAGCGTCCTCGACCCGGATCGCTGGGACGGGACGGACTGGGAGTTCGACGGCTCGGTGTACAAGGCAGTCGATGGATTCGAACTCGAGGACGTGACCACCGACGTGTCCGTCGAACTCCTGTTCGAGTACCCGGGTATCGGCATCTGGTTCGACCGCGACGAACTCGGGACCCGGATCGGGTCCGAGGATATCGCGGTCGTCGACGTGGGTGCGGAGCCGTTGACCGCCGACCAGAAGGACAGCTGGATACTCGCCACCGACGACGGTGAGTGGCGAGTGTTCTTCGTCAGTAGCGAGGCGCGCTCGACGGGAAGCGCCCGGGAGTCGTTCGAGCCCCCCGTCGTAGACGAGGCACACGACGTGGTCGAATCGGTGACCTGGGACGTCGAGCGCGGGTCTCGCGCGTCCGGTACGGGAGCCGCGAACGAGCGTATCGGGGTCCGTGTCGCCCTCACCGAGACGCCGGGTGTCGAGGCCGACACGGTCCGCATCGAGACGGCCGTCGCCGACGCGGAGCTGGAGTTCTACACCGAGCAGGACGGGCCGGTCTCGACCAGCTGGGCCGGGAACACCGGTACCATCGAGGCGGCCGCGGCTGGCGACCGGCTCGTCGTGACCGCCGTCGACGGCACCGAGGAGACGGTCGTCCACCGGGAACACTACCGCCCAGGGGCCGAGGATGACGCCTAAGCTCGACATCTCCGTCCCCGGGCGGACCCCCGGTCCGCTCCGAGGCGGCCTACTGGTCGTGCTGGTCGGCTGTCTGCTCGTCGGCTACGGCGCGTACGACTACCACCAGCAGTCGGAGGCGATGCGGGACGCGGTCGAGGTGAACGCCACGGTGGTCGAGACGGGCGTCGCGGACGTGCCACAGCGTCGCGGGAGGACGGACTACCGGCCGACGGCTACCTACGAGTACCGGTACGGGGGCGAGACGTACACGTCCCACAACGTCTACCCGGGCTCGACGGGACCGACCTTCGGAACCCGCGACGCCGCCGAATCGGAGCTAGCGAGGTACGAGGTGAACGGCAGCGCGACCGCGTACGTCGACCCGGGTTCGCCCGGCGAGGCGTTCCTGACCGCGCAACGGACGAACACACCGCTCAAGTTCGTCGGGATCGGTGGCTTCATGTCCCTCGTCGGGCTCGGGTCGTCCCTCAGGTCGTTCCTGGGCGGTTGAGGCTCCGACCGCGCGCGACCCCGGTACGACGGCGCTGTGATGCTGACCGTCGGGCAGTCTGTACCTCCGGCGTCCTCGTTCGGTCCCCGGTGTCTTCCTGCCGACATCGGACTGCTGCTTGGCAAACCGTTTTCCGCTGGAGTCCCCGATGACCGCCATGGATCTCTCTATCGTCGACCTCTCACCGGTCCCGGACGGCGGCACCGCAACCGAGGCGTACGCGAACACGGTCGAGGCGGCACAGCAGGCCGAGCGACTCGGATTCGAGCGGTTCTGGGTCGCCGAACACCACGGGATGGCGGAGCGACTTGCCGGCACGACGCCGGAGGTGCTGCTGGGCCACCTCGCGGCCGAGACCGACGACATCAGGCTCGGCTCGGGAGCCGTCCTGCTGAACCACTACAGCCCGTTCAAGGTCGCGGAGGTGTTCGGCGCGCTCGACGGACTCGCACCGGGGCGCATCGACGCCGGGCTCGGACGGGCGAACGGCTCCCCCGAGAGCGACCGTGCGCTCGGGACGGAGCGGCACGTCGAGGACCCCGACGGCGACCACCGGGAGCGGGTCGAAGCGGTCGTCAACCACCTCTACGACGACTACCCGGCGGGCCACGAGTACGCCGGCCTGTCGGTGCCTCGCTCCGGCGAAGCGCCGCCAGAGCCCTGGCTGCTCGGCTCCAGCCCGTCGAGCGCGGAGCTCGCCGCCGAGCTCGGAATGCCGTACTGCTTCGCCGGGTTCATCCGCCCACAGTGGGCCGAACACTCGTTCGACACGTACCGCGAGGAGTTCCAGCGATCAACTATCGCTGGCGGGGTCGACGAGCCGACCGGGATCGTCGCGGTGAACGCCGTCTGCGCCGAGACCGACGAGGCGGCCGCCCGGCTTCGAGCCGTCGCAGAGGCCTCCTACCAGCGGCTCCGGCGCGGCGAGCTGGGGACCACCCCCTCCGTCGAGGAGGCCATCGACGAGCTCGGCGGGGTCCCCGAACCGACGCCGGAGACGCTCGACGACGACGAGTGGCCCCGCGCCATCTCGGGGAGTCCCGGGACTATCGCCGGACTGCTCGAACAGCTCGCCGACCGCGTCGGCGTCGACGAGGTCATGATCCAGCACGTGGTCGCCGATCACGACGACGGGCTGCGGTCGCACGAGCTACTCGCGGACGCGGTCGGTCTCGACCCCCGCTGAGGGCCCGGAGGCACCGGAACTTCTTTCGTCGGAGCCTGCCACCGAACTCCCGTGAACGGGGACTCCGACGAGAGCGGGGGCGGCGACGATGGGGTTCCCGTCCCGGGCATGACACGGCGGCGGGTCGTCGGGACGCTGTTCCTCGTCATCTTCCTCGACCTGCTCGGCTTCGGCATCCTCATCCCGGTCATCCCGCTGTACGCGAAGTTCTTCGGCGCGAACGAGTTCGTCGGCAGTCTGCTCATCGCCACGTACTCGCTGTTCCAGTTCGTCGGCGCTCCCATCCTCGGCCGGCTCTCGGACGAACGGGGCCGACGACCGGTGCTCCTCCTGTCGCTCACCGGGAGCGTGCTCGCGTGGACGCTGTTCGGGCTGGCGGGGGAACTCGGGAGCGCGTTCGGTGCGGCCAACGGGCTGGTCGTGCTGTTCTTCGCCCGGGCCCTCGCCGGCGCGATGGGCGGGAACATCGCCACCGCGAACGCCTACATGGCGGACATCACGCCGCCGGAGGACCGGGCGAAGGGGCTCGGTATCCTCGGTGCGGCGTTCGGCCTGGGGTTCGTCTTCGGCCCCGCCATCGCGGGAATCGTCTCCAGTCCGCAGGCGCTCTCCGTGTTCGAGACGGTGCTGCCGTCGGCGATGCCGGTCAGCGAGTTCACGATGCCGTCGTTCACCGCGGCGGTGCTGACCGGTGGGAACCTCGTCCTCGCGTACTTCGTGCTCCCCGAGCCGAACCGCAGGGAGCGTACCGCGACCGACGCGGACTCCCGTCTCCGACAGCTGTACGACGCGGTCCGGTCCCCGGACATCGGCTCGCTGGTCGTGGCGTTCTTCCTCGCCTCCTTCGCGTTCTCGGCGTTCGAGAGCCAGTTCATCTTCCTCACCAGCGACCGCCTCGGCTACGGGACCGCCGAGAACGCGGTGCTGCTGACGTACATCGGCGTGCTCATCGCCATCGTCCAGGGCGGGCTCATCGGGCCGCTCACCGAGCGCTTCGGGGAGTACCGGCTCGCGCTTGCTGGCGCGGCCATCCAGGTCGTGACCCTCGCCATGGTCCCGTTCTCGCTCTCGTGGGGGTTCGTCCCCGCCCTCGGCCCGGTCGAGTCCGGTGCCGTCGCGCTCGCGCTCGTCTCGACGCCGCTCGCGTTCGGCAACGCACTGACCAACGTCTCGCTGAACGCGCTGGTCTCTCTGAACGCCGAGGCCGACGAGCAGGGCGGCGCGTTCGGCCTCACCCAGTCCGCGAGCAGCCTCGCGCGGACGTTCGGTCCGGCAGCGGCGGGGTTGCTCTACGTCGCCATCGCGTACTGGTCGCCGTTCGTCGTCGCGGGCCTGCTGTTCGTGCCGATTCTCGCCCTGCTCGGCGTGGTCGCACGGGACCGGCTCGAATCGACGGCCGGGGTCTAGAGCAGCGGCGTCGCGTCCGACCAGAGAGCATGGAACTCCCGCTCGAACGCCGCGACGACATCGGGGTCGGACACGCCGACGACGCCGAGGCGGTCGTCTCGGTGCACGGGGTGTGGCACGTCGAGCGTCGCCAGCTCCCCGTCGACGACGTCGAAGGAGAGCGGGACCGTCGGGTGGGTGCGTATCTCGAAGGTTCCCGGTGCCGAGTCGACGACACCGGGGAAGCCGTCGGGGAGGCTGTCGAGCACGCCATCGGCGAGGACGAGCGAGACGGAGAGCCCGTCCGCGGTGCCGTCGAGGAATGCCGCCACCTCGGTCCGAAGCGTCTCCCACGACGCGTGCTGGTACGGCGGCCCGACCGTCGCCAGCACCGACTCCGTCGCGGTCCGCGTGTGCTCCTGCATCGCCGTCTGCATCTCCTCGCTACCGAGCGACCCGAGCCAGACGCTCGCGTCCGCGGGGGCGGTCGGGAGCAGGTTCGTCCGGATCGAGCGGGCGACGCCACGATACCGCTCCCACTCGTCGGCGAGTTCGCGGGTCCGCTCGGCGAGCAGCCTGTCGACCGCGACATCTGGCTCGACGGCGTGGTACCGGGTCGGCTCCGTCGACTGCGTCCCGACGAGCCCCCGGGACTGGAGCCCGTTGAGCACGTCGTAGATGCGGCCACGCGGCACGTCGCTGGCGGTCGAGAGGTCGGCGGCCGTCGTCGTACCGGTCACGAGCAACGTCCGGTAGACCTGCTCCTCGTAGCTCGACAGGCCGAGTTCTCCGAGCGCCGTCATCACCGAGTGGTTCTCGGTTCCGCGACAAAAATGGTGCGAGCTCCGACGGCCGCTGCGCCATGGAGTCCCCCTGAAACGGGCTGCAAGTGGCACCCGGTTCGGGAACAGTCAAACGCGTCGCGCCGGCACCGGCGACCATGCACCCCTACGTGCTGCTCGCCGCAGCCATCATCTCGGAACTGTTCGGAACGACCGCACTGAAGCTGTCCGACGGGTTCTCGAAACCGCTGCCGAGCGTTGCGGTCGTCGTCGGCTACGGCGTCGCCTTCTACCTGGTGTCGCTGACGCTGGAGGAGCTGCCGATCGGCGTCGTCTACGGCACCTGGGCGGCCCTCGGAATCGTCGGCGTGGCTGCGATCGGTGTCGTGGTGTTCGACGAGCCGGTGGACCTCGCCGGCGTCGTCGGTATCCTGTGCATCCTCGTCGGTGTCTACGCGGTGAACGTCGTCTCCGAGATGTCCGCGCACTGAGGGAGGACTCGGTGGTGTGCGTCCATCGTCGCGGACTCACCTGTCGTCGGCATCGCCGTCGCCGTCACCGGCCGCCTCGGAGAGCAGGAGCACCGCCCCGCCGAGCAGTGCGACGTTCTTGCAGAAGTTCACCTTGTTCGCCTGTCGTTCCTGCCCCTCCATCGTCCAGAAGTCGTGGATGACCGGCGTCGTCCCGAGGAAGAAGAGGATGACAGCGCCGACCGACGCCCGGGGGAAGCGCCAGAGGAGGATCCCGATGTTGGCGACGAGCAGCATCCCCGTGACGACTGGCACGGCGACGTCTGCATTCGGCAGGCCCTTCTGCGCTGCGATCTCCACCCGCTTGTCGTTGTTGCGGAATCCGTCGATTGCCATGTAGACGAGCGTTCCGCTGAACAGCAGTCGACCGAGCCGCGAGGGTGCGTCGCCCATGGCTCAGACCACCTCCAGTCGGCTGACGTTTGCCCCCAGGCGGCCGACGGTCTCGTACTCGCCGGCGTCCGTTCGACGCATGATGCGGCCCTCGACGTCGTCACGCTGGTCCGGCACGTCGAACAGCCCCGAGCCACAGACGACGTCGCCGTCGTGGACGGCCCACGTCTCGACGACCTCGTGTGGTTCGCCGGGGTAGGACACGCGTTCGAGGTCGCGACAGAAGTTCGTCGACTCGAACAGCGCCACGCCGTGCTCGTCGTTCACCCAGGCCGGTGGTGCCTCCTCGCCGCCGCCGAAGAGGACGGTGCCGTCGTGGACGAACACGGACCTGATGTACGAGTAGTCGTTGCCCCGGTCGATGCGGTCCCAGGAGTCGCCCCCATCGACCGTCCGCCAGAGCCCGCCTTCACCGACCGCGTGGCCGAGTCCGAGGTTCTCGAGGTCGTGGTCGAGGTAGCCCGTCGTCGCCAGCCAGACGTCCTCGGAGATGGGGTGTATCTGGTGTACGTCGTCGACGATGGTGTCGCGGCGGTCCTGCCAGCTCTGCCCGCCGTCGGTGCTGAGGTGGATGCCGCCGGCCTCGACCCCGGCGATGAGGTGGTCCGGCCGCCCGGGGACCGTCTCGAGCGCCCGCAGTCGAGCGTAGTGTGGGTCGATGGGCGACTCCCAGTGGCCGCGCGAGGGGAGATCACGGAAGCCCTTGAGCTCCGCCCACGTCTCGCCGTCGTCGACCGACCGGAAGATGTAGGGGTCGTTCGTGCCGGCGTAGAGCGCCCCGTCGGCGGTGGCGAGGATGGACCAGACCTCGCTCTGGCCGGCATGCCAGAAACGGTCGCCGAGTGGAACCCCGAGGTCATTCCAGCTGTGCCCACCGTCGAGGGACCGGTACGCACCGGTGGACGAGGCGACGAACACGCCGTCGGTGTGCGGCCAGGATTCGGCGGCCGTGACCACCCCGCAGTCGAGCACCTGCTCGAGTTCGTCGCGCTCGAACGGTACGGAGTCCGCCATGTACAGTCCGTCGTCTGTCCCGATGAGCAGTGACATACGGAGTGTGTGATGGTGACACATATTAAGTTTTTACCAAGCTGTAAAACGCTAAGTGGCAGGGCTACGAACGGGCTTCCAGCACGATTGCCGCCTGGCAACCGGCCGGCGGGCGAGCCAATCCGCGTACGGGCCACACCAGCAATGACACGGGACTACCCCACCGCTCGACCGACCGACGCATCGTACCTCGCGGACCAGCCACCCCTGCCGACGGAGCTGCTCAACCTCCCCTGGATCGACTGCCACAACCACGCCCACACCCTCTCCTGGGAGGACCGGGAGCGCTACGCCCTGGCGGGCTGTCGGTCCATGGTGATGGTCGCGTCGGGCTACCACTGGACGCCCTACAAGCCCGTCCGGGCGAGCGACATCAGGTTCCTCTGGGACGACGCGGTCAACCGCCGCGCCGCCATCGAGCGGAACCACTTCTTCGAGGCCAAGCTCGGGCTCGGCGTCCACACCGGCGTCCGTATCGAGAACCCAGACGAACTGCTCGCCGCGATGGACGACTACGCCGCGCTCGACGAGGTTGTCGCCATCGGCGAGACTGGCGTGACCCCGAGCCAGCACGTCGAGCGCTGGGACCCAGACGAGCAGCAGGCCGTGGTGCAGGCACAGATGGAAATCGCGAACGACCACGACCTGCCGGTCATCCTCCACACGCCGAACACCGGGACCGAGTCGAAGCGGAGCTACCGCGACGGGATCGGCACACCGGGCTACGAGAAGAACCCGGGTATGAGCACCGAGCCCGTGCTGACCGGCGAGAACCCCGCACTGGAGTCGGTCAGACTGGACATCGAGGCCGCACACGACGCTGGACTGCCGGAGCGACGGGTCGTCGCCTCCCACGCCGATGGGAACAACACGACGTACCTGATGGAGGAGACCGACTGCCACCTGAGCTACACCATCGGACACTCCTGGCTCGTCGGCGTCGACGCCGCCGACGTGGCGAACGCGATCGACGAGTACGGCCCCGAGCGGATCATGGTCGACACCGACTGCGCGAACGTCCTCCGGACCGACCCGTTCGCACTCAAGCGAGCGATATTCGAGCTGTACCGCTACGGAATCGACCCCGCGGACATCCGGACGGTCGTCTACGAGAATCCGAGAGACGTGTTCGGGCTCGCCGAGGAGTAGTCCGGGGGAGCGGAAGGGCCTACAGGTATCCACAGCCGTTCGTCAGCACGCCGACCTCCTCGACCCCGATGGTCACCTCGTCGCCCTCCTGGAGGAGGACGGGCGGGTCGCGGTAGACACCCACACCCGGTGGCGTCCCGGTGAACAGCAGGTCGCCCGGTTCGAGCGTGAACGCCTGACTGCAGAACGACACCAGTTCGTCGATTCCGAAGATGAGGTTCGCGGTGGTCGACTCCTGCAACCGTTCACCGTTGACCTCCGCCCAGATGTCGAGGTCGTGTGGGTCGTCCACCTCGTCGGCCGTCACGAGCTCGGGACCGATGGGCGCGAACGAGTCGAGGCTCTTCCCCCTGACCCACTGGCCGTCGCCGTGCTGGAGGTCGCGGGCCGACACGTCGTTGCCGACGAGGAAGCCAGCGACGTGATCGAGCGCCTCGTCCTCGTCGACCCGCCGAGCCTCCTCGCCGATGACCACGACGAGTTCGGCCTCGTAGTCCACCTTCTGCGTCAGGTCGGGGTCCCAGGTGATGGTGTCGTCGGGCCCGTTCACCGAGGACGGGAACTTCGAGAACAGCACTGGCTCGTCTGGAATCGGGTTGTCGCCCTCCGCCGCGTGGTCCCGGTAGTTGAGGCCGACGCACACGACCTTGGAGGGCTCCGTGACGGGCGCGAGTCGGTCGAGGTCGTCGTGGTCGTGGACGCCCACGCCGGTCGCCTCGGCGTACTCGACCGCCAGGTCCACCTTGCGCCGCCACTCCCACGTCGCGAGGAGGTCGGCCGTCAGGTTCGGGACGTCGACACCCGCGCGGTAGCCGGCCGTCGGGAGATCGACGACGGTGCCGTCCTCCCGTCTGACACCGCACCACGGCTGTTCGTCGTCTGTCGTCCTGTATTGTCCGATGTGCATCTGTGATGAGTTGGAAGTGTTGGCGTTCAGTCCAGGTCGAGTCCGGCCTCGTCGATGAGCCGCCGGCCGGAGGCGACGAAGCGGTCGAACTCCTCCTCGACAGCCGGGTTCAGCAGTTCGCCGTCGCGCTTGACGGGCTCGCCGTCGACGAGCACCGTGTCGATGTGCGACGGGTCCGACTGGAACACGACGGTCTGGATGGGCGAGTGCGACGGCGCGGTCATGAAGTCGTCCGTCCGAAGCATGACGACGTCGGCGCGCTTGCCCGGCGTGAGACTCCCGATCTGGTCCGCCATGTCGAGCGCCCTCGCGCCCTCCATGGTCGCCATCTCCAGCGTGTCGCGTGCGGTGATGGTGACCTCGGAGACCTCCTCGTCGCCCTCCAGGGTCCGCTGGTTGTCGAACATCCGCTGGACCTGCAGCCCGATGCGCATCTGGCTGCCCATGTCGCCGCTGATGTTCGAGCAGACGTCGACGCCCCAGGCTGGCTGGCCGCCGGCCTCGAGCACCTTCCCCGTCACGGGGATGCCGTGGCCCATCTGCATCTCGACCTCCGGGGTCGAGGAGAACGAGACGCCCTCGTCGACGGCGTGCTGGACGTCCTCCTGCGAGAAGTGGTTCGCGTGGGCGACGTTGACGTCCGGCCCGAGCATGTCGGAGATCGCGCCGAAGCCCTGGTAGTCCTCGCCGTAGACCGACGAGGGCCACAGCGCTGCCCCCATGTGGATGCTGGCGAGAGCGCCGAGTTCGCGTGCCAGTTCCATGTCGCTGCGGGCGGTCTCGTCGACGCAGAAGTCCGGCCCCCGGAGCCCGAGCCCCAGGCTGAGCAGGTCGTCGTCCCGGATCTTCCCGTCGTGGACCTCGCGAATCTGCTCCTCCGGGAGGCCGACGTCGCTCTCGTACCACCACTTCGCCGCGTCATCTCCCGGCGGGCCCCAGGTGTACACCGCGCGCAGCCCGGCGTCCTGCAGCGCGTCGACGGCCCGTTCGGCGTGTTCGACCGAGTTCGGGTAGGACCAGTCCAGGGCGGTGGTCGTCCCCGTGTAGAGCTTCTCGAACGCCCCGAAGAGGCCGCCGAGGTACATGTCCTCGGGCTGGTAGAGCCCGGTGATGTTGCCGAGCATGTGCTCGAAGTACTCGCCCATGAGCGACCAGTCCCCGGCGATGCCCCGCACCTGGGTCTGGGCCATGTGGATGTGCGAGTCGACGAACCCCGGCAGGACGATGTGGTTCGACGCGTCGATGACCTCGGCGTCGGGTGCGCTCAGGTTCCGCCCCACGTCGACGATCTTGCCGTCCTCGATGAGCACGTCGGCACCGCCCATCTCCCCGAGGTCGGGGTCCATCGTGACGAGCGTGCCGTTCTGTATGAGTGTGACTGACATACTCAATACCACAGTCTGACCACTAGGTTAAAAATTTACCGCGCGGTAAACACCGGCACCGTGTGCTGCCAGGGGCAATCGAGTTATGTAGCTCCCGGGTGGAGTGGACGTATGAGCGAATCGGACGAGAAGGTCTCCGCGAAGGACACCGAAGAGGTGATCATGGAGGCCACGTTCCGTGCCCTGAGCAAACACGGCTACAGCGAGCTGCGGATGCGGGACATCGGGGAGGAGATGGAGCTCACCCGCCAGGTCATCCACTACCACTTCGACGGTAAGTACGACCTCATGGCCTCGTTCCTCGAGTACATCATCGACCAGTACGAGGGCAGCGTCGAGGTCGACGGCGACGCGGACCCCCGGACCGAGCTCGACGCCCGCATCGACCAGTGTCTGTTCGGCCCCGAGTTCGAGGAGTTCTCCCACTGGGACCGGATGAAGGTGTACCACGAGCTGTACACCTTCGCCCAGAACGACGAGACGCACCGCGAGATATTCAACGACCACTACGAGCGCATCCGTGGGAGCATCGTCGAGGTCGTCGAGGAGGGGATGGAGCAGGGCACCTTCCGCGAGGTCGACGCTGAACGGATGGGCCAGCTCGTCACGGACATCATCCACGCGGCCCGTGGCCGTCGCATGGCACTCGGCCACGAGGAGGCACCCGAACAGGCCCGCCAGTCCATCGACGAGTTCATCCTCGATTCGCTAACGCTCGACGAGGAGTGAGGCCCTCGCCGAGCGGCGGGGACCGACACCGCGGTCTCGCTGGAACACGACGGAGCCGCCGTGGAGAAGGTGAACCCGGGGCAGCACGGTGATTTCGCTTTCGACTGCAGAGTGAGCAGTGGTGGAGACTGTGAGGTCGGTAGCGTGTTCTCCGACTGTCGGAGTGAGTCAGCGTTGCCGCCTTTCGCCCGTCCCCTCAGTCCCTCGCCGGTTCACCGGCGGGGTCGCTCTCGGGGCGAATCCGCGAGAGACGCATGGCGTTCCCGGTGACAGCCGTGGTCATCCCGGCGTCGCCGGCGAGGACGGCGAGCCAGATCGGCACCAGGTTGAACGGGACGCCGACGGCGAGCGCCGCCTTGACGAACAGGCTGGCCCAGACGTTCTGTCTGATGACGCCGTTTGCGTCGTGGGCCAGCTCGTAGAGGTACGGCAGCTTGGCGAGGTCGTCGCCCATGAGTGCGATGTCGGCCGTCTCGAGCGCCGTGTCGGTGCCGGCGGCACCCATCGCCACACCGACGGTCGCCGTGGCGAGGGCGGGTGCGTCGTTGACGCCGTCGCCGACCATCGCGACGCCGTCGTACGTCTCGTTCAGCTCCTCGATGGCGGCGACCTTCTCGTCGGGGAGGAGCTCGGCGCGGAACTCGTCGACGCCGACCTGGTCCGCGATGGCCCGGGCCGTCCGTTCGTTGTCGCCGGTGAGCATGACGGTGTGTTCGACGCCGAGTTCCCGCAAGCGTGCGACCGTCCAGCTCGCCTCGGGGCGCACCTCGTCGGCGACCGCGATGACGCCCTCGAGTTCGTCCTCGGTCCCGACGAGCACGACGGTCTTCCCCTCCGACTGGAGCGCGGGGACCGTGTCGTGCAGCAGGTCGAGACAGTTGTTGCGGTCGCAGATGGTCCGTGCGGTCTGCGTGACGACGCCGCCGTCCGTCGTCGCGTGGACGTGCGAGAGGTCGAAGCCGAGGTCCTCGAACAGCCCCGGCTTGCCAGCGTAGTGCGGCCGACCGTCGAGGTCTGCGCGCACACCCTTGCCGGTGATGCTCTCGAAGTCGTCGATGTCGCGCTCGGCGACGCCGACGGTGGTCGCCTGCTCGACGATGGCCTCGCCGATGGGATGTTCGCTGCGTGCCTCCAGGCCGCGGGCGCACCGCAGCACGTCCGCCTCGGTGTTCCCGTTCAGCGGGACGACGTCGGTCACCGTCAGTTCACCCTTGGTGAGGGTACCCGTCTTGTCGAACGCGACCGCCTCGACCGCGCCCATCGCCTCCAGGTGGTTGCCGCCCTTGATGAGCACGCCGTTCTTCGCGGCGCTCGTGATGCCGGAGACGACCGAGACCGGCGTGGAGATGACGAACGCGCACGGGCAGGCGAGCACGAGCAGCGTCAGCCCGTAGACGACGGCGGTCGACCAGGTCGTGCCGAGGACGGACGGGCTCCCGAGGGTGACGACGATGGCGAACGCGACCACGACCGGCGTGTAGTACGACGAGAACCGTTCGACGAACTGCTCGCGCTCGGTCTTGTTCGACTGGGCGTCCTCGACCATCTGGACGATGCGCGACAGCGTGTTGTCGCCGGCCTCGGAGGTCACCTCGACCTCGAGGTACCCACCCTCGTTGATGGTACCGGCGTACACCTCGTCGCCGCCGGTCTTGTCGACGGGCACGCTCTCGCCCGTAATCGGCGCCTGGTTCACGGCGCTCTCGCCGTCGACCACCACGCCGTCCATCGGAATCTTCTCCCCGGGGCGGACCACGACGATATCGCCGATGGTCACCTCGTCGACCGGCACCGTCTCCTCGTCGCCGTCCCGCTTGACGGTCGCCTCGTCCGGCGAGAGGTCCATCAGCTCCTCCAGCGAGTTCCGGGCGCGGTCCATCGAGTACCGTTCGAGGAGTTCGGCGACGCTGAACAGGAAGGCGAGCGTCGCGGCCTCGAAGTAGAGCGCCTCGCCGAACACGACGCTGGCGACGAGCGCACCGAGGATGGCGACCGACATCAGGAAGTCGATGTCGAGGTTCAAGTTCCGCGCCGAGTAGTAGCCGTTCCGGAGGATCTCCTGGCCGCCGCTCGCGATGGCGACGAGGAACAGGACGTCCGCGACGAAGAGTTCGCTGCCCACGACTGTCGCGACCAGCCCGTTCTGGGCGTGGAGGAAGAACTCGAAGAGGAGGCCGAACGCGAGGAAGCCGCCGCTGATCCAGGTCTTCACCGCCCGCGTGCTCGTCCAGATGCTCTCCGCCGTCGCGTCACCCTCGCTGGCACCCACGCTGCCGGTGCTGTCGGTGACCTCGTAGCCGGCCTTCTCGATTGCGCGGACTGCGTCGGCCTCCGAGACCGACCCGTCGAAGGTGACGGTGACCTTTCCGGTCGTCGGCTGCGGGTCGATGGACAGCACCCCATCGAGCGACTGCAGGGCGTTCTCGACCTTGCCGGCACAGGATGGACAGTCCATGTCGGGGACGGTGTAGGAGACCGTCGTGTCGGCCGCCGAATCGACGGCGTAGCCGGCCTTCTCGATGCGGTCGGTGATCGCCGCAGGCGAGGTCAGCTCCGGGTCGTAGACCACGGTGAGCGTCCCGGTCGTGATCTGTGGGTCGATGTCGACGATACCGTCGAGTTTGTTGACGCTGTTCTCGACCTTGCCGGCACAGGACGGACAGTCCATGTCAGGCACCGAGAACTCCGCGACGGAGCTGTCGCCAGCCGTTGAGGTGGACCCACCGTCGGACCGGGCTGGGTCGTCGCGCCCGCTGTCGTCTCCACAGCAGGACGCTCCGTCCTGGGATACGTCGCACGAATCCTGCGTATCCCGGTCGGGTGAACTCATTGGCTGAAGCTAGGTGAGGGGGAGTTAATAAATCGACTGCTACGAGGACGGGTTGTGATGTGAATTAATTATTAATCCAATCGGCATCAGTTAACAGACGGGCGGCTGTGACCAGCACGACCCGATACTCCACGGCAGGGCCGACCAGGCACCGTCTCGGTGTCCGCCCGGGTTCGGATTCCGAACGAAACCCCACTCGCACACCCGCCGGGCACCGTGTTCTGCTGGCCGACCGAAAGCTGAATCGCCCATCTCTCTTTGGATTCGAAAGTTCAGTCCCCGCGACACCACGGTGTGGAAAGGGCAAACCGATTGAAGGAGTAGCCCGTACAGTTTACCATGAGCACGCATCGAAGTCAGATCGACATACAGGGGATGAGCTGCGCGAACTGCTCGCAGACCATCGCCGAGCGGGTCGAGGAGCTCGACGGCGTCACGGAGGCGAGCATCAACTACGCCACCGACGAGGGGAGCGTCGAGTACGACCCCGGCGAGGTCTCGCTCGGCGAGATATTCGACGCCATCGAGGACGCCGGCTACAGCCCGGTGACGGAGTCCGTAACCATCGCCATCACGGACATGTCCTGTGCGAACTGCTCGGAGACGGTGCAGGACGCACTGGAGTCGCTGCCGGGCGTCGTGCGCGCCGACGTGAACTACGCGACCGACGAGGCACAGGTCAGCTTCAACCCGGCCGAGTCCTCGCTCGACACGTTCTACGAGGCCATCGAGAACGCCGGCTACTCGCCGGTCAGAGAGGAGACCGGAGACGGTGAGGCCGGCGGCGACGGAGGCGGCGAGAACGCCCGCGACGCGGCACGCAACGCCGAGATACGCAAACAGCTCCGCCTGACACTGTTCGGGGCCGCGCTGTCCGTCCCGATGCTGTTCTTCCTCGTCGACAAGCTCCTGCTCGGTGGAGTGTTCGTCCCCGAGACGATCTTCGGGATGCGGTTCGGCTGGGTCGAGTTCGCCCTCGCGACGCCCGTCCAGGTCGTCCTCGGCTGGCCGTTCTACCGGAACTCGTACAACGCACTGGTGAAGAACCGGCGGGCCAACATGGACGTGCTCATCGCGCTCGGCTCGAGCACGGCCTACATCTACTCGGTGAGCGTCCTGTTCGAGCTCGTCGCCGGCAGCATGTACTTCGACACCGCGGCGCTCATCCTCGTGTTCATCACGCTCGGGAACTACCTCGAGGCCCGGTCGAAGGGCCAGGCCGGCGAGGCGCTGCGCAAGCTGCTCGAGATGGAGGCCGAGACGGCGACCGTCGTCGACGAGGACGGCACCGAGCGCGAGGTCTCGCTCGAAGACGTGGCGGTCGGCGACCGGATGAAGGTCCGGCCCGGGGAGAAGATCCCGACCGACGGCGTCGTCGTCGAGGGCCAGAGTGCGGTCGACGAGTCGATGGTCACCGGCGAGAGCGTCCCCGTCGAGAAGGCCGAGGGCGACGAGGTCGTCGGCTCGACCATCAACGAGAACGGCCTGCTCGTCGTCGAGGCCACGAAGGTCGGCAGCGACACGGCGCTCCAGCAGATCGTCCAGACAGTCAAGGAGGCACAGTCCCGCCAGCCCGACATCCAGAACCTCGCCGACCGCATCTCGGCGTACTTCGTCCCGGCGGTCATCGCAAACGCCCTGTTCTGGGGCACCGTCTGGTTCCTGTTCCCCGAGGCACTGGCGGGGTTCGTCGACGCACTCCCGCTCTGGGGGCTCGTCGCGGGCGGTCCCGGCGTCGCCGGCGGTGGCGTCTCGGTGTTCGAGTTCGCCATCATCGTGTTCGCCTCCGCGGTGCTCATCGCCTGTCCCTGCGCGCTCGGACTGGCGACCCCCGCGGCGACGATGGTCGGCACCACCATCGGTGCACAGAACGGCGTGCTGTTCAAGGGCGGTGACGTGCTCGAACGGGCGAAGGACGTGGACACCGTCGTCTTCGACAAGACGGGCACGCTGACGAAGGGCGAGATGGAGCTGACCGACGTGGTCGTCTTCGACGACGGGCAGCCCGTCACCGACGGTGGCGAGACCGCCGCCGACGGTGGGGAGCTCGCCGCCAGGGAGACGCCGACCGAGGAGGACGTGCTCCGCCTCGCCGCGACCGCCGAGAGCGGCAGCGAGCACCCGCTCGCACAGGCCATCGTCGAGGGTGCCCGGGAGCGCGGCATCGAGGTCGGGAGCCCCGACTCCTTCGAGAACGTCCCCGGGCACGGTGTCCGGGCCGAGGTCGACGGCGACACGGTGCTCGTCGGCAACCGGAAGCTGCTTCGCGACAACGGCATCGACCCCACCCCGGCCGCGGAGACGATGGAGCGCCTCGAATCGGCGGGGAAGACGGCCATGCTCGTCGGTCGCACCCGCGCTGACGGCAGTGGCGGCGAGCTCGTCGGCGTCGTCGCAGACGCGGACACCGTCAAGGAGAGCGCGAAGGACGCCGTCGCGGCGCTGAAAGAGCGCGGCGTCGACGTGATGATGATCACGGGCGACAACGAGCGGACGGCTCGCGCGGTCGCCGAACAGGTCGGCATCGACCCCGAGAACGTCCGCGCGGAGGTCCTCCCCGAGGACAAGTCTGACGCGGTCGAGGCCATCCAGTCCGAGGGTCGTCAGGCGATGATGGTCGGTGATGGTGTCAACGACGCGCCTGCGCTCGCCGTGGCCTACGTCGGCACCGCCATCGGCTCCGGCACCGACGTGGCCATCGAGGCCGCCGACGTGACGCTGATGCGCGACGACCCGCTCGACGTGGTGAAGGCCATCCGCATCTCAGACGCGACCCTGGCGAAGATCAAGCAGAACCTCGTCTGGGCGCTCGGCTACAACACGGCGATGATTCCGCTGGCCTCGCTCGGCCTGCTCCAGCCCGTGCTCGCGGCCGGCGCGATGGCGTTCTCCAGCGTCTCGGTGCTGACGAACAGCCTGCTGTTCCGCCGGTACGAACCGGACCACGACTACAGCCTGCTCGGGGTGCGTCGCCGGGAGTAGTTTCGAATCCAAAGCCACAGAGAGCGTTTCCCCCATTTTCGTGCCCTCTCCCCGGATTGCCCCCTATCCTCGAAAGGGCAACCGCATTGAACGGTGCGCACGTATCTAGAACCGTGGAGACGGTCCACGGAGGCTCACCAATGTCCGAACGAACCACCGATAAATCGCTCGCCACGCTCGTCCTCGTCGTACTTGGAGCCCTGCTCATCCTGCCCCTGCTGTTCATGGGCTTCGGAACGATGGGGTACGGCGGTATGATGGGTGGCTGGGAGCACGGGATGTGGAACGGCGGCGGTGCACCTGGCTGGGTCGTGCTGCTGGGCGCGCTGATACAACTCGGGTTCCTCGCCGCCCTCGTCGGGCTCGGCTACCTCGTCTTCCGCGCGGTGAGCGATTCGTCGTCCGGGTCCGAACGCGCTCTCGAAGAGCTCAGGCTTGCCTACGCCCGGGGCGACCTCAGCGACGAAGAGTACGAGAACCGACGTGACCGCCTCGAACGGGACAGCTGACCGTCGGCGAAGGCTCCGATTCACGCAGCCGGGACCAGCCGATGCACCCCACCGCCATCACCGCCGTTCCCCAGCACGTAGAGCACCCCGTCGTGGCGGCCGAAGGAGAGTATCTGTGAGAGCGTCTCCGCGTCGCCGTCTGCGACCGGGAGGACCGAGGTCGACCACAGACCACTCTCCGCGGGTGTCGCGACGAAGAGCCGTCCCTCTGCGCGGAAGTCACCGAAGACGAACCGGCCCTGAAGACCGGGGATGCCCTCGCCCCGGTAGACGTTGCCCGTGATGACGGAGATACCGCTGACGGGCTGCCCCTCGTGGGGGTACTCGATGACCGGGGGAAGCAGCCGTTCGCCGCCGCGCACGTCGTCGGGTGTGCTGCTCGGACAGTCGTCGCTCCTGGAGCAGTGTGTGCCCTCGCGAACGTTCCAGCCGTAGTTCCCGCCCTTCTCGACCACGTCGACCTCCTCCCAGCGGTTCTGGCCCACGTCGCCGGCGAACAACGTCTCCCCGTCGAAGGCGAGCCGCCACGGGTTCCGGAAGCCCCAGGCGTAGTGCTCGTCGAGTCCCTCGCGACCGACGAGCGGGTTGTCCGCCGGGATGCCGTAGCCACGGTCACCGTCGCGGCCGTCGACGTCGATCCGGAGGATGCTCCCGAGCAGGTTCTCGGTCACGTCCTGCCCGTTGCCGCCGTCGGTCCCGTCGTACCAGTCCCCGGTGTGGCCGAACCCGCTGTCGTTCGCCGCGCCGCCGTCACCGGTGCCGACGTAGAGGTAGCCGTCTGGACCGAACAGCACCGAGCCCGCGTTGTGGTTCCCCTGCGGCTGGTCGAGCGCCATGACCACCCGCTCCGACCCCGGATCCGCGGTCAGTCCGTCGGAAGAGACGGTGAACTCGGAGAGTACGAACGTGTGGCTGTACTCGGCGGAGACGCCCTCGCGCCGGGGCGCGGAGTACCGGACGAGCAGGCGGCGGTTCTCCGCGAAGTTCGGGTGGAGGGCGATGCCGAGTAGTCCCTGCTCGAAGCCGGTGACGACGGTGTCGGTGAGGTCGAGCATCGGCTCACCTCGGAGTCCATCCACGTCGACGACACGGATTCGACCGGGCTGTTCGGCGACGTAGTAGCGGTCTGCATCCGGCCCGAACGCGATATCGAGCGGGTTCTGGAGCCCCGTCGCGAGCGTCTCGAGACCGACGGCGTCCGGGACGTCCGGGCTAGTGGCCGTCCGGTCGGTGCCCATCTCGTCCGTACTTGTCCCATCTCCGGTCGGCGTGCTGTCTCCGGTGGTCGGCGTCTCGTCTGCGTCCGAGGTGTCGGACGCGCAGCCAGCAGTGAGTGTGAGGGCGCCGGCACTGACGGCGAGGAAGCGGCGACGGTCCATACGCAAACTGCGACGTGCAGGCGGTTATAGCTAGTGTGGGGGCTGGAGACAGCGGCTACCGCACTCAGCAGATCTCGAAGCCGACTGTCGGTTCGCCGTCCGAGATATTGACGTTCACGTCCCCGAAGCAGGCGTTCGTCTGGACTGCACGGGAGTCCTGGTTCGAGCCGACCTCGGCGACGACACGGTACTGGACGATGCCGTCGGGCTGGAGTTGTTCGAGATTGTAGACGACCTCGTCCGAGTCGGCGGCGACATCGACGGTCATGCTGTGTACGACGTCGTCGTCCTTGCGGAAGCGCAACGTCAGCGTGTAGGCGGTCGAGTCGTAATTCTGGACCCGAATCGGGTGGTCCGCATCGAACTGCTGCTCCTCGGGGAGTGGTTCTGACTCGCCTGCCGTCGTCTCCGCGATATCGTCGTCGGTCGGTGCGTGCGTCGTGTCGGTCGGTGTATGCATCGTGTCGGTCGGCGTCGATTCGTCGGTGTCGTCCTGACCGGTAAGCGAGCCCAGACAGCCCGCGAGGCTCGCGACGGCGAGGGTGGAGGTGGTCGTGGCGAGGATCCTGCGGCGGTTCATCGTTCACGGACAGACCGAGCCAGCGTGAAGTGCTTTCTGGATGACCGGACGACTGGCGCGCTACGGCCAGAGCCCGCGGGCCTCGTGTGCCTCGGCGACCCGAGAGAGCGCGACGATGTAGGCGGCGTCGCGCCAGCTCACGTCGCGGGCGTCGAACTCCCGTCGGACCTCCGTCCAGGCCGCCTGCATCTCGGCTTCGAGCTCCTCGTGGACGCGTTCGAGGGACCACGCACGACGGTTGATGTCCTGCAGCCACTCGAAGTAGCTCACCGTCACGCCGCCGGCGTTCGCCAGAATGTCGGGGACCACGGGGATACCCCGCTCGTCGAGGATGTCGTCGGCGACGGAGGTGGTCGGGCCGTTCGCTCCTTCGACGATGATGTCCGCCCGGACGTCGCGGGCGTTCTCGGCCGTCAGGACGTTACCGACGGCTGCAGGGACGAGCACGTCGACGTCCAGCTCCAGCAGTTCCTCGTTGCTGACGGTCCGGGGTGCGTCGTGCTGCATCACGGCCTCGGGTTCCGTTGCGTGGGACGGGATGGCGGCCGTGTCGAGGCCATCGGGGTCGTAGATGCCGCCGTTGACGTCGCTCACTGCGACGACGTCCGCGCCCCAGTCGTCGAGGAGGCGGGCCGCGTTCGCCCCGACGCTCCCGTAGCCCTGGATGGCGACGGTGGTATCCGAAACGTCCCTGTCGTAGTACTCGACGACATCGCGGGTGACGATGGCCACGCTCCGGCCGGGCGCACCGTCGCGGCCCTCGCTCCCACCCACGACGGGTGGTTTGCCGGTCACGACGCCGGGTGTCGTCTCGCCCTGCTGCATCGAGTAGGCGTCCATGAGCCACGCCATCGTCTGAGGGTCGGTCCCCATGTCAGGCGCGGGGATGTCGACGGTGGGGCCGATGACGTCGCGTAGCTCCTGTGCGAACCGGCGGGTCAGACGTTCCTTCTCGCCGCTGCTGAGCTGCTTCGGGTTCACCGCGATACCACCCTTCGCACCGCCGAAGGGGAGGTCCATCACGGCGCACTTCCAGGTCATCCACATCCCGAGGCCGACGCACTCGTCGCGGGTGACCTCCGGGTGGTAGCGCAGACCGCCCTTGTACGGCCCGCGGACGCTGTCGTGCTGGGCGCGATACCCGGTGAACACCTCGACGCTGCCGTCGTCGCGTTCGATGGGGACCGTGACCTCGTGGACCTTCTTGGGGTACCTGAGCCGCTCGACGACGTTCGGATCGATGTCCACCAGCTCGGCGGCGTGTTCGAGCTGTCTCCGGGCGGTCTCGACGGCCGACTCCGGCTCGACAGATCCTGTGCTCCGCTCGTCGCTGGTCGCGCTCGATTGCGAAGCCATGGTCACTCGATGGGCGTCCGTCGATTACGCATCGGACCGGCACAGTCGGGGCAGGTCCCCGGTGCGTCCGTCGAGAGGACGATGGTACCACACTCGAAACATTCGTACGGGCTCTCCTCGTCGGGGTTGACGTCGACATCCTTCATGCTGTGGTCACGAGCGCCAGCGGTGGGACCCGGGCACTCGTTCAAGGAGTAATAATTGTATAAGGGAGTAACCAGCCGTTGTCAGTCGAACCCTCGTGATGGAAAGGGGTTCATTATCGAACCCCTCCCGGTGCTGGCGGTTGTACACCCTCCTCGAAGAGGATACGGAGGAGCTTCCGCTGGACCGTGCGGACGTGTCTGTAGAACGCCGTCGGGGAGATATCGAGCGTGTCGGCGACCTCCGCGCCGGAGCGCTCGCGAGGCGACTCGAAGAACCCGCTGTAGTACGCGGTCTGGACGACCTCGAGCTGGCGGTCGGTCACGGCTTCGAGGAACCGCGAGTACCGGTCGTGGTCGGCCGCGGCGTCGAGCGTCTGCTTCGACTGCAGTTCGACGCCGGCGAACGTCTCCGCGACCAGCTGGGTCACCGTCCGCACGTCGATGCCGTCGGGGACGGCGACGACCAGCGTCGTCTCCTCGGGCGTCGCGGTCGCCTCCCGGAACACCGCCCCGTGGTCGGCCAGTTCGAGGGCGACGAACGGCTGTGCGAGGCGGAGGCGGACGACACCGCCGTCACCGTCCGAGCTCACGGTCTGGAGCTCCTCGACGGCGACCAGGTCCGCAGCCGCTTCCTCGACCGCGTCGACCGACGTCCCCTCGACGGTGACGAACACGTAGCTCCCGTCGATGGTCTGCTGGACGCCACCCTGGTACGTGAGGGTACAGTCGCCTTCGCGTGCCAGCCGGGAGAGCACGAACGTCGGGTCGTCGATGGCGAACTCGACACGGGTCATCGAGGTGGTGAGAAGCGCGTTCTTCCGTTCGAGCGCGCTGAGGGCCGCGGCGATGGTCTCGCCGAGCTCGGAGAACACCTCGCGGGCGGTCTCGTCGAAGCCGTCCCGTGAATCCGCGTACACCGTGAGCACGCCGTGGGTCAGGTCGTTGTAGACGAGCGGGATGCTGATCGCCGAGAGGTAGTCCCGGGCGAGGGCGTCGGTCCGCCACGGCTCGTCCCGAAGCCCTGCGGCGACGTTCGTCACCATGGTCGGTTCACCGGTCGCGGCGGTCCGACCGACCGGCTCCCCACTCGCCGCGTCCACCGTGAATGGACGGCTGTCGAGATACCCCTGTTCGGCCCCGTCCCAGGCTCTCGGCGTCACGGTGTCGGTCGTGCGGTCCACCGTTCCGATCCAGGCGAACTCGAACCGGTCGTCGTCGGTGAGCAATTCGCAGACCGTGTGGTCGACCTCCTCGCGAGTCTCCGCCTGGACGATGGCCTGGTCGATCTCCCGAATCGTCTCGTTGATGCGGTTGAGCATCGTCAGCTGTTCGTTCTGGCGCTGCAACGTCCGGTCTTGCTCGCGGAGCCGCGATTCGCGTGTGACGCGGTCCAGCGCCGCCTCCGCGGTCGCCGCGAGCAGGTCGGCCAGTTCCCTGGTGACCTCGTCGAAGGCCCCGACGGTGTCCGAACCGACGAGGAACACGCCGTGGTCGCCGAGCGGAATGTAGGCCGCTCCCCTGAGGTCGGTCGCCTCGTTGGAAAGGTGGGGGGAACGATGCACGTCGTCGAGGAACAGCGCCTCGTCCTGGACGAAACTGTGCCCCGGAAGCGTGTCCTCGCTCAACGGGATCGACGGCAGGGGGCCGTGGAGTTCCTTCAGCGCCGGCGAGTGGCCCGCCGGGCGCAGTTCGTTCGCGTCGGCGTCGAACAGGAACACCGCGCTCGCCTCCAGGTCGAGGACACCGGGCGTGTCGTCGACCACGTGCTGGGCGATCTCCTGATGCGTCTCGGCGTAGAGGAAGTCACGAGCGGTCTCCTGCAGGGTCGCCAGCGCCTCCTCGCGCTGTTTCCGCTTGCTGATGTCGCGACAGCTGTAGAGGATCGTCCCGTCCTGGATGGACACCTCGCGGACGTTCACGAGGAGCGTGTGCTCGTTGCCGGCCTTGTCGGTCGCCGTGCACTCGATGTTCTTCAGGACCCCCTCCTCGGCGAGCTCAGACCGATCGAACAGCTCCGGGCCGAGCAGTTCGTCGATGGGGACACGCTCGCGGAGCTCCTCGGCGGTGTACCCGAAGATGAAGTGGACGTTGGGACAGACGTAGGTGTACTCGCCGTCCTCGTCGGTCATCAGGACGGTGTCGGTCATGTTGTTGAGGGTGACGCGGTGGAGCTCTTCGGAGCGGCGGAGGTCGCGTTCGAGCTCGACGCGTTCGGTCACGTCGACGCCCTCGACGACGACAGACACGAGTTCGCCGCGCTCGTTCGACACCGGCCTGACCGAGAGGTCGACCACGGTGGAGTCGTCGGTCAACGAGGACGGCGCGACGACGGCGTTGGCGAAGGAGCCATCGAGCGCCGTTTCGACGAGGCTCCGGACGTCCGGGTTCGGTTCGTCTGCCGCCGACCACCAGGGAAGGGTCCAGAACGACTCACCGACGAGCTCGTCGGCGGGTGCGTCGACGAGGTCGCGGGCCGTCTCGTTCAGCCGCGCGAGGCATCCGTCCGGCGAGAGGACCCAGGTCGCGGTCCGTTCGTCGTCGAACATCGCGTCGAACTGTCGGGCGCGCTCGCGCTGGGTTCGCTCCCGCCGGGCCCGCCTGACCGCTCGGTCCGTCCGGTCGAACAGTTCCGCAACGGCAGCCGAGAGGTCGTCGCCGACGGCGACGTAGTCGCTCGCACCTGCACCGATGGCCTCGCTCGCCGTCGACTCGTCCCCGGCTGCAGTTGCCACGACGACGGGGAGCGTCCGTGTCTCGGTACGGAGCGTCCGGAGCAGCTCCACGGCGGTGGTCTCCGGGAGGAACTGTTCGACGACGAGGCAGTCGACGGTGCCCGTCTTGACGAGGTCGAGCGCTGCGTTGGTGACCGGTTCGCGCCGAACCGTGGCGTCGGTGCGGTCGTCGAGCGTCGTCTCGAAGCGGTCGAGCCAGTCGGTGTCCCCGACCAGCAGCACCGTCGTCTCGTCCAGCAGCGTGCCGTCGACCGTCACTGCCGGTCACCGGGGGCCCGCCGTCGACTGGAGCGACTCGACCGGACCGCACGGGCGCGAGGATGAGTTTCGGACATCGTGTGTCGGAACGACGGGACCCACTGCTTTAGGGGTTTACTATCGAACCCCCCGACTGTCGGGTGGACGCTCACGGGCAGTCTGCCCAACGGGCGAGGAACGCTCTCCGGGTCAAGCGTGGCCGAGACGACGGGGAATCGCCACCGCTCAGAGCTCGGCGACGACGACTCCGTCCGCCGTGACCTCGATGAGTCTGTGTTCGTCGAGTGGGTGGACGGGAACGGCGAGGACGGCCTCGACGCGCCGACCAGAACGAGTCACGGGAATCGGTCCGGGTCTGAGCCTCGGTCACCGACCGGGCGGCACGGACCGACCTCGTCGACCGGACGCCCGTCAGTTCCGTACCCGCTCCAGTTCCGTTCGCGTGTTGACGTTCGTCGTCGCCGCGTCGAGGGGGACGTGCTCGGGGGCGTCGGAGACCGGTACCGACTCGACGGAGCCGAGGCGGTCCACGAGAACCCGAACGCCGGCGGCCCGCGGAAGCGACGGTTCGACCCCGAGCAGCGCATCACGACGGTACATGGCGAACAGCGGTTCGTACCTGCCGGAGGAATCGACGGGGACGACGGCGTCGGCGTCGCCTGTCCGTCGCCCACCGAGGTAGTCGATGGCCGTCGCCGACACGAGCGGCATATCGCAGCCACAGAGGAACAGCCACGGCGTCTCGACGGCGTCGAGTGCGCCGTAGAGGCCGGCGAGCGGCCCCTGGAACGCTTCGGCGTCGCCGGCCAGACCGACCGCGTCGCCAGCCACGTCCTCGGCCGCATCGAGGACCGTCCGGCGTTGCTCGTCGCTCCGGAAGACGAGAACCGGGGGTCCTGCAGAGGCCGCATCGGCTGCGTCGAGGACCCGCCGGAGGAGCGTCCGCCCGCCGAGCCGTGCGCTCGCCTTGTGACCGTCCTCGAACCGCGTGCTCTCGCCGCCGACGAGCACGACCGCGGAGAATCCGTCAGTCGCCATCGTCCGTTGCTCCGCCGGTCGTCTCGTACGCCGTCCTGTCCTCGTGGGGGGCGAGCGCGACCGGTTCGAGGCGCGCGACGTCCTTCACGGCACGCGGGCCCTCGATCTGCGGCGCGAGGAACCGGGGGCCCGACAGTGGCTCGCCGTCGCGTTCGAGCGCCAGGAGCCCGTCGAGTGCGGTCCCGATGGGCACGCAGCCTCGATGGCCGTCCCGACTCTCGACGAGCAGGTGTGTCGTCTCGTCCGGCAGCCCGACGGCCTCGACGAGGTCGCGTACCGGCACGCCACGCCAGGTCGCGTCGACGAGCCCCCGGGAGAGACAGTCGTAGCCGAGCGTCCGCTCGACCGTCCCCACCCCGGCCGTCGACAGGAGCGCGTCGAGCGACCGCGGCGTCTCACCGTCGACCAGCACGTCGGCCGTGGTCCGGTCGCGTCCGTCGGCTGCCGAGCTGTCCTGACCAGTCATCTCCAGGAGAGTACCACGGCGACGGTGTTGAAGCTCACGCCTGGCCCGGCCGGCGCTACAGCGCGTGCTCCCATCGGTGTACGGTGACGCTGGTCCCGGGGTCGAGACGGACGACGTCCTCGGGCACGACGACCCAGCCGTCGGTGAGGGCGACACTCGACAGGACGCCGGCACCGCTGTCGTCGGTCTCCCGGACCCTGGCACCGTCCGGCCCGTCGTCGACGGTGACCCGGGCGAACCGTCGGGTGCCCGCCTCGGACTCGATGGTCGCCACGAGCTCGCCCTCGACCGTCGGGAACGGCGGCGTCGGGAGCCGTCCGATGTCCCGCACCGCGGGGCGCAGGAACTGGACGGCGGTGACGATACAGGAGACCGGGTAGCCGGGGAGCAAGACGACGGGCGTATCGCCGACGACACCGAGTCCGACCGGGTGGCCGGGCTTGATGTCGACCCCGTGGACGAACACCTCCCCGAGGTCGTCGACGACGTCGGGGACGAGGTCCCGGTCGCCCACGGACGAACCACCGGTCGTGACGACGATGTCGTGGTCGCAGGCATCCTCGATCGCGTCCGCGAGCGCGGCCTCGTCGTCGGGCACGACGGAGCCATAGGTCGGGGCACCGCCCCAGGACTCCACGAACGAAGCCGTGGTCAGCCCGTTGGTCTCGACGACCTCCCCCGGGTCGGGGTCCTGCTGGACGAGCTCCTCGCCGGTCGGCACGACCGCGACGGTGGGTCGTTCGTAGACCCTCGCCGAGCGGACGCCGGTCCCCTTGCACAGCGCCACGTCGGAGGTGGTCAGCCGGTGTCCTGGTTCGAACAGCTCCTGCCCACTGGATACGTCCTCGCCGACCGGCGCGACGTCCTTGCCGGACTCGACGGGCCGGAGCACCTCGACGGCATCACCGACCTCGCGCGTGCGCTCGACCCTGACGACGGCGTCTGCGTCGGCCGGGAGTTCGCTGCCCGTGTGAACGGGCACCGCGTGTCCCTGGGCGACGACGTCCGTGGCCAGCGAAAGCGTCGCAGGGGCGTCGCGGCACGCCCCGACCGTGTCCGACGCTCGCACCGCGTAGCCGTCCATCGCCGCGCGTCGGTAGTGCGGGATGCTGCGAGACGCGACGACGGGCTCGGCGAGGACGCGACCCCTGGCGTCGCACAGGGCCACCGTCTCGGTTCTGTCGAGCGGCCGGAGTCGCTCGCGGAGCGCATCGAGCGCGTCCGGCAACGGCACCGTGTCGCCGTGGGTCACCGACGACCACGCCGGCTCGGGTCCGACTCGGAGCTCATGTGACGTCCGGATGTCGACGCGACGTGTACTTATAACCACAGTCGCTGACCGGTCGACTGGTCGGAGAGACGAACATGTTCGTGGCGGGGTTGATTTCCCTCCCGTCTCCAAGCATCAACCTGAGTCGTACCCAGTAATCCACCACACGGGGCGGTAGTGGAGAGCGGTATCGACACCGGACGAGCCCGGTACCACCATCAGGTTTTATTATGATACATCCAGTCTCACCGGATATGTTCAACGGTAGCACAGCCCGTACACGGCGGGTCGGCCGCGACCATCGGCCACCGCTCGAAACGGACTGGTGTCGGCGAGTCGCCGAGCAGGGGCGTCGACCGGCCGTGACCGGTGGGACCCCGGCCCGACAGACCGGAGGCACAGATGCGAGTCGATAAACTCGTCGTCATTCTCCTGATTCTCGCGGTGCTGCTGCCGATGTGGGCCGTCGCCATCCAGGGCGAACCGCCGTCGGAGGAGATCCGCATCGACCAGAGCGTCAGCGAGATCCGCCCGCTCGATGGCTTCGTCGACACCCCGAACAAGCTCTCGCCGAGCCAGGTCGGCGTCGTCGTCTGGGTCGCCCTGCTCGCGCTCCTCGGTGTGCTCTCCTTCTTCCACCGGTTCATGAACTACGCCGCCAGACCGGACCCGGACGAGCAGGCCGTCTCCGACGGCGGCACCGTCCGGCCGAGCTTCCCCTGGATCGAGACCGAGGACCGCTGGATCGTCGAGTACGCCCCCGCGAGCGACGCCCTCGCCGGGCTGGTCGCGATGGGTGGACTGACCGTGCTCACCATCGTCTTCGCGGCCCTGTTCACCGGCGAGTACCTCACGCTCGCCCGGACCCAGTACTTCGGCATCTACGCCTTCGGCATGTTCATGTCCCTGACCGGGCTGACGGTCTCCTACTACGCCTGGTTCATGCCACACGTCGAGGTCGCCGAACGGAGGGGCCACTCGTGAGCCCCGACGACCGACGCGAGCTCCTCGCCCGGAGCTACCCCGGCGACGACGAGAGGGACGACGACTGTCCGTGCGAGTCAGCCCACGCCAGCACACCCAGCATCTACCAGCCGCTCTGGCGGGACGAGCGCGCCGAACTCCACCGACGCGACTACGCGAAGATACTCGCGACAATCGGCGGCCTGACCGCGATCGCGAGCCTGGCCGCACCCCTCGCTGGCCTCACGGAGGTGTTCGAGCGCAAGTACACGGGGCCGGTCTACTCCGACGGCGTCGCGCTGGTGGACTCGGAGGGCGAGCAGATCACCGAGGACCGCCTCTCGGAGGGCGAACAGCTGACCGTGTTCCCGGAGCCGCGGCCCGGCATCGCCGACGCGCCGACGCTCCTCGTGCGGTTCCCCGAGAGCGAGTACGGCGAGGGGACGAACATGGAGTACACGGTCGGTGGGTACGCCGCGTACTCGAAGGTCTGTACGCACGCGGGCTGCATGGTCGCCGACCGCGACGGGACCACGCTGGTCTGCCCGTGCCACTCCGGGCGGTTCGACCCGCTGGCCGGGGCACGGGTCACCGGCGGCCCGCCGCCGCGCAGGTTGCCACAGCTCCCGATCACCATCTCGGGTGACGGCTACCTCGTCGCCACGGGCGACTTCACCGGGCCGGTCGGCCCGGGGGGTGGCTGATGAGCCGCCTGCAGCGCGCGTACGAGTTCGTCGACGACCGCCTCGACATCGAGGGCGCACAGTCGTTCCTCGGGAAGGCGTTCCCGGCCGAGGACTCGTTCCTGCTCGGCGAGGTGGCGCTCATCTGCTTCCTCGTGCTGGTGCTGACCGGGACCTTCCTCGGCTTCTTCTTCGAGCCGAGCACGTCCGAGGTCGAGTACGAGGGCAGCATCGCGGAGTACCAGGGTGAGGAGCTGCCGGAGGCGTACGTCAGCGTCCTCAACATCACCTACGACGTGCCGTTCGGGATGCTCATCCGGCGCATCCACCACTGGGCCGCGCACCTGTTCGTCGCCTCGATGGCGTTGCACATGTTGCGCGTGTTCTTCACCGGGGCGTACCGCAACCCGCGGGAGCCGAACTGGCTCGTCGGCACCGGGCTCGCCGGCACCTCGATGTTCGCGGCCTACACCGGCTACGCGTTGCCGTTCGACGAGTTCGCCAGCACGGCGGTCGGCATCGGCTACAACGTCGCCATCTCCGTCCCGTTAATCGGGGATATGCTCGGCCAGATCGTCTTCGGCGGGGAGTTCCCGTCCAGCGCGACGATCCCGCGGTTCTTCTTCCTGCACGTGTTCGTGCTGCCGCTGGTCATCGCGGGGCTCATCGCCGTCCACATGGCGATCCTCGTGCGCCAGAAGCACACCGAGGACCGGCGGGACGGCGACGTGCCGGGACGGCGTGGCGTCCACGCCGACGGGGGCGGCGAGGGCACCGCGGGTGGAGGTGATGCCGCGAGGACCGCCATCGACGGCGTCGACCGGGACGACGACAGCGTCGTCGTCGGCCTCCCCGCGTTCCCGAACCAGGCCGCGGTCAGCGCCGTGGTGTTCTTCCTGACGCTGGCGACGCTCTCGCTGCTGGCCGGGTTCCTGCCGGTCCACAACATCGCGGAGTACGGCCCGAACGACCCGGCGTCGACGCCCTCGCTCATCATGCCGGACTGGTTCCTGATGTGGGGCTACGGCTTCCTGAAGCTCACGCCGTCGTGGATGAGCTTCGACCTGCTCGGGATCCACGTCAGCTCGGAGTTCGTCGGCGGGCTGGTCCTCCCGGGCCTCGTGTTCGGCGCGGTCGCCGTCTGGCCGTTCCTCGACTACGAGTCGGAGCCGACGCACTTCACGGCGGACCCGTTCGAACGGCCCCGCCAGACCGCGGTCGGCATCGCCGGCGTCGTGTTCATCATGGTCGCCTCCATCGCGGGTATGGACGTCATCGTCGCGGACCTGCTGGAGACGAACACCGCGGCCATCAAGCCGTACCTCACGGCCGCCCTGCTCCTCGTCCCGACAGTCGCCGGAGCGGTGACCTACCTCGTCATCGACCGGACGGGCGACGACGGGGCGGACGGTCACGACGAATCGACCGACGAGGCAGTTTCGGACGACGGGGGTGAGCGTGGATGACCGGGCGTCCGGGGAGCATCGCGTGCTCCCCGCGGCAGTACCGGTGGCTCGACCGCACGACCAAGCTCGGCGGTATCGCACTCATCGCGGCCGGGCTGGAGGTCGGCGGCGACACCGCCCTCGGCATCGCACTCGCAGCAACCGGCGTCGCAGTCGGACTCACCACCGTCATCATCACCACAAATGAGTGACCAACGAGAGACGCACGACAGCACCGACGACGGCCTCGACCTGGCCCGTCGTGACTTCCTGAAGGGAATCGGCGCGACGGCCACCGTCGCGGGCTCGGCCAGCGTCCTGGGCGACGACCTGCTCGGGATGGACGGCCTGGAGGTCGTCGACGACCCCATCGGCTCCTACCCCTACCGCGACTGGGAGGACCTCTACCGCGAGGAGTGGGACTGGGACTCCACGGCACGGAGCACCCACAGCGTGAACTGCACCGGAAGCTGCTCCTGGGAGGTGTTCGTCCGCAACGGCCAGGTGTGGCGGGAGTCGCAGGCGGGCGACTACCCGCAGTTCGACGAGGACTCTCCGGACCCGAACCCGCGTGGCTGTCAGAAGGGTGCGTGCTACTCCGACTACGTGAACGCAGACCATCGCGTTCTCCACCCGCTCCGTCGGACCGGCGAGCGCGGGGAGGGCATGTGGGAGCGGATCTCCTGGGACGAGGCCCTGACAGAGATCGCCGAGGAGGTCATCGATGCCGTACAGGACGAGGAGTACGACGCGATCAGCGCGTTCACGCCGATCCCCGCGATGTCGCCGGTGTCGTACTGCAGTGGCAGCCGGTTGACGAGCCTGCTCGGCGGCGTCGGTCACTCCTTCTACGACTGGTACTCCGACCTCCCACCGGGACAACCCATCACGTGGGGGACCCAGACCGACAACGCCGAGAGCGCCGACTGGTACCACGCCGACTACATCATCGCGTGGGGGTCCAACATCAACGTCACGCGAATCCCGGACGCGAAGTACTTCCTGGAGGCGGCCTACAACGGCACGAAGCGGGTCGGCGTGTTCACGGACTACTCGCAGACGGCAATCCACTGCGACGAGTGGATCGGACCGGACCCCGGTAGCGACACGGCGCTGGCACTCGGGATGGCCCGAACGATCGTAGACGCGGGGCTGTACGACGAGGCGCATCTGAAAGAACAGACCGACATGCCGCTTCTCGTCCGCGAGGACACCGGAAAGTTCCTGCGTGCGAGCGAGGTTCCCGGTGTCGACGTCGACGTCGAAAGGGCGGACCACGTGTTCGTAATGGCGGACGCCGAGGGTGAGCTGCGCGTCGCCCCAGGATCACTCGGGGCTCGCGACGGCCAACACGACGAGACCGCGAGCATCGAACTCGACTTCGATCCGCAACTCGCCGTCGACCGCACGGTCTCGACGGCAGACGGGTCGGTCGCCGTCCGGTCAGTGTGGAACCGACTCCGCGAGGAGCTCTCGACGTACACGCCCGAGTTCGTCACCGAAGAGACCGGCGTTGGGCGTGAGACCCACCAGGAGATCGCCCGGGAGTTCGCCGAAGCCGACCGGGGGAAGATCATCCACGGCAAGGGCGTCAACGACTGGTACCACAACGACCTCGGCAACCGCGCGATTCAACTGCTGGTGACGCTGACTGGTCACATCGGCAGGCAGGGGACGGGGCTCGACCACTACGTCGGCCAGGAGAAGATCTGGACGTACGAGGGGTGGAGCAAGCTCAACTCCCCCGTCCCGAGCCGCAGCGTGCCGACGACGCTGTGGACGTACTACCACTGCGACGTGCTGGACAACGCGGACGCCGAGACCACACGTCGTGTACAGGAGGCCATCGACAACGACTGGATGCCCCTGTACCCGTCCGAGCGTGAGGACGGCTCGCGGCCCGACCCGCGGATCATGTTCATCTGGCGGGGGAACTACTTCAACCAGGCCAAGGGCAACGTCGCTGTCGAGGAACAGCTCTGGCCGAAGCTCGACCTCGTCGTCGACGTCAACTTCCGGATGGACTCCTCGGCGATGTACTCGGATATCGTCCTCCCGTCGGCCAGTCACTACGAGAAGTACGACCTCTCGATGACGGACATGCACAGCTACGTGCATCCGTTCACCCCCGCGGTCGAACCGCTCGGGGAGTCAAAGACCGACTGGCAGATATTCCGCGAGCTCGCGGCGAAGATCCAGGAGCTGGCCCGGGAACGAGACGACGTAGTCCCGGTTCAGGACCGGCAGTTCGACCGGGAGATCGACCTCGAATCGGTCCACGAGGACTTCGTCCGCGACTGGGAGTCCGACGAGGAGGGGCGTCTCGCCGACGACCGGGAGGCCTGCGAGTTCATCCTCGAGAACTCCACGGAGACGAACCCACCGGACAGCGACGCCCAGATCACGTTCGACGACATCGACGGGACCGACGAGGACAACCCGGAACGGGTCCGAGCCGTCGGGGACCACTGGACCTCCGACCTGGAGGAGGGTGAGCCGTACACGCCCTGGAAGCGGTACGTCCAGGAGAAGAACCCGTGGCCGACGTTCACCGGGCGTCAGCAGTACTACATCGACCACGACTGGTTCCTCGAACTCGACGAGGAACTGCCGACCCACAAGCGCGCGCCGACCCTGCAGGACAGAGCCGAGTATCCACTGAACTACAATACGCCCCACGGCCGGTGGTCGATCCACTCGACGTGGCGCGACAACGAGAAGATGCTCCGGCTCCAGCGGGGTGAGCCAGTCGTGCACCTCAACCCGGACGATATGGACGCACGGGACATCGAGGACGGTGACACAGTCCGCATCTACAACGACCTCGGCAGCGTCGAGGTCCAGGCGAAGCAGTATCCGAGCGGCGAACCGGGTACCGCCCGGATGTACTTCGCGTGGGAGCGGTTCCAGTTCCCCGGTCGAGGGAACTTCAACTCGCTCGTCCCGCTGTACATGAAGCCGACCCAACTCGTCCAGTACCCCGAGGATACCGGCGAGCACCTGTACTTCCGGCCGAACTACTGGGGGCCAACGGGCGTCAACAGCGACGTCCGCGTCGAAGTCGAACCAGTCGACGAGAGCGATGGGTCCGGTGGAGGTGGTGACGAATGAGCCAGTCCGACGAGGGGGACACGGTCGACCTCGCGGAGGGCATCGACCACCAGGTCGCGATGGTGATGGACCTGAACAAATGCATCGGCTGTCAGACCTGCACCATCGCCTGCAAGACGAACTGGACCGAGGGCGGCGGCCGCGAGTACATGTACTGGAACAACGTCGAGACCAAACCCGGTCCCGGCTACCCGAAGGACTGGGAGGACATGGGCGGCGGCTGGAACGAGTCCGGCGAGGAGCGAACCCCGGGCGAGCTACCCGACGAGGAGGAGTACGGGACGCCGTGGGACTTCAACCACGAGGAGATCATGTACGAGGGCAGCGACGAGCCGCTGCGGCCGATGAGCGATGCCGCCTCCTGGGGACCGAACTGGGAGGAGGACGAGGGGGCCGGCGAGTACCCCAACTCGTACTACTTCTACCTCCCGCGCATCTGCAACCACTGCACGCACCCGTCCTGTGTGGAGGCCTGCCCGCGTTCCGCGCTGTACAAGCGCGAGGAGGACGGCATCGTCCTGGTCGACCAGGACCGCTGTCGCGGCTACCGCTACTGCGTCGAGGGCTGTCCGTACAAGAAGGTGTACTACAACGCGATGAAGAAGACCTCGGAGAAGTGCATCTTCTGCTACCCGCGCATCGAGGGCGAGGGGCCCGACGGCGAGGTCAGACCTCCGTCGTGTGCCGCCGACTGCCCGCCACAGCTCCGGCTCGTCGGCTACCTCGACGACGAGGAGGGTCCCATCCACAAGCTCGTCAACGAGTACGAGGTGGCGGTCCGGCTCCACCCGGAGTACCGGACCGAGCCGAACGTCTACTACATCCCGCCGTTCGCGCCACCGCAACACTCCGAGCGTGGCGAGTCGCTCGACGCCGAGCGCATCCCCCGGAACTACCTGGAGGAGCTGTTCGGCCCGAAGGTGAACGAGGCGCTGAACACCATCGAGCGCGAGCGGAACAAGGTCGAACGGGGCGAGGAGAGCGAGGTGATGGAGATGCTGACGACGGAGGACACGGCCGACCAGTACAGACTGGAGGTGTTCGACGATGCGGAGGAGTGACCTCGCCCTGGTCTGCCTGCTCGGGCTGGCCGTGCTCGCCGCGACGGCAGTCGCCCCCGCGTTCGTCGAGGCGCGACCGGCCTACGAGATCCCCGTGCACTACACGGTGGACGACGACGCCGTCGAGGGCGACGACGGCGAGGCGTGGAACCGCGCACCCGCCGCGACCGTGCCGCTCAGCAGCGCCGGTGCGAACGTGCCGGGCGGCGACGACACCACCGTCACCGAGGCGTCGGTCGCCGTCGTGCGGACCGAGGACCGGCTGCACGTCCGGGTCTCGTGGGCGGACCCGAGCCGGAACGTCTCGAACGACCGGGTCCGCTCGTTCGCGGACGCCGTGGCGGTCCAGTTCCCCGCGAACGCATCGAACCGGCCGCCCATCGCGATGGGCAGCACCGACAACCCGGTGAACGTCTGGTACTGGTCCGGTGCGAACGCGAGCGAGGAGCTGCTCGCTGGCGGCCCCGGCACCACCACGCGGTTCCCCGACTCCACGCTGTCGACGAACGCGACCTACCGGGACGGCCGCTGGACGGTGACGTTCTCCCGGGCACTCGACGGCGCATCGGCGAACCGGACGACGGTCCCGACCGACCGGGACCTCGACGTCGCCATCGCGGTCTGGAACGGCGGTAACATGGAGCGGTCCGGCCAGAAGGCCGCCAGCGAGTGGTACTACCTCGCGCTTGGCCCCGGCCCGGGCGGGCCGCCGTACGAGGTCATCCTCTGGACCGTCGCTGGCATCGCCATCGTCGCGACCACGCTCGTGACCATCCAGGGCGTCCGCCGGACGAGGGGGGCGTGACCGTGTCGACCGACGACACCGACGGGCTGGCCGGGGGCGCGGACCGGCGACGCCTGCACGAGGAGATAGCGGTCGCGGCCGGGGCCCGGGGGGCAGTGTACGCGCTCGCGGCGCGGACGTTCACCCAGCCCGACGCGGAGCTCTACCGGGCACTCGACGACGGCCGGGTCGCCGACGAGTTCGCCACGCTGCTCGAGAAGAGCGGACTGTCGGTCGACCCACCGGACCTGACCGTGGATGACGAGAAGGAGATCCTCTCGGCCCGCTACAACGACCTGTTCGTCGTCGGCTTCTCGGAGGTCGTCGACAAGACCGACGGCACGGTCGACAACTATGGGCCGCCGGTGTCGCTGTACGAGTCCGACTACCGGTCGGAGGTGTCCTGGAACGACGTGAACCTCGACCTCGCCAGGGCGTACGAGTACTTCGGCTGCCAGGTCGACCAGGACGACCGGCGCAACCACGACCACTTCAGGCTCCAGCTGGAGTTCATGGGCTACCTCTGCCGGCGCGAGGCGGCGGTCGACGAGACCCTCGCGCAGGCACGGCTGGACTTCCACGACCGCCACCTGCGTGTGGTGACGGGCGGCGTCGCGGACGCCCTGAACTCCGAGCCGGGGACCGGCATCTACGGCGAGTTGGCGGCCTTCCTGGACCGCTTCACCGAGGCCGACGTGGACGACCTCGACGCACGCATCCACGGGGAGGGAGCTGCATGACGTCCGAGATTCACGACGAGGACGGCGCGACGGAGCACGATGCCGGGATGCAGTCCGCTCTCCGGCCGGTCGACCACGAGGCGGTCGTCACCGGACTCGGTCTCGTCGCCGTCCTCGCGGTCGCCGGGACGACCACGCTCCGGACCCTGTACAACCTCCCGTTCGACCCGGTCCCGGTCTCATCGGGTGCCAGGTCCGTCGTGGGGACGGCGATGCTGGGCGTGCTGGCGATGGTGCTCCTCGGTCTCGTGCTCTCGACCGGCAGGCGGACTGTCCGCGTCGGGCTGCTGTTCGTCGCCGTGTTCGGGGTGCTCCCGTCGTTCGACGCGGCGGCGACGCTCCCGGGTGCCGTCGGCGTCACGGGCGGAGCGAGCCTCGCGCTGCTCGGGACCGTCGGCGTGCCGGACTCCTCCCGTGCGTTCCGCCGGGTGGCCGTCGCCGCCGGCTTCGTCGCCGGCGTCGCGGTCTCGCTCGCGGCCGCGACCGGCCTCGTCGACGCGGGCCTGCGCCAGACGGGGAGCCTGCTCATCGTCGCCGCGATTCTGGGGACCGGCATCCGCGTGCAGCGCGACCGTCTCGCCGCAAGCGTCGGCGTACTCGTGCTGTTCGCGACCCTCGCGCTGACCGCCGCCAGTCCGTACGTGGCCGGGAGCGCGCTGCTCGTTGCGTTCGCCGTCGTCGGGGTCCCCCACCTGCTGGTCGCCGCCGCCGTCGGCGTCTGTGCCGCCGTCGGCACCGCAGCCGTCCGCCGTGGGGCGTACGCGACCGCGACCGGGGCATGCCTGCTTCTCGTCGCCGGGATGCCCGTGACGTTCCCACGTGCGCTCGCCGTCCTGCTGGGCGCGGCACTCGTGTTGCTTCCCACCGGAGCGCTCGTACCGGTGGACAACCGGAACCAGAACGAGACGGAGGTGGCGTCATGAGGGACGAGGAGGAGGCCACCGACGGGCCCACGGACCCCCGTGTCCACCCGGAGGAGAGTCCGGGCTTCGGCGAGGACCCGGCCGGGCTCGAGGACATCGAGGTCGACCGCGACGTGACCATCGGGGAGGCGACCCCGCGGGAGCTCCAGGCCACCGACATCAGCCCCATCGCCGACGACGAGGTGGCGGAGAAGGTGAGTCTCCTGCAGGACGGCGACGTCGTCGACCGACGACGCGCCGCGCTCGCCCTCGGCGAGGAAGACGCCACCGACGTCGTCGTCGACGCGCTCGTCCACCTCGGGTTGGCCGACGACGACGCGGACGTCCGGCAGTTCGCGGTCGAGTCCCTCGGGAACCTCGGCGGTGAGCGTGCAGGCGAGGCCGCCGTCGCGACGCTCGACGACGCTGACCCGTGGGTCCGGGCCGAGGCGGTCGTCGCCCTCGACCGCATCGACCGGGGAACGTTCGAGTCACACGTCGAAGACGCACTCGACGACGCACACCACGCTGTCCGCCGGAACGCCGCCGTCTCCCTGTTCAAATCACGGGGAGAGGCGATGCTCGACGTCCTCCTCGAACAGAGCCACGACGAGAGCGAACGCGTCCGCGAGTGGGCGGTCCACCTGCTCGCGGGCGTCGACGACGAGCGGGCGGACCAGCGATTGCGGGCGGTCGCCGGCGACGACTCAGAACCGAAGGTGGTCCGGAGTACAGCCGCCCGCTCACTCGAAGCCGACCCCGGGAAGTTCCGCCGGCAGTTCACCGGTGGCACCGAGAACGACAGCGCGGCGCTCCCCGGGGAGAGCCGCCTCAACCGACAGCCGGACCTCTGAACTATGGCAGAGACACCAGACTCAGACCCGAGCCAGCGTTCGCACGACGACCAGTTGCAGGATGACGTCGAGGCCGCACTCAGGCGTGTCCGCGACCCCGAGGCCGACAAGGACGTCTTCGAGGCCGGGCTCGTCGAGGGCGTGTTCGTCGACGGCGGGCACGTCGTCGTCGAGGCCGACCTCGGCGACTTTCCACCCGACGAGGCCGAGGCGGTCACGGCGACGATGGTCCGTGCCGCCGGCGACGTCGACGGCGTCGAGCGAGCCCACGTCGAGCACGTCCACGCCCAGCCGGAGACCGGTGACCGGAGCGTCGGCATCGGCGCTGCCGACCGCGTCGTCGCCGTGGCGAGCGCGAAAGGCGGCGTCGGCAAGTCGACGGTCGCCACGTCGCTGGCCTGCGCACTCGCCGCCGACGGCGAGTCGGTCGGGCTGTTCGACGCCGATATCCACGGCCCGAACGTGCCGGAACTGCTCTCGGTGAGCGGGCCGGTCCACTCCGACGAGGACGGCAACCCGATCCCCGTCGAAACGGACGGTCTGGAGGTGATGAGCGTCGGCCTGCTCTCCTCGAGTGCGCCGCTGGCGTGGCGCGGCGCGATGGCACACGACGCCCTCTCGGAGCTGTTCGAGGAGACCGCCTGGGACGACCCCGACACCGTCGTGCTGGACCTCCCGCCCGGCACCGGCGACGTGGTGCTGACGACCCTGCAGGAGGTACCGGTCCACGGCGTCGTCTTCGTGACCACCCCGTTCCACGCCGCCGTCTCAGACACGCACCGTTCGCTCCAGCTGTTCGAGGAGAACGACGTGCCCGTGCTCGGCGTCGTCTCGAACATGGGGGAGTTCGTCTGCGAGAACTGCGGCGAGCCCCACGACCTGTTCGACGGCGACGACCCCGTCGCGGCGCTCGGTGCCCCCGTGCTCGCCGAGATCCCGTTCGACCCCGAGATGCAGGCCGCACCGGAGCCAACCACCGACGGAGTGTCCGACCACGCCAGCGACCTCTCGACAGCGGTTCGCGACCGTCTCGACGAGATCTGGACCGTCGACGTCCCCGAGGGCGCGGTCGACCTGCGCGGCGTGGCACCCGACGAACGCCGCGAGCACGTCCGGACGGGGTTCGAGGCCCACGAGGCCGGCGAGCCGTTCTACGTCGTCAGCGACCGCGACCCGACTCCGGTCCGCGAGTTGCTGCTCGACGTGGCCGACACCGACTCGTTCGAGACGTTCCAGGTCAGACGTCAGAACCCGGAGACGTGGCTGTTGCGGGCGCTCCCCGCCTGACCCGGTCCAGGCCTACCTGGGAGCTGCTGCCTCGCGAGCTCCAAACGGACGGCAAACTCTCACGGGTGGACACCGACGGCGACTGGACGGCGGGGTCGGTCCGACAGCCGGAACCGCCCGGCAAACGCCCTACGAACGCTTCGCCGCGAGGAGGCGTGTCGATATGCACAAACCGGGAATCACCCCTCGGGCCTATAGGGAATGTCACCGACTGTCTAGACATGGGAGAGCTAGAGACAGAGGAGCAGCGGACGCGTGCCGAGGTCGCGACGTACCTGCGCGATCTGGCCGACCAGCTGGACAGTTCCGAGCCGGTGACGCTCGAACTCGGTGGCGACCGTGTGAGCCTCGATCCCGACGACGACATCACGTTCAAGCTGGAGGGCGAGTCCGACTGGAGCGAGGGCGACACCGAGGCCAAGCAGAGCATCGAGTTCGAGCTGGTCTGGTGGCGCGAGGCGACGACCCCCGAGGAGGGACACCTCTCGGTGGAGTCCGAGCGTCCCTGACACCCGTCACTCCCGTCGGACCCGGTGGAGGTACAGGAGACAGAAGACACCGGCGAGGGCGACGGCTGGAATCTCGTACGGCTGGCTGTGGAACGCGAGCAGTGAGGCCGCGACGGTCAGCGAGCCGCCGAGCACCGCGTAGCCGAGCGCACGGTCGGTCCCCCCGTCGACCGACTCGGTGCGGACCACCAGTTCGCCCCGTTCGAGACGGCTCATCGTCCGCTCGACCCGGTACGGAGCCCTCGCCAGCGCGGGGAGCGACCGCCTGAGGTCCGTCCAGGTGTCGTCGAGGAGCGCCTGGAACTCCGTCTCGATGAATCCCCGTTCGACGAGGAACGAGCGGATGACGGCGAGGAAGTCGAACTCGGGGTCGAGCTGGCGACAGACGCCTTCCCCGACCGTGCCGACGCGGATGAGCAACATCACGTCGGGTGGGATCCGGAACGGGAAGTCCTGCAGCATCGTGGTCAGTTCGGTGACGATGGCCCGCCAGGTGACCTCGCGCCGCCCTTCGAGGTTCTCGATGACGAGGTCGAGCACCCGGCCGACCTCCGCACGGTCGACACCGACCTCCAGCACGTCCAGTGCGATGAGCGCGTCGACGAGGGCATCGACGTCCTGTCGGACCAGTGCTCTGTACAGTGAGACGATGTCTTCCTGCACGGTCGGTGCCAGGCGTTCGCTCATCCCGAAGTCGTAGATGAGCAAGCTCCCATCGTCAGTGACAGCCAGATTGCCCGGATGCGGATCGGCGTGGAACACGCCGTCGACGAGTCCCATCTGGAGGTACACCGTGGCGATCCGGGACGCCATCTCGTGGGGTGTCACGTCCAGACCGTCGAAGGCTCCGTCGTCGGTTATCTTCCGGCCCGTCCGGTACTCCATCGCGAGCAGTCGCTCGGAGGAGAGGTCGTGGTAGACCGCCGGCACGACGACGTCGTCCTCGTCCGCGAGGTTCTCGCGGACCTCCGCCATGATACTGCGTTCGCGATTGAAGTCCAGTTCGTCCGCGATGATCTCCTCGAAGTCCTGGGCGGCGTTCTCCAGGGAGTACTGCTGGCGCTCGTTCGCGAAGAGGCTGACCAGGGGGATGATCCGCCGAACGACACGCAGGTCGCGGTCGATCTGCTCCTTTACGTCGGGGCGTCGGACCTTGAGCGCGATCCGCTCCCCCCGATACCGGACGGTGTAGACGAACGCGAGCGAGCCACCGGCGACTGGCTCGAGCGTCTTCAGGTCGATATCTTCACCCAGCTCGGCCTCGACCACCGCACGCGGGTCCCCGCCGGCATCCTCGGGTATCTCGTCCTGCAGGGTCCGGAACTCGTCTGCGTAGATCGGGGGCACGATGTCGGGGCGCGTCGAGAGCACCTGGCCCACCTTGACGAACGCCGGGCCGAGGTCGAGCATCGTGTCCCGGAGCCGCTCGGCCCGTTCCCGATGGACGTGCTCCTCGAGCCGCCTGGGTCCGCCGAACAGCAGGAACCGGCGTCTGTCGCGGAGGAAGGCGATTGCGAACGGGAGGAACCGGACGAGGACGGCGACATATCGCCGGTAGAAGCCGGTCATCGATACCGGGGTCGTGGGGTGTTCTCGGGCGTCTGATGCATATCAGTCCGTTCAGACGAGTGCGATAAATAGCTGGGTGGCTGTGGTCGTGGGCAGGGTGAGCCACTGGCCGCCGTCCGACCCAAGACGGCTGAACGTAACGGCGTCCGAACGGGGGACCGACACGGGACTCCCCGGACCCCGTCGGTCATTTCCGGGGAGGGATTCGGGACTCGACCGCAAGACAGATACGTCGTGTCCAGATAGTCTTGCACGTCAATGGATAGCGGGAGCAATATTACACGGCGGCGCGCCCTCCTCGCCGGCGGCGCGACGGTGGCCTTCGGCGGCGGCGTCGCGTATCTCGCATCACGAACGGGGTCCTCGAGCGAGGAGTACACGCCGTCGACGTACCAATCGCTGGACGGTGAGACGGGTTACGGGGTCGAACTCGCCGGGAGACCGGTCGTCGGCGAGCGCGACGCACCCGTGGACCTGTACTACTGGACGGACTACCTCTGCCCGTTCTGCAAGGAGTTCGAGACGCAGACGCTGCCGAAGATCGGCCGGAACTACATCGAGTCTGGCGAGGTGCGGCTGGTGTTCCTCTCGTACCCCAACATCGGGCAGTACTCGATGCCGTCGGCGCACTGGGACCGGTGCGTCTGGCGGCTGAACGCCGAGAGCGAGCCGTCGACGTACTGGCACTGGCACGGCGAGGCGTTCGAGGCGCAACAGAGCGGTGGCCACGACTGGGCCGACGAGGCCACCTTCGAGGACATCACGGAGCGGACCGACGGCGTCGACGTCCCCGCGGTCGACGATTGTCGACGGAACAACCGCGAGGAGATTCGGTCGAGCATCGAGGCGGACGTCGACCTGGCCCGGAACTCGGGGGTCCAGGGGACGCCGGGCTTCGTGCTCTACAACCGGGACGCCGACGCCGCCGGGAAGATAGTCGGGGCCCACCCCTACGAGAACTTCGCGGAGGCGCTCGACAGGGTGCTAGCGGCGTGAGTACCGCCGACAGCACGGGCCGGGGGCACCTCCACTCCCTCCGTGACGCCCTGACCTATCCCCTCACCTCTGACCGCCGGCTGCTGGTCGCCGGTGTCGCCACGGCACTGACGTACCTCGTGCTCGTGTTGAGTACGTTCCCGCAGTTCTCCGTCCAGATCGTCTCGAGGGACCCGACCGATGTCGTCTACGCCGTCTCGGCGCTCACCCGGGAGGTGTACCTCACCACCGGCTGGATAGGGCTCGCACTCGTCGTGCTGTACGCGCTCCTGACCGGGGTCGCGCTGACCCACACCGCCGCGCTGTACCGGCAGACACGGGCGAGCGGCGCATCGTCGCTGGCGACGGTGCTGCCGGGTGTCCTCGCTGCGGGCTGTGCGAGCTGCGGAGCCGGCGTCCTCGGGATGCTCGGGTTCGTGGGGGCGATGGCGGCGCTCCCGTTCCAGGGGAACCTCCTCCGGGCCGCCGGAATCCTGTTGCTCGTCGGATTCCTCGCCAGAACGGGCGACCCCCGGACCTGTGACGTGGGTGACCTCACGTGAACGTCGCCGGTGACCGACGAGACGTCCTGCGAGGTGTCGCCGTCGGGCTGGGCGTGTTCCTGGTGTTCGGGGCGGTGACGGGACTGATACCGAACCCGCTGTACGTCCGGATGATCGCCAGCACGCCGGCAGACTACCTGTTCCTGATGGCCACGTCGGCGTTCGCGGCGGCGTTCGTCTACCAGCGCTCGCTTTCGGCGGAGCCGCTCGGTGACGGTGTCGCCGTCGGCGGCGTCGTCTCCGGGGTCCTCGCGTTCGGGTGTCCGATCTGCAACGCGCTCCTGCTCGCGCTGTTCAGCAGCTCCGCGCTGATGACGTACTTCGACCCGCTCCGCCCGCTGCTGGGGGTCGCGAGCATCGGCCTCTTCGTCGGTCTCCTCTACTACCAGCGGGCCAACTGTCGGCGGTGTTGAGACCACGGCCCGATTCCACCGTCACGGGAACCGTCACATCACTCTTGATAGCAAACGGCGTAGTGCTAGCCATGTACTCGAACATCCTCGTGCCGACGGACGGGAGCGAGCACGCCGAGCGGGGCATCGAACACGGGATGGACCTGGCGGCGGAACACGGCGCGACACTCCACGTGCTGTTCGTCGTCGACGAGAACGTCTACGGGTCGACACCGGCCCTGAGCAGCTACGAGGCGGCGCTGGAGCGGCTGGCGGACGACGCCGAGGACCTCGTCGGGGACGTCGTCGAGGACGCCATCGAACACGAAATCGAGACGACGGCCGCGGTGCGCCGCGGCGTCCCCCACGAGGAGATACTGGCGTACGCTTCGGAGAACGACATCGACGCCATCGTGATGGGCAAGCGCGGTGCCACGGGGGAGCCTGGCGAGGGCTCGCACCACCTCGGGTCGATCACGGACCGTGTCCTCCGGGAGTCCGAGGTCCCGGTCACACCGGTCTGAGCAATCCGGCGCGGGAAGGACGGACCGAGTCCAGGCGGGTGAACACGACGTGCTTCGCCCCCAAATCGCCCGCGTGTGGCGGGACACGAAGTACATCGACTGCTAGGTCAAGATGGTCGGCGACCGACGAGCAGTCGATGGGTAGACAAGAGACGGTACCACCGACAGCGACTGCAGTTGCGAACGGATTCGACGCACGTGCCGACGCGGCGGCGGCCAGCGGAGGAGACCGATGACGGACGGCGACCGGTCGACGCGCCGGCGCGACCTGCTCAGAGCGGTCGGGGCGACCGCCTTCGCCACCTCGGTGGCGGGCTGTTCGGCACTCACGGGTGGGTCGGACGAGCCAGCGACGGACCAGACCCAGGCCGGGACGACTTCCGCACCGGCGACGAACCAGGGCACCGAGGCGAACGATGGCACGACGGACGACGACGGTCAGCCGGCGGGCGTCGGGCCCACGGCCGGCATCGAGGCCTGTCCAGCGGGGAACGCGGGCGGCGGCGACGTCGTCGAGATCGGCGGCACGGTCACCGAAGACACGACGCTCGGCTCCGAGGCCAGCGAGTACCTGGTCACCAGCTCACTCGACGTAGAGGACGGCGCAGTGTTGACCGTCGAACCGGGGACGAAGCTCCGCTTCGCACAGGACACCTCACTCGTCGTCAGAGCCGACTCCGCGCTCTCTGCGGTCGGGAACTGTGCGGAGCCCGTGGTGTTCACCGGCGATCAGGCGACACGCGGCTTCTGGAAGGGCATCTTCTTCGAGGGGTCCGACCGGGTGCAGAGCGAGCTGACCTACGCGGTCGTCGAGTACGGCGGCGGGGACTCGTTCATCTTCGCGCCTGCACGAGCGAACGTCGTGGCCATCGACGGCGCACGACTCCGTATCGACAGCTCGAGCCTGCGCGAGAGCGACGCCTACGGGCTCGCCTACAGCGGCAGCGTGACGGTCGACAGTTTCGAGCAGAACGTACTGACGGCCAACGGCGACGGTGCCGCGTACGTCTCGTCACGGTCAGCGCACTTCCTGAGCGACGGGAGCACCTACACGGGCAACGACGAGGACCGCGTCGCCATGCACGGAGCCGACATCGGGGCCGACTTCGAGGGCACGTGGGACGCACTCGACGTACCGTACACCGTGGAGACGGGGGACAACATCCGGCTGGACGGTGAGCTGACCATCGCCCCCGGGACGACCGTCGAGTTCGGACAGGGCGTCGGTCTCCTGGTCTCGGAGGACGGCCCCGGTTCGCTCCGGGCGGTCGGGATGGACCCCGAGACCGAGGAGGTCCAGCCGATCACGTTCACCGGCGCCCAGCGGACCCGCGGCTACTGGAAGGGCGTCGGTATCGTCGGCAGCGACCAGACGCCGAGCCGGTTCGAGCACGTGGTGTTCGAGTACGGCGGCGGCGACGACTACATCTTCGCGCCAGGGAAGGCCAACCTCGCCGTCTGGGACGGCTCGCGGGTAAACGTCGCGAACTGTACGTTCCGCGAGAGCGACGCCTACGGCTTCGCCTTCTCCGGCAGCGCACGTGTCGACGCCTTCGTGCAGAACACGGTGACCGCGAACGCCTCCGGGGCCGGGCTGGTCTCCTCCGCGACCACGCACGTCCTCTCTGATACCGGGACCTACACCGGTAACGACGAGGACTTCGTGCTCGTCCGCGGGGCCACGATTCCGGGTGACGACGAGGTGACGTGGGACGCCATCGACGCCCCCTATCGCGTTCAGACCGGCGAGAACGTGCAGGTGGACGGCCACCTCACGGTCGACCCCGGCACCACCGTCGAGTTCGGACAGGGCGCCAGCATGACCATCGAGGAGAACGGGCCGGGCCGGCTGACGGCGGTCGGCATCGACCCGGACACCGAGGAGAGCCAGCCGATCACGTTCACGGGTGAACAGCAGACCCGCGGCTACTGGGACGGCATCGCCTTCCGCGGCACCGACCGGACCGAGAACCAGCTCCGCAACTGCGTCGTCGAGTACGGCGGCGGCGACGACTGGATCTTCGCACCCGCCAGGGCCAACGTCGTCGTCTTCGAGGGCTCCCGCGTCCGTATCGACGACTGTACGCTCCGGGAGAGCGACGCCTACGGCTTCGCCTTCTCGGGGAGCGCGAAGGTCGACAGCTTCACCACCAACACCGTTACGCGCAACGCCTCGGGTGCGGGCAGGGTCGCTTCGTCGACGACCCATCCGCTCTCGGACAGCGGCACCTACACCGGCAACGACGAGGATATCGTGCTCGTCCGTGGCGACACCATCGGGAGCCGACAGACGGTCACCTGGGACGCCATCGACGTTCCATATCGGGTGAACACCGACGACAACGTCGAGGTGAACGGGCACCTCACCGTCGACCCCGGGACCACCGTCGAGTTCGGACAGGGTGCCAGCATGACCATCGAGGAGGACGGCCCCGGCGCACTGACCGCGGTCGGCGAGTCGGGGAGGCCAATCACCTTCACGGGCGAGCAGCGGACGGCGGGCTTCTGGGACGGCATCGCGTTCCGCGGGACTGCCCGAAGGGAGAACCAGCTCCACCGGTGCGTCGTCGAGTACGGCGGCCGCGACGACTGGATCTTCGCCCCCGGTCACGGGAACGTCGTCGTCTTCGAGGGCTCGACGCTCTCCCTGCAGAACTCGACGCTCCGCAACGGGAGCGGCTACGGGCTGGCCGTGAGCGGTGACTCGACGGTCTCGAGCAGCGGCAACACGTTCTCGGCGAACGGAGCCGGGGCGCAGAACTAACGACGGACAGCACTGACGGTGACGGCGACCACCACGTTCGGCCGGGCCGAGGTCGCAGGACCGTCGACTCGACGCGACCGGTGACCACACGTCATCTCAGTCCCCGGCCGCCGCCACGGCCCCGACCTGCACGTTCCACAGTTTCGCGTAGCTCCCGCCCTTCTCGACCAGCTCCTCGTGCGTGCCGGACTCCGTGACCACTCCATCCTCCAGCACGACGAGCTGGTCCGCGTGGCGGACCGTCGAGAGCCGGTGGGCGACGACGAACGTCGTCCGGTCCGCGGTGATGTCGGCGAGGTGCTCCTGCACCACACGTTCCGTCTCGGTGTCGACGTGGCTCGTCGCCTCGTCGAACAGCAGCAACTCCGGGTCGCCGACGACCGCGCGGGCGATGGCGAGACGCTGGCGCTGCCCGCCCGAGAGTGTCGTCCCCTGTGCGCCGAGTTCGGTGTCGTAACCGTCGGGGAGGTCGCGGACGAACTCGTCGGCACCCGCCACGCGCGCGGCTTCGCGGACGGCCTCGTCGCTCGCGTCGCCACCGGGTGCGCCGGCCGCGACGTTCTCGCGGACCGTCCCGTCGAACAGGAACGAGTCCTGATCGACGTAGCCGACCTGTTCGCGGTAGGGCTCCGGCGCGATGTCGGCGAGGTCGCGGCCCTGCACCGCGATTCGACCCTCGTCGGGGTCGTGGTACCGGAGCAGCAGGTCGAGCAGCGTCGACTTGCCCGCGCCGGTCGTCCCGACGATACCGACGGTCGACCCGGGGGCGATGTCGAGGTCGACGCCGTCGATGACCCGCTGGTCGGTGCCGGGGTAGGCGAACGAGACGCCCTCGAACGACACGTCGGGCGCGTCGAGGTCGACCGCGGCCCCGTCCTGCCCCCCGGTTCGGCCCTCGCGGGCCGCGAGTCCGCCGACGCGCTTCGCCGCCGCCTTCGCGCCCTTGTAGCCGTTGATGAGGCCGCCGAGGTTCTTCAGCGGCGGCGTCATCCGCTCCAGATAGAACAGGAACGGGACGAGCTCTCCGGCGGTCAGCGTGCCGGAGAAGAACAGGGGCGGGCCGACCGTGATCCACTGCACGCCGATGGCGACGACGAACAGGAGCCAGAGGCCCGCGACGAGGCGGTTGAGGGGTGCCTGCCGGATGGAGAGCCGGCGGTTCGCGAGACGAGCGTCGGTGTACTCGCGAGAGGCGTCGGCGAGCCGTCGGCTCTCGTCGGCCTCGGCGGTGTTCGCCTTGATGACGTCGAGTCCACCCAGCGCCGTCTCCAGCAGCGCGTTCAGGCCACCGCGCTCGGTGCGGATGTCGTCCTGGACCGGTTCCACCTGGCGGGAGAACCAGTGGTTCAACCCGGCGAGCACCGGCGCGGAGAGCAGCACGAACAGCGCGAGCTGTACGTTCAGCAGGCCCATGTAGACGAAGGCGCTCACGATGGTCGTGACCGCCCAGATGCTCGCCTCGACGAGCTTGTTGAAGAACGTGTCCAGCTGGTTCACGTCGTCGTTGAGCGCGCTGATGACGTTGCCGGTGCGGTGCTCGTCGAAGAACGACAGGTCGAAGCCGACGACCGTCGAGAAGGCACCGGTGCGGACCTCGTGGAGGAACCGCTGGGTGTAGAGCCCGAAGCAGTACTCACCGACGAACGAGAGGGAGTGCGACACGATACCGGTCGCGACGACGAGCGCCGTGACGAAGACGAGCAGGTCGATGGTCCCGGTCGGAACGACTGACTGCGGGAGCAGCGGCAGGGCGAACGGCTGGTCGTTGAACAGCGCGTCGATGCCCAGCCCGATGAGGTAGACGTCGGCGAGGCTCAGGAAGATGGAGACGAACGTCGACGTCATCGCGACGAGCAGCAGGGGCAGGTCGGCCCGGCCGTAGCGGTCGACGAGCGAAACGAGCGGGTAGTCGTCGGCCCGGTCGGCGAACGCGTCTGTCATCGCTGCACCTCCGTTCCGGGTGCCGGTGTCGGGTCCGCTGTCCCCGAGGCGACGGCACCGGTCTGGACGGCCCAGAGCGAGGCGTAGGTGCCGTCCCGTGCGACGAGCTCGTCGTGCGTGCCGCGCTCCGTGATGCGGCCGTCCTCGAGGACGACGATGCGGTCTGCCTGCCGGACCGTCGACAGCCGGTGGGCGACGGCGAACACCGTCCGGTCACTGGCGACCGCACGGAGCGTGCGCTGGATCTCGGCCTCGGTCTCGGTGTCGACGTGGCTCGTCGCCTCGTCGAACACCAGTACCTCGGGCTCCGTCAGGAGCGCCCGGGCGATGGCGAGGCGCTGGCGCTGCCCGCCGGAGAGCGTGGTGCCGCGCTCGCCGACCGCGGTGTCGTAGCCGTCGGGGAGGTCGGTGACGAACTCGTGTGCGCTGGCCCGCTTCGCGGCCGCGACGACGGTCTCTCGCGAGGCGTCCGGGTCGGCGTAGGCGACGTTCTCGTGGACCGTCCCCGGGAAGAGGAACGGGTCCTGGCCGACGTAGCCGACGTGCTCGCGGAGGCTCCCGACCGAGTGCTCGTCGATCGGCCGTCCGTCGATTCGAATCTCACCTGCATCGGGCTCGGAGAAGCGCAACAGGAGCTTCACGAGGGTGGATTTGCCGGCACCGCTGTGACCCACGATACCGATGAAGTCGCCGGAGTCCGCCGTCAGCGAGACGTGTTCGAGGGTGAGGTCGTCGTCGTCGCGTTCGTCGTATGCGAAAGAGACGTCGTCGTACTCGACCACACCGTCGGTGACCGACAGCGGTGGTGTCTGCCCGTCGCGAATCTCGACGGCGTCGTGGCGCAGGAGCGGCACCACCCGCCGGCTGGACGCCTGTCCGCTCTCGACCTTGTCGAGGACCTCGACGGCGAGCTTGCGGGTCGGGTCCATCAGCGAGAAGGTGTACATGATGAACGTCAGCAGGGTCCCGGCGGTCAACGACTGCGTGAAGGCGGCGGGCGTCCCGACGATGATCCAGTAGCTCCCGACGCCGAAGAGGAACCAGACGCCAGCGACCGCGAGCAGCCAGGAGACACGGTTGTAGATGGCGCGGAGCTTGAGCGCCGACCAGGCCGAGCGCTTGTAGGCGTCCGAGGCGTCGCCGAGCCGGTCGGCCTCGTGTCGCTCGCGGACGAGCGACTTCACGCTCCGGATGCCCTCGATGGCGTCGCGGAGTCGCGCGTTGAGCCGCCCGACGTTCGAGCGCACAGCGTCGTACCGCGGTTCGAGCAGCCCGGCGTAGTACCGAGCCGTGATGGCGACGACGACCGGGAGCACGGCCATGAGGAGCGCGAGGTTCCAGTTCAGCAGGAGCATGAACGCGAACGCGGTGAGGAGCTCGCCGCCGTAGACGACCGCGGCGCGGCCGCCGTCGAACAGGTCCTCGAGGTTGTCGACGTCGTCGTTGAGGACGCTCAGGCGGTCGTGGTCCGTGTCCCGATGTGCCGACAGCGGGAGGCCCGTCGCCGTCTCGAAGGCAGTCGTCCGGATGTCGTGGAGCGTCTCGAGGTTGGCGCGCTCGTAGACGAGCGTGCCGTACCAGCGGCAGAGGCTCTCCCCGACGACGGCGACGGCGAGCAGTGCCACCACGAGCGCGGCCTGTCCGCCCGTCTCGTCCGGAACCAGCCCGTCGGGGACGAGTGGCAGGCCGAACGCCTGGCTCTTGAGGAGCAGCGAGTCCAGTGCGACGCCGATGACGAGTGCGGGGACGCGCTGGAAGGCGAGCGCGAGCAGTATCAGCAGGGTGCCGCCGACGAACTGGCGACTGCGGCGTCGTGCGAACCGGTGCAACAGATAGCGGACGGGGGTCGTGCGCGACATTTCGTGGGGGTCGTCGGTGGTCATCGTCGGGCGGTTCGGGAGCGAGTAGCGGTCGTGTCAGTGTTGCAGTACCTGAAGGAGGATAAGCGTACTCTGTACCGCGATACTGTAAGGTTCGAGAGACGAATGCCGGCAGGTGCAGCCCCGGTCCGCGACTCGACTGGGCAGAAGACAGCCACACACGCGACCACAAATCAGTTGCCGGTGGGCGAGAACGACGGCGTATGGACGGTGAGCAGCCGGACGACACTGCCGACGGGGTCGACGAACGGCCACCGAACGACGTGTTCGGGCTGCTCGGGAACGAGGTCCGGGTCGACATCCTCCGGGCGCTCGGGATGCGACCGAACGACCGGCTCTCGTTCTCGGCGCTGTTCGACCGCGTCGACATCGCGGACAGCGGGAACTTCAACTACCACCTCGACAGGCTGTGCGGCGTGTTCGTCCGGAAGACCGACGACGGCGACGACAGCGGCTACGAGCTGACCCACGCGGGCCGGGAGGTCGTCGGCGCGATGTACGCCGGCACGTACACGACGAACGCGACCATCGACCCCATCAGGCCGGGCTGGAACTGCCTGCTCTGTGACGGCGAGATGGTCGTCCGCTACGCCGACGAGCGGGCGGAGTTCCGCTGCGTGGACTGCGACGGCGGGGCCGAGTTCTCGTTCCCGCCGGGCAACATCGACCAGTACGACCGGGAGGAGCTACCGACCGCGTTCGCCCGCTGGTACCACCAGACGTTCGGGAGCCTGTTCGACGGGTTCTGCCAGCTCTGCTCGGGGCGCGTCGAGCGCGACCTCCTGTGGCTCCCGGGCGGCGGCCCCGGCGAGGAACCGAAGCCGTCGATGGCCGAATTCGAGTGCGGGCGCTGCGGAAGCGTCGCCCGCGTCTCCGGCGGTACGATGGCCACCTTCCACCCCGTCGTGGAGGGGTTCCTCGCCGAGCACGGCTTCGACGCATCGGCGCGCCACCCATCGCAGGTCTGGGCCGACCTCGACGGGTTCCGGGCGGAGATCCACAGCGAGGACCCACCCCGGTTCTCGGTTCACTTCACCGTCGACGGCGAACGGGCTTCGGTGGAGATTGGACCCGATGCGAGCATCGAGTCCGTGCGTCGGGAGCCGGTCGAGTGAGTGGGTGTGCCCAAGGGCACAAAGCAGAAAAAATACTCAGCCCCCGCCCCACCTTCGCACAGCCGGTTCCAGATGAATCACTCGAAACGCTGGTGTTGGAACTATTCCGCCGATAAGTAGAGGCGCGTATCTTGAATGCGAGGAATCCGAATTCTCGAGGACTGGAATCGCTCGATCTGTTTCCGTTGACCGCATCTTTTTGTCTATCTGCACCCAACCAGTCCTATGGGTTCGTCCGTGCCATCGGCCGCTACGGTCCTTGCGGTCTTCGACCAGCTCGGTCCTCCGGGGACTCCGTACACGACGCCGGAGATCGCCGCAGAGTTCGACTGTTCCGACCGAACGATCTACAATCGACTCGACGCCCTCGTCGAAGACGGTACCATCGAGACGAAGAAGGTCGGCGCGAAGGGACGGGTGTGGTGGAAGCCAGTCGGAAGCGAACGGCACTACCGGACGGTCCTGAACTCGATGGACGAGGGCTTTTTCCTGGCGGACGTGGTCTTCGACGGTGACGGCGAGGCGCTTGATGTACTCTACCGCGACTCGAACCCGGCGGCGGTCGAGATGACCGGCGAGGAGTTCGAGGGTCGGTGGCTAACCGAGATCGATACGGGATACGAGGAGCACTGGTTCGAGGTGTTCGGCCGCGTCGCCAGCACGGGCGAGGGCGAGCGCCACGAACTGTACGCCGAGCCGGACGGAATCTGGTACAACTTCTACGTGTTCAAACCCGAGGGCGCCGGCTCCCGGCGGGTTGCCGTCGTTTTCGAGGACATCACCGAACGCAAGAAGATGGAGCAGCTCCGAGAGACGAACGAACGGCTCGAACAGGAACTCAGAACGGAGCACAAGCAACTCGACGTCGCGGTAGAGAATTCGCCACTCGTCCTCTTCCGACTGGACACCGACCTGCGATACACTTGGGTCAGGAACCCGGCTCAGGATTTCGAAGACGTGGACATACTGGGGAAGCGTGAAGACGAGCTTTTGCCCCCCGAGGCGGCAGAGACGCTCATGGCACCCAAGCGGCAGGCGCTGGAAACTGGCGAACGTCTCCGCGAGGAGGTGACCTACGAATTACCGTCCGGGCACGTAACCTACGACCTCACGGTCTCCCCGCTTCGAGATGAGTCCGGGGAAATCACCGGTCTGGTGTGTGCCGCACTCGACATCACCGAGCGAAAGAACGCCGAGCGAAAACTCCAGCAGCAAGCCGAATTGGATTCCTTCCGCGTCGACCTCACCGACGCGATTCGCTCGCTCTCGGACCCCAGCGAGATTCAGCGAGAGGCCGCACGTGTCCTCGGGGAACGGTTGGACGCCGACCGTGCACACTATATCGTGGTCGGCGACGACGAGGACACGTTCTGGATTGGCCCTGATTACTACCGGGGCGACGCTCTCTCGGACACCGGCGAACGTCGCCTGGCCGACTACGGCGAGTACATCGTAGAGACGCTCCGCGCCGGCGAGAACCTCGTTCTGGACGACACGCAATCCGCCCCGGAACTGAGCGACGAGGACCGGGCGGCGCACGCGTCGGTCGACACCCACGCCAGCGTCGCCGTACCGCTGATCAAGGACGGCCGCCTCGTGGCGTTCTTCGCTGTCGATAACGCGGAGGCTCGCGAGTGGACCGACGAGGAGATTGAGATGGTCGAGGAGACGGCCGAACGGACGTGGGCGGCCGTCGAGCGGGCGCAGGCCGAACGGCAGCGCCGCGAGTCGAATGAAAAGCTCGAACTCGCACTCGACGCCGTGCAGATGGGAACCTGGAAGTGGGATTTGGAGGCCGAGACCGTCGACGGCGACGGCCGATTCTTGGAGATGTTCGACCTGTCGAAGTCGGACGGACCGCTTCCCTTCGAGGAGTTTCTGGCACGACTGGGGCACGAAAGCGTTGAGGAGGCCGAGGCGGTGATGAACACCGAGTTCGAACCGGGCGAGTATATCGAGGGTGAGGTCCGAATTGACGACGTCCCGGACGCGCCCGTGTGGATCAACTGGCGGGCCAGGGCCATCGAAGATGATCCGCCGGTCCTCTTCGGCGTTAGTTTCGACATCACCGAGCGCAAACACACTCAGCAGTCCCTCGAACGGCTCACCGATGCGAGTCACGAACTGATCGACGCTGATGTGGAGGCGATTCAGGATTGCGTGGACGAATTCGCCGTGGACGTCCTCGGGGTCGAGTACGCCGCGCTCTGGCGGTACGACGAGGCGAGCGGTGACCTGACCGAAGCCACCAGCACCCTCAACGCGGAGATCGATACCGATGCGCTCCGACACCCGGACGACGTCTCCGAGCATGTCTGGCAGACATTCGTCAGTGAGGATATCGACATCGCTGCCGACCTCCCCGTCGATGAGACCGTGCCGGACGGGGCGACCCTTCGGAGTCGGTTGCTCATTCCTCTCGGCAGACACGGGGTGGTCTATGCCGGCTCGCTGGCGTCGGACGTCTTCGACGAACGGGTCGTCGAACTCGCCCAGAGCTTCGGGGCGACGGTCGAATCGGCGTGGGACCGTGCCGACAGCGAACAGCGACTCCAGGCACAAAACGAGGAACTGACCCGCCTCGACGACCTCAACTCGCTCATCCGGCGGATCGATCAGGCACTCGTCAGCGCCGTGACGCGCGAGGAGATCGATGAGGCGGTCTGTGAGCAACTGGCCAGCTCCGACCTCTACGAGTCGGCCTGGCTCGCCACTTACACCGTGGATTCTGATTCGGTACGCCCACAGGCCTGGGCGGGCATCGACAGTGGCTATCTGGAAGACCGGACAGCGACGCTGTGGGACGAGTCGAGCGACGACCCACTCGTCACCGCCCACCGAACAGGAGAGATGCAGATCGTCGCCGATATCGCCACAGACCCCCGCGCATCCGTTTGGCGCGAACACGCTCTCGAACACGGTGCACGTTCTGCAGTCACTATCCCACTCGTTTACGGGGAGTCGAAGTACGGGATCATCACGGTCTGGGGGCGGACGCCACAACCGGACGAGCGCGAGACGGAGGTGCTGGCGGAATTCGGCGGAACCATCGCCCACGCCATTCACGCACTCGAAGCGACCACCACCCGGCGGACCGACAGCGTCGTCGAACTCACGCTCCGCACGACGACGGCCGAAACGCCGCTCGTTCGGCTCGCGCGGGAGCTGGACTGCGTAATCGAGTTCGAGGGGCTAGTGCAGGGGGCCGACGGTGACGCGGCTGTGTTCTTCACTGCAAGGAACGTCTCTGCCGCCGAGATGGTGGCCGCTGGCGAGCAGTTGCTCGCCATCGCGGAGCTGAATCATGTGGCTGACCGGGAGACGGGTGCCCTGTTCAAAGCACGGCTGGACGAGACGACACTCGCCGGTCAAATCCTCGAACGGGGCGCGATGATTCGCTCGCTGCGCATCGAAGCAGGGACAGCAATGGCCGTCGTGGAGCTCCCTGAGACTGGCGACGTCCGCGCGTTCGTCGAGGGGCTGGAGGGAGACGTACGCGATCTCGAACTGCTCGCACGACGAACCCGAACGCGCGAGACTGAAGGGACACTCCAGAGTACGGTCCTCGACCGGTTGACGCCGCGCCAGCAGGAAGTCTTGCAACTGGCCTACCGCAGTGGGTACTTCGAGATGCCGCGGATACGGACGGGCCAAGAACTGGCCGACACGCTGGGCATCGTGCCGTCGACGTTCGCCAAACACATCCGGAGCGCCGAGCGCAACGCGCTCGACGTGATATTCGCAAACGAACGCGAGGAGATAGAGGCGAAATAGTTTCACTATCCAATATCGTATCGTGAATATATTTTACAGTCATGTTACCGGGATTGCTACACTATGGAGAGTATGGACACCGACCAAACGCGGAATTATTCGGCGGGCACGGGGGATGCGGACGACTCGAAAGCAACTGGCGATCCGGCGTCGCTCTCTGAGATGCTGGGGGTACTCGACAGCCGTCCGCGGCGCCGGATTCTCTTCACCCTGCTTCACGAGGACGGGAAGGTTCCAATCGAGTCCCTGGCACGAACGGTCGCTGCGCCGGAGTTCTCGCCTGTGGCAGACGGTGAAACGCGTAGCGACAGAGAGACCGTATAATCATGACCAGTCGTGCCGACTCGTCGAGTTCCGACATGGACTCAATGCTCGATGCACTGGCGAACAGATACCGTCGACGGGTGCTCGTCGCGTTATTAGACCACAACCCACAGGACGACGACGACCCGCAGGTCCCCGACGACGTTCGCCTTGAAGACGAGGGTCTGGAACAACTCATGATCCAGATGCGTCACGTGCACCTCCCGAAACTGGCGGAGTCGGGATTCATCGAGTGGGACCAAGAGACGAACACGATTCGGATGGGTCCGCAGTTCGAGGAAATTCGACCGTTACTGGAGTTGATGGCGAACCACGTCGACGAACTGCCCGACGACTGGCTCTGAGGACTGCAGGGACGGTCACCGTGTACGCCGGCCCATGGAGCCACACGGCTGCATCAAGTCGTGTGTCCCATCGATCGCCGGAACGTGCCTACCGACCAGAGAGCGGCAGTGTCGCCGTCCGTGCTACACCCATCCTCTGTATTTATCGGAAAGGGACCCAACTCCGCTATTGAGTCCGCCCCCTGGAGGTCACACGTAGACAACCCCACGTTCCCGAATATGCACACGAACTCGGAGTTTTCGTGTGCATCCAACACCAGCTACCTACGTCTGGACCACGCTCTCTGCTCTATCAGCAACCGAAGACCGGAAGAACACACCCAGAGGACTGATTCCAGTCACTCGAACGAACATAGAACTCCGGGGTCGTGTGGATAGACCGAATCCGGATAGGAACGACGACGCACCACGGGAAACCCGACGAGAGCCGTCATCACGGTCCTGCCGAATCATCGCGGAGCGACCAGACGCCAACAATAGCCCCCAACGCAGGCGTCAGCGCGACGCCCACAGCCGTCACCTGGAACGGCAGCTGCCACGTCCCGGCCGGTACCGCGTGAACGTGGTCCGGCGAGTCGACGACGAAGTGCAGCGCGACGCCGAGCACGAACGCGGCCGCCATCGAGACGGAGAACAGCGCCAGCCCGGACCGATGCCCGCGACGATGGAGCACCACGCCGAGCGCCGGGCCGAGGAACGTCGTCGCCACGACGAGCGCGTTCTGCCAGGCTGATAACGGCACCGGCACGAGTCCGTGTGTCAGCCCGTGAGTCGTCGCGGCGGCGAGGTGGAGCCCGAGCACGCCCGGGAGGGGACGGCTGCGCATCGCTACGCTTCCACGACCTCGCCGGTCGCCCGCCAGCGCGAGACCACCTGCGCCAGCCCCTCGTCCACCGTCGGATACTCGGGTTCCCAGTCGAACGCCTCGCGCAGTCTGTCGTTCGAGGTCGGCATCGGCTCGGTGAGCAGTCGTCGCATGTTCGCGTCGATGAACAGGCCTCCAAGCCAGCCGGGAATCCGTCGCGGTCGGGGTGCATCGAGCTCGTCCGCGAAGCTCTGGAGGAAGTTCGCGTACGTGGTCGGTCGGTCGTCGACGACGTGGAACGTCCCGGTCGCGTCGCCGTCGACGGCCGCGGCGAAGGCGCTCGCCGCGTCGTCGACGTGGACGAACGAGAGCTCCGCGTCGTCCCGCCCCAGGAGGCCGCCGGCGATGATGGGCATGCGACGGTCGAGCAGCCCCTCACCGAACAGCTTCGTGTGCACCGTGTCGGGTGCGTAGAAGTAGCCGCCGCGGAGGACGACCGGCTCGAAGCCGTGCGTCTCGGCCCCATCGGTGACGATCCGCTCTGCTTCCAGCGCGGACTGCGTCGACCGGTCCGGGTGGGGCTCCGCGCCCTCGTCGAACCGGCTCCCGTCCGGCTGTCGTGCCAGCCAGACGACGCTCTGGAGGAGCACGCGGTCGGCGTCGTGCTCGGCGGCCGCGGCGACGAGATTCTCGGCACCTTCGCGGCGCACCCGGTCGTTCAGCTCCCACTCCTCGTCGTCGGGGTTCGTATCGGTCGGAATCTTCGTCGCGGCGTGGACGAGCACGTCGGAGCCCGTCGCAGCGTCGACGACGGATTCCCGGTCGAGTACGTCGCCCCGACGTGGCTCGCCACCGTGCTCGCGGACGACCCGGTCACCCCCGCTATCTCGCGTCAACCCCACCACGTCGTGGCCCCGGTCGGCACAGAGCGCGACGGTTCGACGGCCGAGTACGCCGGTCGCGCCAGCGATGAACACCTTCATACGCTGTCATTGCTCGCCGACGACCAAGCTCGAACTGCCGACACTGGTCGGGTTATTTTTGTAGTCAGGTGACGACCGACGTTCATGCGCTACCTCACGCTCCGCGTCTCGGGGGCCGAGGCGGAGCTGCATCCGCTCGTCCCCGCACTCACCGACGGGTCGATGTTCCGGAACGCCCAGATGGTCGACTGGGCACCGTCGCTGGAGCCGCCGCGGGCGACCGTCCTGCTCTACGTCGACGGCGACGTCCAGCGGTTCGTCGGCGTGCTGGAGGAGACCGACCTCGTGCTCGAATACGACGTGACACACGTGGGCGAGGAGCGAGCATACGTCTACGTCCACTCGGAACCGCACCCGGTGGAGTGGCGGTTGTTCGACGTGGGGACCATCGAGGGGCTCATCCCGGTGTTCCCGATCCAGTACCACCACGACGGCTCCATCACGGCGCGTATCGTCGGCCCGACGGAGACGCTTCAGGCTGCGGTCGAGTCGATGCCGGAGGGCGTCGAGACGAGGCTCGAACGGGTCGGCGAGTACGACCTCGGCCGGCCACCGGTTCCGCCATCGCTGCCACCACGACAGCGCGAGGTGCTCGTGACCGCGTTCGAACTCGGCTACTACGAGGTGCCGCGGGAGGCGAGCCGGGACGACGTGGCGGCCGCCATGGACTGCGCCCCCAGCACCGCCTCGGAGCACCTACAGAAAGCGGAGCGAAGCATCATCAGGACCTACCTGAACCGGGACGAATGACCGGGGTGGGGTCGAACCCGGTCGTCTGCACCCAACCACCGTAGTTGGCCCGTGATCCGTTCGTCTCGTTTACGCTTCCGTCCCGTCCGTCTCGTCTGTCTCGCCCGTCTCGTCCGTCTCGCCCGAGTGGTCGTCTCCCGAGACCGGGCCATCGGAGTCCGATGCATCCGTAGCGACTTCATCGGTGCTCTGGTGCTCATCAGTCGCCTCTTCAGCCGGCTCGGGCAGGTCCCGGACGACGAGCACCGGGGCGACCGCGCCCTCCGCGACGCGCTCGGCGTCGTCGCCGAACAGGGCCGAGAGCACCGGCGGCCCGCCCTCGCCCATGACGACGACGTCGAACTCGACGGACCGGGCGACGATGTCGTAGATGGGGGTCTCGGACCCGCTGACCTCGACCGTGATGCGTTCCGGGTCGAACCCCCGCTGCTCGAGCGTCGCGTCGGCGCGCTGGACCGCGGACTCCGCGTCGTACCCGCCGCCGCCGGTGAGGCCCCAGAGCGTGACGTCTGCGTCGTCGTCGGCGAGCAGCGCGGCGACGAGGTCGACGAGGCGAGCGACGTCGATGCTCCCCCGGACCGCGACGAGCACGTCCTCGACCTCGCCGGTCGGGTTCGGGAGCAGCGTCGCCGTCGCGCCGACCTCGTTTGCGACGCGGTCGACGGTCTGATCGCGGTCGTGCGTGAAGACGACGCGTGTTTCGACCCCTCCCCCGGCCTCGCGGAACCCCTTCGCGATGGCCTCGACGGCCTCCTGGGCGCGGTCCTCGAACTGCATACTTCCCTGCTCCGTCGGGGTCTGCTCGGGGAGCACGTGGTAGCCGAGGACGACGATCTCCGCTGGTGTGAGGAACTCGACGAGCGGTTCCGGGACCGTCTGGCCCTCCAGCACCCGAACCGGGATGAGTATCTTCGGGGGTTCACGGACCGAGAGTTCGTCCGATACCATCGGGTCCTTGGTGGCGTCCCAGGACATTCAGACCACCCCCTTGAGCGAGACATCGTTCGCGTAGTACCCGAACCAGCCACCCGATGCGACCATGATTGCGACGCCGATGATCTGTGATGTGGGTTTCATGAACAGGATGAGGCCGAAACTCGCGACCGCTCCGACACCCGCGACCAGCCGGTACGCGGGGACCCTGAAGTCGGGGTCGTACCACTCCGGTTCGTTCCGTCGCATCGTGATGAGCGCCACGCACATCAGCCCGTACATGACGAGGTGGAGGAACGAGGCGACCTCCGCGAGCACCTCGACCTCGCCGAAGGCGACGAGGACGAGCACGGGACCGCCACCCATCGCGAGTGCGATGTGGGGCGTCCCGTACTGCAGGTTTATCCGACTCGCGAAGCGGGGGAGTATCGCGTCCTTGCTCAGGGCGAACACCGCCCGCGAGGTCGAGAGGATGGAGGCGTTGGCGCTGGAGACCGTCGCCAGCAACCCGGCGAGGAGGATGACGATGGCACCCGGCGCACCGATGAAGTTCCGGGCCACCTCCACGATGGCCGTCTCGCCGAAGCCGGACAGGGTGGCGCTGTCGAACGCGCTGGTGGCGACGAAGATGGTCGCCACGTACAGCGTGCCGACGATGACCACCGAGCCGACCATCGCCAGCGGGAGGTTCCGTCCGGGGTCCTTGATGTCGCCCGCGACCGTCGCGACCTGTGCGAAGCCGAGGTACGACGTGAACACGAGTGCGGCGGTCGTGAACACGGGGAGCGGCCCGAACGGCATGAATCGTTCGGGGGTGGTACTGCTCCCGAACACACCGACGGCGTCGAGACCGCCGAAGCTCAGGAACAGGACGAGGATGGTCAGCAAGAGCCCGACGACGTAGTTCTGGAGTGTCGCGGCGTTCTCGGTACCGACCAGGTTCAGGCCGGTCAGCACCACCCCGAACAGGAGTGCGAGCGGGACGACCACCGGGACGCCGCCGATGGCGACGCCCGCTTCGGCCAGCACGGCCGCGGCGTAGTTGCCGAAGCCGACCAGGTAGAACGCCGTCGCGAAGACGAGTCCGAGCCAGATGCTGATGCCGACGATCGAGCCCGCGAGCGCACCGAGCGCCCGGGAGATGAAGTAGTAGCCGCCCCCGGACTTCGGCATCGCCGTCGCGAGCTCCGAGGCCGGGAGGGCGACCAACAGTGCGATCACCGCACCGATGGCGAACGACCCTGCGGCGGCTGGACCGGCCTGCCCCGCCGCGAGCCCGGGGAAGACGAAGATGCCCGCGCCGATCATCGTCCCGACGCCGATGGCCAGGCCGCCCTTCAGCCCGATGGTCCGTTCGAGTTCGGTCCCTTCCTCGGTGACCGAGGTCTCGCCGGACGGGGATTCGGCTGCCACGACCTGCTCCGGTACCTCTCCTTCGCGGTTCGCGCCCTCCGAGGTCGAGATTCCCTCCTGTCCAGTGCCCATTACTACCGTACCAATCGAGGACACGGGTGAAAAGGGTAATCCAACGTTCACCCCGGCGGGCTCACCACATCGGTTGCCGGGGTTCAACTTGAGTCCCCCAGCGAACATATTCTGGCACCGTTCAGGGTTCTGGGAACCGGCGTGGTGGGTTATGACCAGACCGTTACCAGTCTCGACTGGGAACCATGACGAGTACAGAACCGGGGACGCGAAGGAAACTGGAGGTGAACCAGGATGCCTGAGGACGCCACGCTCCCGCTCGACGACGAGTCCGAGACCGAGATGCGGCGCGTGCTCTCGGAGACCGAGTACGACACGGATCTCGGTCTGGAGATGGCCCGCGACGCACAGCGGGTCGTCGCCGGTGAGCTGACCGACGCCGAGTTCTACGCGAAGTACCACGAGGACATGCTCGAGGAGTTCGGGCAGGACGCTCGCGAACTGCCGGAACTCCAGGACGACCTCGACGGTGAGGTCGTCTCGGAGACCGCCGACGCCACGAGCGTGCGGGAGACACTGACGGAGCTAGCCGACGCGGAGGACATCTCTCGCCGGGAGCTGCTCGCGAAGGGTGGCGCTGCCGCGGCGGCGCTCAGCGTCTTCGCCGGCGCTGGGAGCGGCTCCGGTGGCGGCCACGGCGACACGCCCACGCAGGGCGACGGCACCCGCTGGGGGATGGTCATCAACCTCAACAACTGCGACGGCTGCCTCGCCTGCGTCTCGGCGTGCTCGCAGGAGCACGGTCTCTCCCGCGGGGCGAACTGGATGTACGTCTTCACCTACGAGGACCGCAACCAGGACGACGAGAACTTCCTCGTGCGGCCGTGCCAGCACTGCACCGACTCGCCGTGTACGAAGGTCTGCCCGGTCGGCGCGCGCCACACCCGCGACGAGGACGGACTCGTGCTCACGGACTACGACATCTGCATCGGCTGTCGGTACTGCGAGGTGTCGTGCCCGTACGGGGTGAACTACTTCCAGTGGGGCGAACCCGACGTGCCCGACTCGGAGATCCCGAACGAGCACCAGTTCGACGACCGTGGGAAGTGGGTCGGCGCGCGCCCGCCGGAGGGCGTGATGGGCAAGTGCACGTTCTGCGTCGACAGGCAGGACGGCGCGATGGGCGAGGAGAAGGTCGGCACGACCGCCTGCGAGGAGGCCTGCGCGATGGACGCCATCCACTTCGGCGACCTCAACGACGAGGAGAGCGCGCCGAACCAGCACCTCCGGCAGTATCGCGACGCCGAGGAGAACGACCGCTCCTCCTTCCCGAACCGGACGGAGCACACGGTCTCGACGTTCAACCTGCTGGAGGAGCGCGGGACGAGCCCGAACGTCCACTACGTCGGCAACGAGCCGTCGCCGCACGCAGAGCAGGTCGAGGGACCAGTCTCCTACGAGGACGTCGGCCTCGTCGACAACCGCAAGAACGAGGTGCTCGACGACGGGGCCTCGGCGGCCGAGGCGGGTGAGGAGGCATGAGCGTGGACACGAGCGACGTGAGCCGCGAGACGCTCGTCCGGCCCATCGGCCAGCTGTCGAAGCAGTACCTGGCCCTGATGGCCGCAGCACTGGGTGCCATCGGCATCTGGGCGTTCTTCTACCTGCAACAGCTCCAGCACGGCCTCATCGTGACAAATCTCGCCGACTGGGGCTCCGGCGGCGGCGTGCCGTGGGGGCTCTACATCGGCGCGTTCATCTGGTGGGTCGGCATCGCCCACGGCGGCATCATCCTCTCCGCGGCGGTGCGGCTCCTCGGGATGGATCGCTACCAGCCCGTCGCGCGGCTGGCGGAACTGCTGACCATCGCGGCACTGACCTGCGCCGGGCTGTTCATCCTCATCCACGTCGGTCGCCCCGACAGGCTCGTGACGAGCGTCCTGCCGGCGTGGCCGACCCGTGTGCAGTGGTCACCGCTGATGTGGGACGTGACCGTCATCACCGCGTACTTCGTCCTGACGGCGACGTACCTGCTGTTGACCATCCGGTACGACATCCACCGGCTGCGCGACAGACTCCCCCACCAGCTCGAACCGGTGTACGCGGTGCTGATGCTCGGCTACTCCGAGCGCGAGGACGCCATCGTCGAGCGGATGGTCTGGTGGATCGCCTTCGCCATCATCATCATGGCACCGCTGCTGCTCCACGGGGGCGTCATCCCGTGGCTGTTCGCGCTGCTGCCGTCGATGGCGGGCTGGGCCGGCGGCGTCCAGGGGCCGTCGTTCCTCTCCATCGCGCTGACCTCCGCGGTCAGCGGCATCATCATCGTCGCGGCGGCGTTCCGTCGGGCCTACGGCTGGGAGGAGCTCATCCCCGTCGAGGTGTTCCAGGGCCTCGGGAAGTGGCTGGGCTTCTTCGGACTCATCTTCCTCTGGCTCCAGCTCCAGCAGGTGATCACGGGCATCTTCGCCGCCCCGACGACGCTCCAGCACGCGACGGAGGTGAAGATAGCGACGCCGCTGTACTGGGTCGCCATCGGGCTCGTGCTCCTGGCGATGCTGTACGTCTTCGCCTGCTCGCTGCGGCCGTCGCTGTTCCGCATCCCGGTGCTGGTCGCGCTGTCGTTCGGCGTGCTCGTCGGGACGCTGGTCGAGAAGGTACTGTTCGTCGTCGAGGGACTCCAGCACGCACACTTCCAGCTCTACGACGGCGTGCCTGGCGTCTACGTGCCGTCGCCCGTCGAGCTGTCGGCGCTGCTCGGGACGGTCGGCATCGTCGTCCTGTTCTTCCTCGTCGTCTCGAAGGTCATCCCGGTGGTCGAGCTGCACGCCATCGAATCGGCCCACGAGGAGGTGGACGACGCATGAACCCGACCGCACTGCCGGCGACGCTGGCCGCACTGCTGCCACTCGCGGCCGGCGGTGGCGGCGGTGGCGGCGGTGGCCACTCGCTCCCGTTCGTCGGCCCGGGCACGTACCTCATCTTCGGCATCGTGCTCGCGCCGGTGTACCTGATGGTCGTGGCCTGGTATGTCGGCGAGCCGAGCGACCGGTCGAAGGCGTGGCTCGGCGTCGGCTACCTCGTCGGTCTCACCACAGTCCTCTGGGGCAGCCTGTTCGTCGCCACGATGGCCATCGACGTGCTGTTCTTCTGAAGAACCGCCAGCCCACCACCCGGCCACACCAATCGACACCATAGTTCCATGCCACTCACCGAATCCGAACTCGAAGACCGACTGCGGAACGTCGAGGACCCGATGAACGACGACGAGATCGTCTCCATGGGCCTCGTGAACGACATCGACATCGACGCGGAGGGAGCGACCGTCTCGCTCGCGTTCAACGCGCCCTACGCTCCCACGGAGATAGAGATCGGCACCGCCATTCGGGAGGTGATCGAGGACGCCGGGATGGAGCCCGACCTCCGCGCCGACATCGGGGAGGAGCACGGCTTCGACCAGGAGGTCTTCCCGGGCGTGCGGAACGTCGTCGCCGTCGCCTCCGGGAAGGGCGGCGTCGGGAAGACGACCGTCGCCGCGAACCTCGCGGCCGGCCTGAACGACCGCGGTGCCCGCGTCGGCATCCTCGACGCCGACGTGCACGGTCCGAACGTCCCACGGCTGCTCCCTTCGGAGAACGAGCCCGGCGTCATGCCCGAGGGCGACATCGTCCCGCCGCGCTCTGACGGCGTGGCGGTGATGAGCACCGACCACCTGATGCCCGACGGCGACGAGCCCGCGGTGATGCGGGGGCCGATGGTGAACAACGTGATGATGAAGTTCGTCGAGGAGGTCGAGTGGGGCAGGCTCGACTACCTCGTGGTCGACCTCCCACCGGGCACCGGCGACGCCTCGTTGAACCTGCTGCAGACGCTCCCCGTCGCCGGGGTGGTCATCGTGACGACGCCACAGGAGATGGCCGTCGCCGACGCCCGCAAGGGACTTCGGCTGTTCTCGGACCACGACGCACCGGTCCTCGGCGTCGTCGAGAACATGAGCACGTTCCACTGCCCGAACTGCGACGACACCCACGAGGTGTTCGGTGCGGGCGGCGGCGACGAGATCCGCGAGGACTACGACGTGCCGGTGCTCTCCGAGCTGCCGGTCCACCCGGACTTCGACAGCGGCGCGACCGAGGGCCCGACCATCAGGGACGAGGACAGTCCGGTCCGCGACGACCTGTTCGACATGGTGGACGCCGTCGCCGACCGCATCGGCGAGGTCAACCGCAGGCAGGTCTCCGAACACGTCGGTGCACTCGCACCGGACGACCGCGACGAGGTACCGACCGCGGTGGAGTCCGACTGACCGACCCCGTCTCGGCACTCCATAACACACTTGCGGCAGGCGACTGTATTTCGCGTAGTTCGACCGCGCCATCCCGGTCGACGCCCCACCCATGACCGACACGAGCGCCATCATCCGACGGGTCGGACGGGGCGTCGCCTACGTCCTGCTCGGACTCGTCGGCACCATCGCCGTCGCCCTGGTCCTGCTCAACGTCACCACGGGCGTCCAGCGACCGGTCTACGACGCGCTGTACCTGCGGCTGGGCCCGAGCGGGGCCACGGAGGCGGCCATACTCATCCAGTTCCTCGCCAGCGGTCTCGGCGCGGTCGCCCTCCCGCTGTTCGTCGCCGACTACCTGCACACCGGGCTCGCGAACCGTGACGCACTCCTCGCCGTCCTGGGCTCCTTCCTCGGGGTGCTGGTCGTCTACACGGCAGTCGCGCTGGCCGGGTTCCCGTCGGCACCGACCGCGTTCCTGCTGCTCGTGGTCGTGCTCGTCGGGGTTCCGCTCCTCCTCCGGTTCCGGTTCGACGTCCGGTCCGGCGCACTTCCGACGTTCGTCGGGAGCGTCCCGGCCGTAGTATTGCTCATGCTGCTGGCCGCGTTCGGCCTCGGCTGGGGGTGGGGCTACGTCGTCAGCGCCCAGGAGGTGCCGGCCTCGTCCGTGGACGACGCGGCGGTCGGAACGCTCTCGGACGCGCCGCCGGTCGAATCCGCGCTGTTCTCGTCGGGGAACTGCGAGACAGACGCCGACGGCTACCAGACGTGCGACCTCCCGCTGCGTGGGTTCGAGCACGAGCGGGTTGCGGTCCGAGCGCTGTCCGAACTCGATGTCAGGTGTCCGTACCAGGGGACGAGCGGCGACGGCGGGAGCGCTGTCGTCCGTCACGATGAACGGTACTTCGAGGTGCAGTGTTCGCCCCACGGGGACTGACCAGGGGGCGACCGCGAGTCGTTCGCGTCAGGACGACAGCTTCCCGTCGAGCACCTTCCCGGCGGTCAGGACCGGGTCCCAGACGGGGCTGAACGGCGGCGCGTACGCCAGGTCGAGGTACGAGAGCTGGTGGGCGGTCATGCGGGCATACAGCGCCGTGGCGACGGTGTCGATTCGCTTCGCGACACCCTCACGGCCGACCATGCTCGCTCCGAGGACGCGCCCACTGTCCCGGTCCCCGAGGAGCGTGACCTGTATCTCCTCGTCGCCGGGGTAGTAGTGGGCCCGGGAGCGGGCGGTGATGGTCACCGAGACCGGGTCGAACCCCGCCTCGCGGGCCGCCTCCTCGTCGACGATACCGGTCCGGGCCACCTCCAGGTCGAACGCCTTGACGGCGGCGGTGCCGGCTATCTCGCCGACGGGCGTTGGCTCACCGGCGACCGTCGCGCCGATGGCACGCCCGGCACGGTTCGCCGTCAACGCAAGCGGGACGTGATCGGGCCCGCCGGTCACGACGTGGGTCATCTCGGCGTTGTCTCCCGCCGCGAAGACCTGTTCGTCGTTCGTCCGACCGTACTCGTCCGTCGCGATGGCACCAGTCGGGCCGAGCTCGATGCCGGCAGCCTCGGCCAGTTCGGTGTTCGGGGCGACGCCGACGCCGACCAGCGCGAGGTCGACCGGGATGGTCAGGTCGCCGGCGGCGATGGCCTCGACGTGATTGTCGCCGACCATGCCGTCGACGGCCGTGTCGAGGTGGAGCTCGACTCCCTGCTCGCGGAGGTGGTCCTCGACGACGCCCGCTGCCTCGGTCCCGAAGGGCTGGAGCGTGTGCGGCAACATCTCGAAGAGATGCACATCGAGGCCGTGGGCCGCGAAGGCCTCCGCCATCTCGATGCCCACGTAACCGCCGCCGATGACGGCGACCGACTCGGGCCCCTCGGCCTCGGCGTACTCCGCGGCCGCCGCACCGTAGCCCATCTCCGGGAGGTTTGCGGTCGGCGTGTCCAGTCCAAGGTAGCGTCGGATCTCGGCGGCCTCGTTCATGTTGTGCAGAGTGAACACGCCGTCGAGGTCGATGCCGTCGAAGGGGGGGACGACGGCCTGCGCTCCGGTCGCGAGCAGCAGGTCGCCGTACGCCTGTTCGAACTCGCCGTCGGGACCGGTTACCGTCACGGTCCGTTCCGCGCGGTCGACCGCCGTGACCTCGTGGTTCGTCCGAAGGTCGATACCGCGTTCCTCGACGAACGCCTCGGGCGTCACCTGGACGAGGTCGTCGAGGGTCTCCACATCGCCCTTGACGTAGTAGGGCAGCCCGCAGGCGGCGTAGGAGACCCACTCGCCCTTCTCGAAGACGACGACGTCCCGGTCCGGGTCGTCCCGCTTGGCCTTGCTCGCTGCGCTCATCCCTGCCGCGTCTCCGCCGACGATGACGAACGGACCTTCCATGTGTGAGCGTTCGCCCGCCGAGACCATAAAGTATTGTGCTAACACCACAATTTTGTTCGGCGCGGGAGTACCCGTCGAACGGTGCGTCCCCACCGATGGGCGTCAACACGTACCAAGGCTTTTCGAGGAATGAAGTCGGTCGTCCCGAACGTGTCCAGCACATTCTCAGCGAACGACAGCGGGACAGATACCTGGAACCAGTTGTACGAGTCACTGGCCACCCAGCCTCGTCAGATGATCATCTTCTCACTGATGAAGGAACCGGAGGACTAGCGGCTACCGTTGCCCGATGCCGCATGGTCGGCGTCCCACGAGCTCGATACCGAGGACCTGACCGTTCGACTACGGCATCTGCATCTCCCGAAGCTCGCCGAGGCAGGGTACATCCGCTGGGAGAGCGACCCGTTCACCGTCAGCCGCGGCCCCCACTTCGCGGAACCGGCGCTGGTCCTCGACAGGATGACCGAATCGGAGACCAGATTACCGCGCCGGCTGCGCGACGAGTGTGCCGTCATCGGGGAGGTGACCGAGAATGCCTCGGACTGATCTCTTCGCCGGGGTCGTCGAGCGGTGGCCGCGGCCGACGTGGTCGCGATGGCGGACATCCCCCAGCTCCACGACTACATCGACCCCGAGATACTGGCCAAGCTGGGTGCCCAGGAGAAGAAGGGGTGCTGTCGCGTGACGTTCCAGTTCGCCGACCCGCAGGGCACGGTCACGCAGGACTCGGTGATCTTCGTCGACGGGGAACGCTACCGGCCGGAAAACGTCGTGAACTGACCGCAGGGCGACCGACACCGTCGGCTGGGTCGCTGCCCGGGAACCCTTCCGACCTGCATCGGCCTCGAATGGTGCCGTTCCGAGGCGGTCGAACCGTTCGATGGCACAACGATATTGTATGTCCTACACAATGCTCAAGTGGCCAGCGCGAGAACTTCATAACCAGGACAGATGACGAACCAGAACACACAGCAGTGGGCGGAGGCGGTCGAGGCCCAGCGAGAGCGGAAGGACGAGTATTTCGGGGAGGACCCGCACTCGCCGTTGCCGCCAGATGTGCGCGAGGGGTTCGACGGGCTCGACTACTACGAGATTGACCCCGACTACCGGTTCGTGGTCGAACTCGATACGTACGCCGAGCCCGAGCCGGTCGTCGTCGGCACCAGCACCGACGGCGAGCAGGAGTACCTCGCCTGGGGCGAGTTCACGGTGGAAATCTCGGACGAGGAGGTGACCATAACGGCGTACAAGAGCGACCCTGAGGAGGACCGTCTCTGGGTCCCCTTCCGTGACGAGACGAGCGGCGACGAGACGTACGGTGCCGGCCGCTACCTCGACCTCGAACCCGACAGCCACCGGACCGACGACGGGCGGTGGATCCTCGACTTCAACGAGGCGTACAACCCCACCTGCGCGTACTCCGACCGGTACGAGTGTCCGCTGCCCCCGATGGAGAACTGGCTCGACGTGCCCGTCGAAGCCGGTGAGCGCTCGTTCGAGCAGTGACCCCACGGAGCACTCACAGGATTGCAAGGAGGAAGCCCATGGCTTCAGCCGTGGGAGAAATCCCACAGTCCGTCCTAGATTTGGGTATGTCGTCGGCGCTCGAACGTGCCGAGGAGGCCCTCTGGTCCAGGCACTCGAACCCGAAGAGCGGCTGGACGCGGCTCCCGACCGGGGCCGTCATCGTCTACGCCGTCTACCGACGTGATTGGCGACTCCTCATCGCGGGACTGCTCTGGGCGGCGGTCAACCCCTTCGTGTTCTCGCCACCCGAGACGGACGACGCCTGGATGACCCGCGTCGTGCTCGCCGAGCGCTGGTGGGTCCGCGAGGTGGAGAACGGGACGATGGGAGCCACCTACCCGAACATCTGCAACTCACTCGGCGCGATATCGTTCGGGTACGCGCTCCTCGCAGCCTGGCGACGACGTCCGGTAGCGACCGCGGTCGCGACGGTGCTGGGGATGGGGTTGAAACTCTGGTGGGTCGGCGTGCTGGTCCGGCGCTACGATACGGTTCGGGGATCGACCCTCGACGCTGCTGCTGATCGGGTGCACGACCGCTAAGGGGTCGCCTTGATCCCGACGAACGAGCCCTCACCGTAGCCCTCTTCGACCGGGTCCGGCTCCTCGATGTCGCCCGGCCAGTGGAAGATGGTCTGGACGAACTCGAACCCGGAGAACCCCGCGGCTTCGAGCGCCGCGACGAGCTCGTCGGTCGAGACGAAGACGGCGTCCCTGTAGAACGGGTTCTCAGACTGTTTCTCCTGATAGATCCGGCCGACGGGGCTGTCTTTGTCGATGTATCCGATGACGAGCGAGCCGTCCGGCCGCAGGACGCGTCGCGCCTCGCTCAGGGTCTCTGGGATATCGTCGACGAAGCAGATGGTCGTGACGAGCAGTGCGGTATCGAAACTGGCGTCGCGGAACGGCAAGTCCTCGGCGACGCCCCTGACCACGTCGACGCCTCGCTCGCGGGCCCGAGCCAACATCTCCTCCGCCGGGTCCAGCCCGATTCGCATCCCCAGTGGCGCGGCGAATCGGGCACTGCCGACGCCGATCTCCAGGCCGAATCCCGGCTCGGGAAGCAGTTGTTGAAGCGCCGCTATCTCGGTGCGATAGGCGGCTTCGTTCTCCTCGAACCACGCTTCGTATCGGTCGGTGTGGCGTTCGAAGGGTGCAGATTTCGGCATACGTGGATTTCGTCGTCCTGGAACATACCGCTACGGGGGCCTGCAGCTATTTGGTCGCTCCCACCGAGGGGTCTGACATGGAAATCGTTCCCGAATCCGACGTCGAAGCCGTCGAGGCGGTCGACGGCGCACACCTGAAGCTCCTGGCTGGCGGCGAGAACATGAACGTCCAGCACTTCAGCATCGACCCCGGTGCGACGGTCCCCGAGCACAGTCACCCACACGAGCAGACGGGGTTCATCCTCGAGGGAGCCCTCACGTTCGTCGTCGACGGCGAGACCCGCGTCGTCGAGGCGGGTGACTCGTACGTCCTGCCGGGCGGTGAAGCCCACGGCGCGGAGAATCGTGGTGACGTGCCGGCCGTCGGACTCGACATCTTCAGTCCGCCCCGGGACGACCCGGACTGGATGGATTGAGTCGGAGACGCTCTGGCCTCGCTGCTGTGCCGACCTAGCGGCCGATGGTCCCCTGGCGGGTGACCGGCGCGTCGGGATCGATGCAGAACGCGACGAGTATCGACCGCTCAGTCGCGGTGACGGACACGTCCTCACCGCCGATCACGAGTGCACTCTCCGTGTGGCCGAGGTTCGCGTCCCCGTCACCGACCGTCACCGCCCCCTCGAACACGTAGAGGTAGGTGTCCCACCCGGGCTCGAACGGCAGCGTGGTGGTCGCACCCGCGTCGAGCCGACAGTCGTAGAACTGGACCTCGTTCCGGACCCAGAGCGGTGCCTCACCGTCCTCCGGTCCGAACAGGTACCGCCACTCGTTGGGGGCCGACTCCGGAATCGGCTCGTGCTGGATGTCGGGGGCGAGGTCGAGGCTGTGCGGGCGGACGAAGATCTGGAGCATCCGCAGTGGTGGGTCGTCCGGAAGCGTCTCCTCGGCGTGCCAGAAGCCGCTGCCAGCGTTCATCACCATGAGGTGCTCGGCGTCCGTGACCAGTTCGTTTCCCTGCCGGTCGTCGTGGCGCATGACGCCGTCAGGGACCCAGGAGATTATCTCCTCGTTGCGGTGCTGGTGCATCCGGATGAGCGTTCCAGGGTCCATGAACGATTCGACGACGGTCGCAAGCGGACCGTAGCCGTGGTCGTCGTGGTCCGGGACCGCGCGCCCCGGGAAGTCGAAGTGGATTCTGAATTTCCCCTGGTTCTGGGAGACATCGGTGCGTGGAGCCGCGAAGATCCGTGGCTCGGCTGTCGGCGACGCTGAGTCGTCCATTGGATACAATGTAGGGGTGCCACCTGCATATGGGTTCGTCTGGCGGAGTGTCACCCGCGCTTCGAGTGGTGTCGTGAAACCACCAGTCCGGTCGTGCGGGGCCGACACACACGCGGTTCGCCGTTAAGAGGCCTCCCCGACCATCTTGCGTATCGATGTCCCGGAGTATCTCCCGTTCGTCGGCCGAGCAGGATACCGACCTGCTGGATCTGCCACCGAGTGCGAAGCTCGTCGCGAAGACGCTGGAATACGAGGGTGACGCTACGCAGTCCCAGCTCGCGGAGTCGACACTACTGCCGGTCCGAACCGTTCGGGACGCCCTATCTCGACTGGAGAAGAGCGGTATCGTCAGGTCCCGCATCTCGTTCCAGGACGCGCGACAACGTATCTACTCGCTCGACGGAAGCGAACCGAGCACCGAGTAGCCGTCGTCGGCAGCCGCACCGTTCGCGATTGTCATCTCGTTCGCCACCACGGTTTTGCAACAGAGCCCCCAACAACGAGTATGGCACGAACAGCCGTTATCGCGGGCGTCGGACCGGGACTCGGTGAGTCACTCGCACGCAAGTTCGCATCCGAGGGCTGTCATCGACCCACGACTGAAGTCGTGGGCTTGTCCGTGGACTCCCGGTCTGCCGACGAACCGTCGGAGGCGGTGTACTCGCCATTCCCATTCACCATCCCGGACTTGAGGGCGAGATGACCGTCGCCCAACCCAGAGGGACGTTCGCCCTCCGGTAAAGTTAGCAACTTCAATCCGATGTTCTTCGCCGCATTGTAGTCGCCGTCGATCGAATACTCACACTCGTTGCACTCGAACCATCCGTCCGAGGTGCGGTTCGTGCTAGACTGATGTCCACACCGAGAACAGGTCTGCGAGGTAAACGCAGGCGGGATCTGCTCAACACGGATACCGTACTCGCTGGCCTTGTACGCCAGCATCTCTTGGAGTTCGCGGAACGCCCAGTTGTGCAGCTGTCGCTTCACGTGGTCGTTCGGGTTGTCCAGTCGCTCACGGATGTTGGTCAAGCGTTCGACAGCGATGAACGAACAGTCGTGGGCGTCGGCTTCTTCTACGATACGTCGGGAAATCGTGTGCAGGCGATTCAGCACGAAGCGGGTTTCTCGCCCCGACAATCGCCGGAGAACCTGCTTGGCGGAGCGAGTGCCTTTGTGCTGAAGGCTCCGACGCACGCGGAAGAAGTGATTCTGTCCCCACAGTAGTTCGCCACCGTCGTAGAACGACCCCGTACTGGTCACGGCGACGTTCTTCAGGTTCAAATCCACACCCAGTACGGTGTTACCATCCCGTTCTTCGACCGCTTTCTTGATGACGATGTGGAGGTAGAACGCGTCCTCGTCTTCGCGGTAGTGGAGCGTCCCCATCCGCTTTTCGTACTCGCCATCATCGAGGTACGATTTCTGGTAGTCACCGAGAACGTAGTCCACACTGACTCTGCCGTTGATGGTCGAGAGTGTGGCCGACCTATCTTTGAGTGTCAACGTTCGTTTGTCGTAGACGGCAGACGGTTCGGTGAATCGTGGGAGTGGTCGACTGGTACCCTTCTTCCAGTCTGCGACGGTTGACTTCATCGCCTCGACAGCTTTCGAGTACGCTCGGACACAGAGGTCCGCGGGTAGGTCTGTCTCGTCTCGCAAGGTGTGGTACACTCGGTCGTGTATTTTCGACTTGGTAAGGATGAGGGAGCCGTCGTCGTTTCGCCCGTGCTGGACGGTGTAGTTGCAGGCGTGGTTGAACTGGTCGAGGGTCTGATGAAGGTCCTCCTGTCGGTCGTCGGGAACCGAGAGTTTGACCGGAACAGTTCGCTTGACCTCCATCTGGTACTTTACTTGCCCCGTAATATTTTATAAACCTGCGCCCGGCGTGGGGGAGTCTGAGTGCTCTCGCTCGTGGGTTGATTCGAGCCGTGTCGGATTCATCCCACGGCTAAAGCCGTGAGCTTCCTCCTTGCATCTCTGTGAAGTGGCCCTGTTCGCCCGAACGGAGGAGTTCATCGAGGAGTTGGCTGCCGATCTCCCCCGACCGGGCGAGGGTCTCGCGGTCCAGACCGACCTCACCAGCGTCGAGCAGGTCAGAGACGGGTTCGAGACGGTCAGGGAGACGTTCGGCTCGGTCGACGTGCTGGTCAACCACGCGAGTGCCGCGTCGTGGACGGGACTGATGGATTCCAGCGTCGAGGAGTTCGAACGGGCCTGGGCGGTCAACGGGCGAGGCGCGTTCGTGTGCTCTCAGGAGGCCGTCGACGACATGCTCGATAGTGGTGGGGGGACCGTCATCTTCACCGGAGCGACCTCTGCGGTCAGGAGTCTGGGCGGGACCATCGGATTCACCGCTGCGAAGTTCGCCGCTCGTGGGATGGCGATGGACATGGCTCAGGAGTTCGGACCGGACGGGATACACGTGGCGCACGTGGTCATCGACGGCCAGATTGAGAGCCCAGCTGCACGGGAGCGATCCCCGGACCGCGACGGCGACACGTTCCTCGACCCCGACCGGCTGGCGGAGACCTACTGGCACCTCGTCGAACAGGACAACGTCGACACGCAGCCGTTCGAAGTACACGTGACGAACGGGCCCCAGAACACCGAATTCATCTAGCGTGAGGGACCCAGGAGTGAGAGACCGCTCAACTGATCACTGGATGCCCATCGCTTCGATCTGCTCCTGATACCGATTCCGGATCGTGACCTCTGTCACCTGCGCCACGGAAGCCACCTCGCGTTGTGTCTGCTTCTCGTTACAGAGGAGGGACGCGGCATAGATTGCAGCCGCCGCGAACCCTGTCGGTGACTTCCCCGAGAGGAGCCCCTGCTCGGCCGTCACGTCGATTATCTCCTTCGCCTTCATCTCTACCTCCTCGCTCACCCCGAGTTCGGAGCAGAACCGGGGGACGTACTCCTTCGGGTCGACCGGCTCCATCCTGAGGCCGAGTTCCTGCGAGATGTACCGATACGTGCGCCCGATCTCTTTCTGCTCGACCCGGGAGACCTCCGACACCTCCTCGAGGCTCCGCGGAATCCCCTCCTGACGGCAGGCGGCGTAGAGACAGCTCGTCGCCACCCCCTCGATCGACCGTCCACGTATCAGGTCCTCGTTCAGTGCCCGCCGATAGATCACCGACGCGACCTCCCGAACTGACCGAGGGACGCCGAGTGCAGAGGCCATCCGGTCGGTCTCACTGAGCGCGAACTGGAGGTTTCGTTCCCCCGCATCTTTCGTCCGGATGCGTTCCTGCCACTTCCGAAGCCGGTGCATCTGACTCCGCTTCTCCGAGGAGAGCGACCGGCCATAGGCGTCCTTGTCCTTCCAGTCGATCTGGGTCGTCAGCCCCTTGTCGTGCATCGTCTGGGTCGTCGGCGCACCGACCCGACTCTTGCTCTCACGCTCACCGTGGTTGAACGCGCGCCACTCGGGGCCGCGGTCGATTATGTCCTCCTCGATAACCAGCCCACAGTCATCACAGACGAGTTCATCACCTTCCCCGCTGGTGACAAGACTCTCCGACTCGCATTCCGGACAGGACTCCTCCTCCGATTCTTTCGTGTGCTCTTTCGTGTCCGATTCGGTATGGGTCTTCTCCGTCTCCTCCTGCCGGTTCAGACGAGCCATTAAATGTACTACTCATTAGCACCCCAGGCCGCTTATACGTGTTGACGGTTCGAGGGTCGCCGACGCGACTATCCTGGATGTGGGCTGGACGACAACGGGGACGAGAGCGGTGCGTTGAATATCGGCGAACGAGCCCGGAGCAAGTTCGAGAGACCGCTGTCCGAGGCTGGGGCTGTACGGGCACAGCCCGGAACTCAGGTCATCGTCCACCGTGACGACGAGCCTGCGAACCGCTCCGTTCCATGGGCTCACCCCCCAGTGGGGGAACCCCACGGCCTTCGCCGTGGGAGGATGTCGGGAGTGGAATCGAGTCCGCGTCTCGGTCTCGAAGTCACGTCCAGTAGGCTACGGTCCGTCCGCGTCCAGAAACACGTCGACCCCATCGAACAGTCGGTCGAGCGTCGCCTCGTCGGTGAATGGATTCAACAGGACGACCCGGAGCCACCGGGCGTCCCGATAGGTCGGGAGCGAGACGAAGATCTCCTGCTCGGAGAGCAGATACCGCTGGAGCCGCCCGTTCAGGGCGTCCCGTTCGTCCGGTGGACACCAATCGGGCGCGGCACGGAAACAGACCAGGTTCATCTCAGGCTCGCTGGCCAGCTCCAGCGTGTCGTGGTCGGCGACGTGGTCTCGGACCGCGGCCGTCAGGCGGTAGCTCTCGTCGATCAACTGTCCGAGTCCGTCACGGCCGAGATGCTGGAAGGTAAGCCAGAGTTTTAGCACCTCCGCCCGCCGGGTTCCCTGGACGCCCAGCTCGCCGAGGTTCGGAATCGCATCGTCGCCCCGCATGTACGGAGCCCCGATTCGGAACTTCTCCTGCAGGACGTCGGTGTCGGCGAACAGGGCCATCGCGCACGTCTTGGCGACGTAACACCACTTCTGGGGGTTGAACGTCACCGAGTCGGCGGCTTCGATCCCGTCGAGGCGGCCACGCTCAGCCCCGGAGAAGACGAGGGCACCGCCGTAGGCCGCGTCGACGTGGAGCCACAGATCGTGTTCATCAGCGATCTCGCTGACCGCCGGGAGAGGGTCGATGTTCCCGGTCGTGGTCGTGCCGGCGGTCGCGACGACGCAGAAGGGCACGTGACCGTCTCGCTCGGCCTGCTCGACCGCGTGATTCAGCGCGCTCGGCTTCATCCGAGAGTCCGCGTCGGTCTCGACCGCGACGACCGCGTCGGTCCCGAGCCCCAGCACCATCGCGGCTTTCTGCAGGGAGGTGTGTGCCACCTCGGACGTGAACAGCACCGGCTCGCGAGCCAGTCCGGTGAGCCCACCCCCCTGCACATCGAAGGCGTGGTTCCGGGCGACTGACAGGGCGTGCAGGTTCGCGAGCGAACCGCCACTCGCGAGGACTCCGCCAGCGTCGGGCCCGAGGCCGAACTCGCTGGCGATGGTCTCGGTCAACTGGACCTCGAGTTCCGAGAGAACCGGCGACATCTCCACGCTCAGCATGTTGTTGTTGATCGCCGATGCGACGAGGTCACCCAGCACCGACACCGTCGTCGGCATCGTATCCATATGGCCGATGTACCCCGGGTGAGCGGGATTCATCGATCCCGCAACGATCGTCTCGAGGTCGCCGAGAAGGTCGGTCTGGGACCGTGGAGATTCCGGAATCGTCCCCGCAGGGACGGCCGACTCGTCTGGTAGCGGCGACCGGTCTTCCGCCGCCCCGAGCTGTCCGAGGAGCTGATCGAGCACGTCCTCGGCGAGGTGTCGGATGGCTTCGGCGTTTGCCCCACTCGGGTCGATGAACCCCGTTTCGGGCGAGTTGGAACGATTCATGTGTACCGCCTCCCCCTCCAGTGACTTCGAATAGGGGGATTCACTGTGCCGACGTTACCCGCTCGTCCTTCGGGAGAGTGGCACCCGAACCGGGGTCCTGGCCACCAGGGCGAGAACTGAAGGGGGCAACCTGCTGAAAACCGCCTCCGTACCGACGTGGTCTCTCACCACCGTTTCTAATTGATATCCTCTCGCCCACGAGGCCGAGGATAAGCGGTGGGGGCGTTATTTCGAGCAAGACTGACGTCCAGAAACCGCTCCAGACCGGTTCTTGAACGCCTATCCAACCGCGAACCATTTCGCAGAGGCTATCGGGTATACCATCAGGTTTCCCCCTCGACAGGGTGTCACAGCACAGTTCGCATATCCGCAAGTAGACAACGAATGAATCGGTCGGTACAGAGCGCACACCTGTCAAACAGCCCTCGGTCGTTCGGTGCCTACTCTGGGTGTGTGTACTCGTACGTCGACCCCACGCAGACAGTGAGCGACCGCGGTTCCGTATACAACACGAGCTCGTCATGGGTGTTTAGCTCACCATCGAGACTGAACGTGATGGGATCGCTGCCGAGCCCCCGAATCTCCAGTTGGTTCGCCTGAACGTGGAGCACGTGTTCGGTATCACGACCAAATACTCGCTGTGCGGTCGCTTCAGCCAGGATGTCACTCGCAGGCATCTGCTCGATGAGGACGACGTCGAACAGCCCGTCTTCGACGTTGGCCTGCCCACCACGATTGACGAATCGCAGGACGTTCCCGACGAGCACACACAGCGCCTCTCCCGACCACGTCGTCTCCTCGTCGTCCGAGATCGCAGTGAGCTCGATATGGAGTTCATCGAACTCCGTGAGTTCCTGTAGACTGGCGACGACGAACGCCAGCGAGCCGAACCGTTCTTTCAGGTCGCTCGACGCCGCCACGCTGACCTCGGCAGGGAACCCAGCGATACACGACACGAGGAACGGTTCCTCTCCGGCGAACCCGACATCGATTCGTCGTCGCTCACCGTGGTCGAGCAGGTCGAACCCTTCTTCGATGCCTGCGACCCCGATGGTGGTTGCAAAGATGTTCTCCGTTCCCGTCGGAATCACACCGAGGGTCACCGCCCCGAGAGCAGACACCTCTACGAGCCCACGGACGACCTCGTGGAGCGTCCCGTCGCCACCCGCAACAGCCAGTCGTTCGACGTCGTTCGCGGCAGCGTCCTGTGCGAGCTGCACCGCGTGTTCCTCGTGCGTCGTCTCCTGGATCGTGTAGTTCCGTTCATCCGCGTGCCGGCGAACCTCGTCGACGTGGTCTGCCGTTCCACTCGTCGGGTTCAGGATGACCCACTGGTCGTTCCCGTCTGAATGGGGCGGGGCGGGGCTGTCCTGTTCGTCAGGTGCTGGCTCCCCGTTGTCAGCCATCGTCTTTCTCCGCCTCTTTCCACGCCTCTGGATCGCCTTCACGAAACTCTCCTTTCGCATGCCGTTCCCGGGCCCAGAGTACGATCACGAGGGCAGCTATGTAATAGAGAGCAATGGCGACGACGACGATAACGCCAGGGACGACGGCAATGCTGGCAGTCGTCAGTGGGCTCTCGTTCGGCGCGAACGCCGTGATTCGGAACAGCCACGCGACGAGTAACACAGTCAGCAACGGGAGGTACATTCGCCGAAGCCGGTTCGCTGTGGCTTCCAATATCGATACTTTCAGCGTCGGAGTCCGGTAATCTCGACTGAGTTTGCTCCGCCAATCCTCGTGTTCGACCCCCTCCGACGGATCAAGTGCGTCCGCAAGCAAGTTCTGCTGGAAGAGACGCACTCGTGAGCGAAAGACATCGTAGTCACGGTACCGCCGTGCTTCGATAAACAGGAAGAATGAGAGCGCTAGAATACCGACGAGGATGATATAATGTGGATTATCTGGACTGGAAAACGCCCACGTGAGAATCGCAGCCACGACCGTGACCCCCCACGTCGTCGTCTGGTCGAGGCGTGATCGCCATGTCGTCTCCCGGTCCAACTCTCCGCGATAGGCATCACCCAGTATCGAGATCATCTCCGTGCTATGATCGGCGATCTCCCGGCCAAGTTTGGCTTCCTCTGCCAGTTCCGAGTCGTCTGGCTTTTCATCGGCCATACAGGGAGGTACGGTACCAGCAGTGAAAGCACTTCCACGCTCTGGCTCACTGTGAACCGCGTCGGTGGCGGACCCCGAGGCACTCGCCTCGGTCATCTGAAAAGCTTCGGCATAGTTGAAACCCTCTCTCGGTCACGCGAATTGCGGAGAAGCGAGACTCTCCCTGTCACACGGAGTGAATCCTCCTGTTACTCGATAGCACGATGAGAGTGAATACGTTGCGGATTTAAATGTACGGGAGGCGTAGGTGAGCTATGTTACCATCACCCAGTGTTCTGGATAGTGCCGTCTCGGTCCAGCCGGTGCCGTTGCAGTTCGGTGGAGGATTCATCGAGCTTGCAATCCTCTTTTTGATACTCGCGGTCGTCGCAGCGGTGCTCGGTGCCCGGGGAGTCGCCGGGCTCAGTATGGATATCGCAAAATGGCTCGTCATCATCTTCGTCATCCTCGCCATCGTCACGTTCATTCTGTAGACTCGGAACGATGCCCGCCGAGTTCGTTCGAGATTGCGGCCGATGGGAGACGTGATGGCCCCGTCGGGTTCTGATTGCTGTTCGCGCACCCGGCGTGGTTCGTCTGGAACGACAGGCTAGCGATAAACACCGTGAACACGTATATCAACTATGGCATATCAGACGACGATCGGCTGGTCGCTTCTGTCGTCGGGCATCGTAACCATCATTCTATGGTATATTCCCGGAGACTCGCTCTGGTGGGGAGTCGGCCTCCTCATCCTTGGACTCATCGTGCTGTACATCCGCCGTAACGATCTCGAGGAGGCCCTCTCCGCACTGACCGGGTGATGGTTCTCCTCGGTACAGCGGTTCCCAGTAGTGGTACTCCGAAGTGACCCCGACAGCCTCAGTAGGTAGCGTTCGCCAGTCGGCTTAGAGTGGGGTGTACCGTTCTATGACAGCCTCCAATTCGTCCGGTGCCCGGAACCGACTCGCGGCGTACTGCCGAGAAGCCCTGCGAACTCCTCCTGCTCCATCCATCTCCCGCCTCTCCCGTGGACTCAGGTGTTATCGGAGCCGAACCGACGCCGGAAGAATCCCGAAAGCGAGTCGAAGTACCCGGAGGCACCGGCGGCCACGATCAGTCCGCCGACTGTGTTGAACACCATGTCCGTGACGATGTCGTCGACCCCATAGACGACCAGCGGTGCTTCGATACCGAGTACCTGCGATAGCTGGCCGGTCGAGAACTCGAGCAGCTCCCAGACGACGGAGACAGCGAGGACGAACACGACGATGAACACGGGCCTGACGCTGGCCGGGACGTGGAGCTCATCCGAGTGCTGCTCGAACCCACGGAAGACCGCGTATCCCAGCCCGGCGACCACGATCGCTGAGACCGTGTGTGTCACGCTGTCGAACCAGGAGAACCACGTGTACGGGCCGAGCGACCCGACGCTGTGAAGACTGACGGCGATGGTAATCCACAGGACCAGCGCGGGACTCATCGTGTAATCGTACTCCCGGCGGATCGCGGCCGGGATCAACGTGAGCGCCAGACCGAACGCGCCGTTGACAGCCATCCCGGGGCGGAGCGTGACTAACCCGACGATGCAGATACCCACCAGCACGAACTGCAGCAGTCGGGTCAGCAGGCGTTGCCTCCGCGCCGAGAGGCCGATGGTCTCGGCGACGGTCATGATGACTCCTCCGGGACGACCGGTTGGTGACGTGAACCGACGTGTTCGATACGGTCGAAGTACCACAAGAAGAGCAGCCCCATGACGAGGCTGACGACCATGACGGCGACGAGGTCCCACTGTAGTTCCGCCTGCGAGAGGATGAACGAGGTGCCGAACCACTGGTCCGAATAGTAGCCTGCGATCGTCCACCACGACTGGAACGCGATAGTCGTCATAACGGAGAACAGCACTGCGAAGCGACGACTCATCTCTACGTCGGTGAACGAGTCGAGCTCGACGACAGCCGCGAGCGCGACGGAGGCGATGGCGACGTACCCGGAAACCTCCGGGGCGACGCCGAACGTCCGCGCGGTCACTCCGACGGCGACGACCAGCGCGAGTGGCCACGGGAGCATCACCCGCCAGTCCCGTCGCAGTACCGCCGGAACCACGAGGATTCCGGCAGCGATGAGTGCGAGAAAACCCCCGAGAAGCGACGCCAGAAGGAGGCTGACGGCGGCGATGAGGATGACGACCCCGACGAAGGCCCACCCAAGCACTGCGTTCGTCGTCACGTTTCGAGCGAGCGAGTGTGTGATAGCCATAATTCTACGTCGTCAGACGAAACTCGGTCGCCGCCGTGTGCGTGTGTCTCCGGATGTTCGTCCCGTCATGATTCCTCAGTCCGCGGCCAGATATCCACGGGTCGCGCACGCAGTCGCCCCGCGGGAGTACCTGGCTGCGGTCACGACGATATCAGACACACCCCCACCCTCGGCATCGACTGCCCATGCTGCCGGACGCCGGTCAGGAGCGGAGTGGGTCGCCTGTACAGACTAACCTTCGGTCCGGAAGGGTAAACCTCTGTTTCCACCTCCAGATATGTGATAGTTTGAACAGTTCTTCCGTGGAGATTCGACGGTGGGTGTCCGCAGGGCCAGTTGGCGGACGTGCTCGCGACGGGAGGAACACCGCCTGCGGCGGTCGGGCCACCCTCCCCCGTCGTCTGGGTAGCCATCCACAGCGAGGGGGTCCCGATGCTCGCTACTTCAGCGAGAAGATTCCACCCGACGCAGTCAGTCGCGCGACGGTCGAGAGTCGGAGCATATACGCGGTCAACACGAGATAGGGTGCGACCGAGACCGTGAACGCGACGGCCATGAACGTCTGTAGCGATGGGATACCCAGGATCTGGGTGTCGGGGAGGACCTCTCCGTTGATCGCGATGATCGCGGAGGCGTTGAACAGGATGGCCGGGAGCGCGACGACCAGCAGTGTCCGGGACAGCTGTGACACCTCCTTCGTATAGTATAGGGTTTTGAAATACTCCTTCCCGATGGCGAACAGTTCGAACGCCTTGATGAGGTCTTCGAAGGAGTCTGACGAGGCCTCACCGGACGCACCAAGCGTTCGCGACCGTTCGATGTGCGAACCGTAGTCGAACTCGATTCCTTTCCAGAGGACGGCGAACTCCGCGCCGGAGGTCTCCTCGACTGCACCGAGCTGTTCGGCGGCGTTTGAGACCGAAGTCACGTACTCGTCGATATCGTCGACGAGTTCCTCTTCGACACCGTCCAGATCGCTCGTGAGCACCTGCGCACGAGCACTGATGGTTCGGGACATGACCTTGAGAAACGACGAGGGTTCGGACGGGTCTTCCCCCTCCTCGGTCAGTTCGCTGAGGCTCCGACGGAACTCTATCGCGCCCTGAATCCGGTCCTCCTGGTTTTCGACGGAGGTCATGTCGTGTGAGAGGACTATCGAGTTGATCGAGACGACGATGGAGACCAGGAGGATCATCCCGCTCAGGAACGTATTGAGGATCGTCTGGACGGTCGAGGTGTCCGTCAGTAGTGTCTGCATCTCGAAGGTCCAGAACGTCGAGATGAGCATAAAAGTCATGAAGACCCCCGTGAGCAACGCACCCGTCACCGCCAGCCGGTCCGCATCGAGCAGTACCCACTGTTTCAGGTTGAACCCAGTGGCCCAGTTCGGGACCGGAAACCAACCTCGCCACCGAGAGAGCCTCATGACACGGTTCCCTGCGCAGCAGTACTGAGGGGACCTGCTCGTAATCGAGCACTCATACGTACGATAGACGCCTCACAGAGGCAAAATACTGTGGGTGTGAATGACTCGGTGGCCCCACCTCGACGTGAGACGGGTCACGCTCCGCACCAGTCACTCACGCGATGTCGTCGACAGCCTACGGCCTGTCACGGAAGAGCGCGAGATGCCGGAGTGCCATCCGATTTTCGGCACCACCGGCGAGCGCGCCCGACAGCACACCGAGGGTACTGATGAACACCCCAACACGGACAAGGTCGACGAGCCCGACGGTGGGATCTTCGAGGCTCGGCCAGTTCGTCATCAGGTTCGGCGGGAAGACGGCGAGTTCGATCAGGAGCATGATCGACCCGACGATGAGGAAGAGTCCCGTCATCGCCACGACGAGGATGAGAAACACGGTCACGTTCACCAGTGCCATGTGTTCGGTGAACACCTGGCTGTGTTCTCGTGGGAACGTCAGGCGCTGCACGTACAGGAGATGGAGTGCAGCAGCGATGATACTCCCTATCGCGAAGAGCGCGGCGATGCGGTTGGTCAGGTTCAGCCCGACGTCCCACGCCTCGGCACTGAACACGAGGATCAGTGTCGGCGTCACGGCGGCCGTCGAGAGGCGCGGAAGCGAGAACGGGAGCAGCGGTGCGCGACTCTGCAGCAGTGTCGCGGCGACGATACCCGGATTCCGCACGAGGCTCACCGCGTGAAACACCAGCCGTCGAAGCCACCCTCGCGAGACGTCCGCCTGGGGGATGCGGCTCGCGATCCCTTCGAGATGTTCCGTGACGTCCGCATCGAACGGCGGGACGCTCCGTCGGGACGGGTCGAACGAGAACGGAGCCATCACCCCGCCATCACTGTGGTCCGCACGAAACACGTGCCCCAGGAGGTGAACGAGGAGAGTCGCAGCGTTCCAGCGGACGGCCGGTGAGTCGATCTCCCGGACCGCCGCCCGGTCGTGAGTCCGCAGGAGTCGTTGCGTGGAGACGACGACGACGCGGGCGAGCGGGGAAGCGAGTCCCTCGACGGTTCGCTCATCCCGCGTGGTGAGTGGCACGTCGGTCACGACGACGACCAGGTCGTACGGGCGTTTCGTCATGTGAAGCGCGGCTTCATCGAGGAACTCGGACGGCCGTCGCGGAGCACGGTCGGTGAGCGGGTCCGGTTCGACACAATGCACCCGCCACGCTGCGTCCGTGACTGCCGCCAACTCGTCGACACCGTCACGGGCCATCCGCTCGGCGAACGACCGGAGCGGCTCGACAGCTCCACCAGGTGAGTGCGCGACGAGGACTCCCACGTCAATCCGTGACTCGGCCTCATCGTCGGGCCAATCGTAGACAGCCGGCTCGTCTGGCTGGTCCGCTTCATCGCCCGCAGCTACCACACCGCCTGAGGAGTTCCGGTCGGCGTCGGAGGGGGCGTTTGTCATCGTCTGAATGTCAACTCGTGCCGGGCAGTCTCAAAGATACGCGTCGTCCCACTCGTCGGCCAGGTGTGAGTTGCCACAGTCCCCACACTCGAGCCTGTCCTGTCCGTCGGCGGAGACGTTCGTACTGCCGCACTGTGAACAGAAGTACCCGTACGCGTCCTGCTCACCCTCCGCAGCGTACACCGTGAAGAACGGGGCCTCCCTACCGGGAACGCTATCGTCACGGTCGACGGGCCGGGAAACTCCGTCGACGGTGACTGACTCGGGGATCGGGACGGCGGGTTCGGTCAACGTCTCCGACCCCTGTCCCTCGGCGAACATGGTGACACCGAACTCCTCCCCACCGAGCAGTATCTGGTCGTGGTCGGTCTCCTTGAGGCCGAACCCCTTGAGGAACTCGCCGCCCTCGACGGCATCCTCGAGGACAGACGCCGCGATCGGCTTCTCGACGAACTCTTCGCGAACGCGACCGAGCAGCGCCGTGGCGATGCCCCTGCCCCGCGCCTCCGGGTCCACGTGGAGCCACCGGATCGTCGCTCGTGTTCCGACCTCGACGGTGATGAACCCGTAGACAGCCTCCGTGCCGTCGATCGTCTCGTCGACGACGAGCACCGTCGTATCGGGATCGTCGAGCAGGTCGTCCAGCGACGCGTCGTCGAACTCCTGCTCGAGTATCGACTCGATCTGCTGTGGGCTGAGCGAGTACGACGATTGCAGAGAGTCGCGTGTGATCGCTCTGATACGGTCCCGGTCGTCCGACTCCGCAGGGCGAACTTCCATGCGATAAGTTATCGTCGAACATGTATAAGTCGTCGCCTGGTCCATTTCGCCGCGGGAGGCACGTGCCATCATCGAACCCGGACCCGTGCCCTGTTCGACCACTCTCCGTCCGGGCTCCGTCGCGTCCACATGGGCGACCTGCGTAGTACGCGTTCGAACCCTGTCGCAGGTCAGCTGAGCATGAGCGGTCCCATCGAGAGCGTCTGTTTGGCGAGCGTCGCGAGCCGCAGGATGTAGGATGTGAACAGGAGAAACGGCAGCACCGAGATGGCAAACGCGGCGCTCACGACCCAGAGAATGCTCTCGATGCCGAGGAACGTGCCGGGGAACGTCGTCGGGTCGACGAAGACGACCATCCCCCCAGCGACGGTGAGTGCGATCACCGCGGCGTACAGGATGGCTCGTGAGAGTTTCACCAGCGCCCACTGGATGTAGAGGTCCTTGATGTACTCGCGGACCACCCCGTACATCGTAAGCGCCTCGAGCAGGTTTCTGAACGCGCTTCGTTCCTCGTCGGTGAGGGAGGCTTCGTACTCCATCCCGATCCGGCGAACGTCGTGCATCTTCCGATCATAGCTGTAATCGAGCGCGGGCGATAAGACGTCGAAGGTGCCGAAGTCGGTGTCTTCGAGGTGGGTGCGTGCGTGGTCGGCGTTCTCCAACAGGTCGGTGACGTACTCGTCCACCTTCCTGGAGAGCTCCTGGTTTTCAGTCTCGGAGAGTGTGTCCCGCAGTGTCTCTGCTCGCTGTTCGCTCGTTTCGATGAGTGCTTCGAGGTAGGCCGCTGGGTCGGCGGGCGTCGTCATCCCGAGAAGGCTATCGGTGTTCTGGCGGAAATCCATCGTCCGGTCCATCCGACTCCGCTGGTTCCCGAGGGAGCCGATTTCCTGGGAGAGGACGAGCTGATTGATCGTGACGACGAGCGTCGTTCCCGTGATGATCGCGCCGACGAGACCGGCGAACACCGTCTCGACCATGTCGCTCGACTGCATGGTCGAGTGCAACGACACCGGCTTCGTCACGCCCCAGATCATGAAAACGAAGAAGATCAGGAACGCGAGCCCGCCGGCGACGACCCACCGGTTGGCCCCGAGCAGCAACCAGAACCAGTACCTGTTGACGTCCGTCCGCTCACGGAGCGTGGTGTCCGTCGAGAGGTCACTCATGGGAGACTGGGCGTTTGAACAGCAGTAATTTCGTGCCGCCACCGTCGTAGCTGATCGTCTCCGCGAGTTCCCAGCCCTCTGCACCGAGGCGGTTGAGTTCGTCCGTCGGGTCGACCGTCTCTCGCTTGGTCAATCCCTTTGGCGGTTCGAGTGTCCTGTATTCCCATTGTTGGTGCATTTCGGTTCCCATGAGTTGCTATCGTCTCTCACGGTGATGACTCTGCTGACAGGTTGTTACCCATCGTGTACTGGTCGAGAACGGAGCGGTGTGCTCGTGCAGTGTCGGTTATCGCAATCACGAGCCTCGCCTCGGCTGGAACCCCTCCTTCAGAGAGAACATCGCACGAACCATCCCCTCGCCAACGATGCGAGTTGACCGCTGGCCCCGTCCGACCGAGCGTGGATACACTACCTTTGTCTGGCATTCGGCCGACAGCGGTTACGACACACGGACGAACTCCGCGGTGCCGCTCTGCTCGACGGTGATGCGGTAGCCGCTGTACGTGAATTCGACCGTCATCTGTGCCTCTGGTGACGGCGGGTTCGAATACAACTCCGATATCATCCCATCGATGCAGTCGTAGGTCGATGTCAACTCGTCCGCTGGCTTTCCTTCGAGCTCAGCGACAACTTCCGCTATCGCAACAGCCGGCTCCTCTCTGTCAGTGTTCAGTTCTCGGCGAACGATCTCGTGGTCGTGGGCTTCTGTCATAGTAGCTCTCTGGGTCGGCGTCGTGGACGGGATTGATGTGGTCGAGGCAGTGTTCTCAATCGCCCGCGGCGGGCAGTGCATAGCCGTCGATACGAGCCGAATCGTCGATGAACTGGGCGTGGCCATTCATCCCGACGAGTTCGATCGATTGCCCATCCTGTACAGCCGTGATGAGGCCGGCATCAGCGAGTTTCGGGAGGTGCGTGTGATGAAGGGCGACCTCGATGTGTTCGGGCGTCTCCGTCCCGGCCGTCGCGGATGGACCGTCCAGTTCGTTGGTCAGCATCGCTGTGAGGGTATCGATGGCGACCGCCCCGGAGTGTTTTCGCAGGTAGTACAACACGTAGCGACGGTAGGGATGCGCCAACACGCCGAATGTCTCGCCCAGTTCTGCGGTGTTCGATGATGCCACGACCAACCCTTCGGACCGCACCACCTTATTATCTTTTTTGCTATAATTCTACATAATTGATAATATCGAGCGAGACCGGACGTTTGCTTGACTTTCCCAAGAGGTCGAGGTCAGTAGACCGGGGGACGCGGGAAGGAGTTCAGTACTCCAACTGACCCCGGATCTCGGCGGGCGACTATTCGTCTGTCGAACCGATCTCATCGGGCGTATCGGCGTCCTCGCCGGCGAACTCCTGATGGAAGTGATTCCACGGCTGGATGTGTTCTTCCGCCAGAATGTTGCTACTCACGATTCGCAGGCCGAGGCTGTCCAACTGGTCCGTACTCTCTTCGATCTCGGAGGTTGATTCGGCGACGACCTCGACGTGGAGGTTCTCCTCGCCGGACAGCATCTGCCGGACGTTGACGACACCCCGAACTTCAAGGGCTTTCTCCGCCATCTCCGACCGGTTGGAGAGGTCGGTCGAGCAGATGAACAGGACCTGCATCGGATAGCCCGCCTTCTCGTAGTCGATTTCCGGATGGTAGCCGGTGATGATGCCCTGGTCCTCCAGCCCCTTGATGCGGTTATGGATGGTCGTGCCAGTGACGTCCGTCTCGTTGGCGATATCCGTATCGGAGGCCCCGCGGGCGTCTATCTGCAACAGGTGCAGGATGCGCCGGTCGAGGTTGTTGAGCGGGTCATCGTTCATGACAGTCCATTCGTTGCCGAGTCAGTTGAGTTGCTCGCCCAGACCGGACGCCCGTGGAGTCCTCCACTGTACCGACCCCTCAGAGTGATCGGTCGACGGTACGAGGAATATCAGGTCGTACGATCGACGTGGTCTGTGTAGTCGATCGTCGGATTCATCCTGGTCTGAAAACGGCAGGCAATCTCCTCGCATCTCTATCAGGACGACCCGGCGAACTGATTCGAATCGACGGACCGATGAGGTTCACCGTCTGTGCCGTGTTGTATGCGGTGGTAAATCCGTCGGTGGTCGGTGCCGACCTGCTCGAAACTGTTGGCCTGTTTGTACTGGGCGATGCTCTCGGCGAGTCCCGTTCGGCGGCTCCCACCTTCGAGAAGTTGCCGGACGCGCTCGACCACCTCGTCGACGTCGGAGATATCAGTGGTCTCCGGCGTTCCCCACGTCCCCTGGATGCGTTCGAAGTACCTGGCGTCGCTGGCGAGGACCGGAAGTTCCTGCGTCGCACACGCGTTGAACGTCCCGCTCTGTGTCACGACGCGGTACGGAAGCACGGCAAGGTCGGGCGCTTTGAGGGCAGTCCAGTAGTCGCGGTCGTCGAGGACGCCCGTGACGGTCACGTTGTCCGGTGCCTCCGATCTGATCTGTTCCGCAAACTCGAAGTCCTCGCCCTTCGGTCGTGCACCGCCTGCGATCATGAACTCGTATTCGGGGAGTCTCGACGCGACCTCGATGAATATATCGTGGCCCTTCGGTGGTCGGATGAATCCGGGGATGGCGATGACCGTCTCGTCTTGGTCGTAGCCGAACCGTCGCTTGGCTTGCGCCTGCGACACGTCGGGCGATACGTCGGTGTTCACGCCGTGTGAGAGCAGGCTATACTCCTCCGTTCCGAGCGCGATGTCGTCTCGGAACTTCGAGGCGCAATCGGGTGCGAGAAAGATAAGGTGCGTCGAGCAGATCGCCAGAAGCTTGTGCATCGTCAGGAGATAGAGTCTGACCGAAAACGGTGCCTCGTCCGGCTCGAAATCGAGCACCGAGTGCATCGTAACGACGATGTCTTTCGACTGGAGTGCGCAGGCGACGTAGAGCACCGGGAAGAAGACGACGCCGAGCACGCCGGGATACTTGCTTCCCGGGCGGCGAAAGAGCCCGTACTCGTGTTGTACGTGGACCACGTCTCCGCCCCTGCGTGCCGCGCGCAGAGCGAGCTGCAGAAAGCCAGCGACCGAGTGCTCGTCCTGCGGGATCTCGACGACCTCTGCGTCAACTGCGTCGATGCCGTCGATGAGGTCTCGCGCGTACGTACCGATTCCACACGAGCCATCACCGGGTGTTGTTACCATCGCAATACGCTTCAGATCGCTCCGACGCGTTTGCGATACTGTTGTCTGTTCAGTCGGAGTGCTGGACTGTTTGCTCATAGTTAAAAAATTGAATTCCCGACACCGATCGGCGGAATTGCCGACTCAGCCTGGTTACGACGTACTCTGTGGGTCTTCATTGGCCGACTCCGTGGTAGGAGAACATGGATTGACTCGCTTATCACCCTTCTCATCGTTTATCGAGCCGCTCCGGGCTTACTGGGACCCTTGCATCAGTTTCTTCCAGCATCGTTGTGGCGAGAGGAGTACTCCGAAATCTGACCAGTATACCCCGATCACTGAGCGAGAACGCACCACGACGACCAGCATCTCCAACCCGATTGAGACAGACTAAAACCTCCGAAGCACGGTTCTACTCTCCTGCGGGACCGTCTCATTCTATTGCGGGTCTCGATTCGGGGTGACTCACCGCCGAATCATGTTCGATATACTTTACTTACTGAGCGAGAGGGACAGTAATCCTATCCAATAACGATCGTGATCGACAGTCCCACACGAAACTGGCGGGACCGTAACTGGATAGCGGCTGGTTATCAAACGTTCGTAACTAAATGTGTCCAGTAATAAGCCATATATAGAGAAAACCCCTGGCGGCTAATATGAACAGCAACCAAAGAACGGCTGTGGCGATAAATACTGCATTAATCGACCGGTCGGTACCGCGCTGGGCAACGCATCTGTCGTCTGCTCCCACAACGAGGGGTGTCTCCCAGTCGTGACGTCGTTCGACATCGCATTCATCGGAACCGGAGCAAACCCCGACGAACCCTCCGTCGATGGGTTTGCCATGGCTTACCAGCACGCCGAGGCCTACGAGCAACTCGACAACTGCCGACTCGTCGGCTGTGCCGACATCGTCGAGGAGAACGCCGCTGCGTTCGCTGAGGAGTTCGACATCCCGGCCGAAGGCGTGTTCACCGATTACCAGGAGATGCTCGCAGCGCTGGAACCGGACATCGTGAGCAACTGCACGCCGCCCGCGACCCACGCCGATCTCGTCGTCGGAACCGCCGAGAGCGGCGTCGTCGACGCGATCCACTGTGAGAAACCGATGTCGCTCACGTGGGGCGGCAGTCGTCGGATGGCAGAGGCCTGCGAGCGCGAGGACGTGCAGCTGACGTTCAACCACATGCGTCGTTTCGGTGACCCCTTCCGGGTCGCGAAACAGCGACTCGACGACGGCGCGATCGGTGACCTCCGCCGCATCGAGTACAGCTGGGGCAACTTCTACGACAACGGGACCCACGCCGTCGACATGTGTAACTACTTCAATGACGAACACAGCGCGAAGTGGGTCATCGGGCAGCTGGACTACCAGGAGGAGGACATCCGGTTCGGCACGCACAACGAGAATCAGGTGCTCGCGTGCTGGGAGTACGAGAACGGTGTCTTCGGGATGGCCGCGACCGGTCCGGCTGCCGACGTCGCCGACGGTGACTGGCGTCTCGTCGGCAGCGACGGCTTCATGGACGTCCACCTGACCGAGAAACTCGCCGTCAACGTCTACAGCACCGACTCGGACGCCTGTGAGGAACTGACGTTCGAGGAGCTCGCCCCGGGAACGTCCTGTATCGACAGGGCGATCGGAGACATCGTCGACGCGCTCGAGACGGGACGGCGCTCGGAGCTCGACGCGAAGAACGCACTCAACGCGACCGAGATCATCTTCGCCGGCTACGAGTCGGTTCGTCGCCGCGGCCGCGTCGATCTCCCGCTGGACATCGACGACAACCCGCTCGAATCGATGGTCGCGGACGGACAGCTTTCGCCCGCCTCCTCCGGCAGCGACTGAACGAGCTCGCAGCGGCTCCTTCGACGAATATCGGCTACTCCATCGCTCGCTGAAACGCCTCGACCGCTTCGACGACGGCCGGGGTCGGATCGTCCGGGTCGGCCTCGTATTCGATGACGAGTGGCTGTGCAAGGTTCGTCTCCTCGTCGAGCATGTCGAGCAACTCCGGGATGTCGAGCCGACCGCTCCCTGGAATCGCCTCGGTTTCCTCGTCGACGAAGTCCTTCACGTGGAGCGCGAGGACGCGTTCGCCGAGAGTCGGAAACACGTCAGATGGCTCTTCCCCGGACCGGAGGTAGTGACCGGTATCGACGCAGGCCCCCAACCGGGTGTCGTCTGTCTCGTCGAGGACGCGTGTGACATCGTCCACCGTCGAGTAGGTCGCGCCGGGACCGTGGTTGTGGATCGCCAGATCGAGATCGAACTCCGCAGCGACGGAGAGCAACCGCTCGCGGATGTCCTTGTCGGCCGGCGGGAACTCCAGTGAACAGTACTCTCCCCCGAGGTGGTCGATCATCGACATCGTCTCCCGGATATCCGATTCGTCGTCCTCGGCGTCGAACTCCACGACACCGTAGCCACAGATGTCGATACCGGTGTCCCCGAGGTCCTGTCGGATCGTATCGACCGCGTCGCGTTCGGTTTCGGGCGTGACGTGTTCGTGGCACAGTTCGATCGCCGACACGTCCGTGTCCCCGAGTTCCTGACAGAGGTCGGGCACGCTGAACTCACGGTACGTGAAACTCTGGACGCCGAGGTCGTACCGTCGTGCTGACTTGCTCACGGCTTCCCTCCGCACGACCGTTCGTGCTCGGTGACCTGCGAGTGTTTCTGACGGTGCATCGTCAGTGCATCGCCTCGGCGTCCAATAGTTATTGAGCACTTAGACGCTGTGAGCGCAGAGCGCTCGCCGCCGGGCGGACAGCCAGCGAACCGACCCTTTCACGGAACCGTCACTCTCCTTCGAACGCCGACGCCGATGCGTTCGTGATGCCGACCGAGACCGATCCGGCGGTCGTCCGCCCGACCGTCTCGATGTTACTCCCGAGAAACGCCGCGTCGATGCGCGTCTCCACCGGTGCCTCGTGTCGCCACAGCGTTCCGTGGACGTTTGCGCCGTAGAGCATCCCGAACCGGTTGATCCCACTGTTTTCGCCGACGATCCTGACACCGTCGGCACAGGCTTCGACGTTGAGCCACTCCACGACGTTCGCCATCGAGTAGCCCCGAAAGTCCATCGAGAGGCCCTGTCTGCTGCTGACCGACCCTGTGATCCCCCCGAACTGGAACTGTCTGAGTTCGAGTGCGGTGCCGCCGACGCAGTTGTGGACGCCGAAGTGGCGGGTGTTGAGGACGTGATTGAGTCGACAGGCGGCAGTTCCATCGGACGAACCGTTGTTCGTCGCGAACGATAGCCGACAGCTGTTGTACGCGTCGGTACACTCGTCGGTGCCCAGCCGAAAGAGGACGCCTTCGCGGGCACCCTGAAACCTGACGCCGGAGATATCGATATAGAACAGATCTCCCCCTTCGGAGTCGACGAGCGAGAAGCCGTCCCCTGCGCCGCTGCCGAGATCGAGGACGCTCGTCCCGAGTCCCGCGCCGCGGATCGCGACGTTGTCGCCAAGCGAGCCGTAGTCGGCGAGGTCGACGGTCGTCGGTTCACAGTCGTGGGTCCCCGGCGGGACCCAGATGATACCGCCCTGCTGTTCGGCGAGGCGTCGGAACGCGCCGGTCCAGTCGCCGTCGGTGAGCGTGACGATACCCGGAACGTCTTCCATAGCAGTAGCTTCCCGTGACAGGTGAAGACTATTCGGCGCTTATACGCGGAACAGGCGCGATACCACGCCCTGCAGGGAACCCTCGGGCCTTGGGCTGAGGAGGATGTCAGTCCGGAGAACTACCTGAGGCGGGTGTTGTCGCCCACAGAAACTCCGTGTTACCCCGCTCTTTCACTGTCGTGACTTCGAAACCGGTGTCCGTCAGTCGTGAGGTGACCTCGTCGACGTGCACGTGGTCGGTGTGCACCTCGATAAACAGGTCTCGGCACGCGTAGAGCGTTTCCTCACCGCCATCGAGGACCTGCAGTTCGGCACCTTCCACGTCGATTTCAGCGACGGTGGGCTGTGGGAGGTCTTCCCGTTGGACGATTGTGTCTACCTGCGTCACGGAGATTTCGGCGACATCGGTTGCGTCGTCGGTGGGTACGACCGAGAACTCGCCGGTTCAAAGTTCTCGTGGGGAGCGTCGTGGGTGGACCAGCGATGCTGTCCCCTCGTAGTCAGCGACCGCCCTCTGGTACACCGTGACGTGGATGTCGTTAAACTCGGCGTTTTCCCGCAGTCGAGTTGCCGTCCTTTCGTGCGGTTCGAACGCGACGACGTGGTCTGCGTGATGACCCGCGAAACAGGGGATGTCCGTCTCGTACATCAGCGTCCGAATCCGTCGATCTTCCCGACCCGTCTCGGTGTGAAATGCCGCTTCGGTATCGCCGACGGTCCGGTCGACTGTCCCCGTTTTGAAGAACCATCTCAGGAGCTGTTCCTGAGCTTCCGTACTGGATTTCTGTTCGGGGGAGAACGTGTCCACGATGAGACCGACAACTGTTTCCCGGCAGTTTGTTAGACGAAAAATATCCTGGAAAATATAGGTCTGCCCGGGGTAGGTGTGTGTCGACAGTGTCTCTGTGGAGATCATCTCGATCGTTCCGACACACAATCAAGTTACAGTGCTGGGACGGTAACTAGACCCGGTATGCACGTTGCCATCACGGGCGCGGCTGGAAAGGTCGGACGCGTCGCCGTCGGCGCGTTCGACCGGGACCAGCTCACTCTGTTGACACACCACGAACACGAGGAGATGAGCAGTGAATTGCTCGACGCTACGGACAGAGATGCCTTCGTCGATGCGCTTGACGGTGTCGACGTGCTCGTCCACCTCGCGTGGGTTCCGGGGGAACGTTCAGACTGGAGCGAGGGTGAGGAGGCGAACCTCCGGATCACGACGAACGCGATGGCGGCCGCCCGCGAGAACGACCTCGACCGCGTCGTCATGGCGAGTTCGGCCCACGTCCACGGGATGTACAACCGCGACGATCCATCGAGGTTCGAATCGACTGTCGAGAATCCGACGACGACCATCGATACGGAGACGCCGCCGCGACCGGACTCCTACTACGGCGTCGCCAAAGTCGCTACCGAGGCGCTCTGTTCCTACAATGCCGACCGGTACGATCTCGACATCGTCGTCGTTCGCATCGGATGGCTGATGTCACGAGAGGAGTTGCGGGAGATGGAGTCGGAGGCCGCGGACCGGTATCGCTTCGCCCGCGCGATGTGGCTCAGCCACCGGGACTGTCGGGCGCTGCTGCGCGCGGCCGCCAAGACACCGATCGATCACTCGCCGGTTATCGCACACGGGATCTCGGCCAACGGCGACCGATACCTCACCCTGACGGAGACGATGCAGCACCTGGATTACCGACCGCAGGACGATTCGGCGGCCGTCCTCGACTAGTGTCCGCTAGCGGGCCACGTCGAACGGGACAACCCGTGCCTGCGCAAATTCCTTGGTGCCAGTCCACGTATAGCCACGTATGGCACCTCCTGACGAAGCCAGCAGCGACGGGCCCAGCGACTCGCGTGAACATGGCGTCGAATTCGGACCGCTGATGGAGCAACTCGAATCGCACGAGTATCCGACGACGCTGGAGGAACTGCTTGCGGCGTACGGCGACGCCGAACTGGATCTGGTCGACGGTTCGACGACGCTTCGCGAGGTTCTCGGCGAACAGAGCGAGAGCACCGGCGAGCAACGCTACGAGTCGGCAGAGGAAGTCCAGCAGTCGGTTCTGAATATGGTCGGCGAGGCTGCTGTCGGCCGAGAGGGGTACAGCGACCGGGGCGGAGAGACTCCAGATGAATCGGCCGACAGCGACGAGGAACCGGAGTCGGTGTAGGGTCGGCTGTGCGTGCGATTCGGTCGCCTGGGTCGTCGCCCTGTCACAGGTCGCTGCTGTCCCTTGCATCTCGCCCCACGACCGCACGAGCAAAGGCGAGACAGTTCGTCATGGACTCATTCGGACAGCTCCGTCCCAATCCCTGCACCGTGGGCCCCGGGGGTGACGCGTAGCCAACGAATCTGGCTGTCCGTTGCGTCGACGAAGCCGTGGATTCCTCGTTCCTCGTCGACTATCGCTTCGGCGTGAAGAGGAGTCATTCGGCCCATCGAGACGCTTGGCCAGTCGACTGTCCGTGAACACCTCGTCGGTGAGATGCGGAACGGTCGCAATACTACGGCCTTCAGGCCATGGATACGTGCCATCACTTTGGGTGACGCCTCAGCGTTGTGATTCTCGGAGGATCAGCGGCTCGATGGCAAGTGTCCGTTTCGCGATGGTGACGATGCGGAGGACGTACGAGACGAACAGCATGAATGGGACGAGCGTCACCGCAAACGCACCGCCCACGACGAGGATGATGTGATCCAGACCGAGTGTGCTTCCAGGGAACGTCCCCGCATCGACGACTGCGACCATGATACCCGCAACGGCCAGTGCCGGGACCGCGGCGTAGAGAATCATCTGAGAGAGGTTGATGAGTGCCCACTGGAAGTACAGCGTCTTGATGTGTTCGCGCGCCGGACCGAAGAGGGACAGCGCTGTTTTGAGGTCGGCAAGCAGGCCGTGTTCCTCCTCAGTCAGACTCGCTTCGTATTCGTTCGCGAGCCGTTCGACCTGGAAGATCTTCCAGCTGTAATTGAAGTTCAGTGCGGCGAATACCACATCGAACGAGCCGAACTGGGCACCCTCGAGTTGCTCACGTACCGTCTCGGCGTTCCCGGTGACGCTTTCGGCGAACTCCTCGACCTCTTCTCGGAGGTTCTCGTCATCGTTCTCGCCAACGGACTCCCGGAGAGCTGTCGTCCGTTGTGCCGTGACTCCGATTATCTGACGGAGGAACTCGGATGGGTCGGCAGGACTCGGAGACCCGATCAATTCCTCAGTGAACTCCCGGAAATCCATCGCATTGGACATGCGCTCGCGTTGATCGCCGAGCGGGCCGTTCTCCTGGGAGAGGACGAGCTGACCGATCGTGACGACGAGTGTCGTCCCAGTCACGATGACCGTGATCATCGTCGAGAACATCGTGTCGATCATGTCGCCGGACTCGATCTGCCGTGAAAACGGTGGGTTGAGGAACGCGACGGCGATCACGAACGCGACGAACACGGCACAGGTCAGGACGCTGGAGACGACAAGGCGGTTCGCGCGCAGCAGCAACCAGAGTTTCGTCCGACTCTTGCCCGAGCGCTCACGCATCGTGTTGGCCGTACTGAAGTCGGTCTCGTCGGTCACACTGGTTCACCCGATTGGGCAGGTCGCTTGAAAACGAGGTACTTGGTGCCGCCTCCCTCGTAGTCGATCGTCTCCACGAACTCCCAGCCCTCTGCACCAAGTCGATTCAACTCTGCTTTCGGATCCTCTGCTTCTTTTAGGGTCTCATCGCGCGGTGGACGAAGCGTCTCGTACTCCCAACGGGTCGCCTCTGATTCGGACATCACTACTAGTTGGTACTGCAGCCCTCTAAATCACGCTCCACCACTGGATGGAGTGAACAGTTCCTGGTCGAGCAGATGGGCCGCTTGGACGCCCAGCAGTACAACGCTCAAGCACTGGGGCACCGAAGCGGACCATTCATGACTGGCACTCCTTCACGCCGCCGGGTCGTCGCGACGATAGAATTACCAGGGAACAGCCCGTAGTTCGAGTGATGTCCTCTAGAAGTCCGGCGAAACGACTGAAGCAGAATCGATGGACGACAGTGAACATCGCGTCCATACTCGTGCAGGCCGGCCTCGCGCTCCGTCGAGGGGACAAGAAGCGCGCTGCACTCCTCCTCGGAACAGCAACGATCGCACCTCGGCATCGCAGACTCTCGTACGTTATACAGGGGGCACTCACGGCAAACGACGTTCGCAAGAAGTTCACCGCTAGTCGGTAGCATCGACCGTCTCCCCCCTGGAGAAGACCTCGAAGCGATCACGGCGGATGAAAGAGTATCCATCGCGGACCTGGCCGGACTCCCAGTAGACGTTTTCCTGTGTGCCGTCGGAGCTTTCTTGTGCCGAGTCCACACGGAGTCTGCTGGACAACGCGAACAGCGAACGGGCGAGTCGCACGCAGGACCGCTGTCGGTCGAAACGAACCCACTGTTGCAGTGGACCCGAATCACCGGAAACAGATGGGTCGTCTCCGCGGTTGCGGTGGTACTTGTCGGTCTTGAGTTCGTCGGGTGTGGTGTGGCCGGGCGAACTCGTGCCCTCGTTCACGGAGGGACATGTGGTTCAGACGATTCGTGAAAGGATGCCGTCATCAACCAGTCTGCCCGCCTCGCTTTGCTTGGGAAAGTCAAGTGTACAGCCGCATTCGCTTGCATATATAATTTGGGTGGAATTATCGGTAAAAAGAGGTTAAGGCCGTCCAGACCAACGGGTAGTTGATGGCATCACAGAGCACGACCGGACTGAATAAGACGTTCGATTTACTGACACATCCGTCCCGGCGATACGTCCTGTACCTCCTGACGACGGAGTCCGAGGTGATGGACATCGAAACGCTCGCGGCTGCACTCGCCAACTGGGACGAGGGTCAATCGCCGGTAGACGAGAGCGACAACAGTGCCAGCATCGAGGTGGCGCTTCATCACACCCACCTCCCGAAACTTGCGGAAGCCGACCTCATCACGTACGACGTGGACACCGGCATCATCGAGCTCAACGGAACGAAGGGCCACGGCCAGTTAATCGCGACAGCCGCTCGCGTAGACGGCTACAAGCAGGCCAGTGCTGGCGATTAGGCGGATATCTCTACTGCCAGTCAGAATCGGACGTGTCGTCCCCTGGGGCCCCAACGCTACGACTCTTCGACAGGGTCAACGACGGTGAGCCAATCGAGCGACGCTTCGAGACGTTTGAGCCCACCATCGTGAGTCCAGAGTTCAGTCACGCCGTTTCTGTCCATCGCTGCGACGACGGTCGCGTCACGTCCACCGATGCCAGTGTCTGGATGACTGTGTAAAGTCTCAGCAGCTGCGGACACGTCGTTCTGAGTGAGTTCCGCTGTCGTCACGTCCTCGAGGTGCAGGAACTGGTCGATAGCCTGCTGGCTGTCCGCAAGCTGGTGCTGCAGGTAGTGGACGACCTCCATCTGGAGGACGGTCGTGCTGAACAGCGGTTCTTCAGCGAGAATCCCGGAGACGGAGTCGCTGACGGCGTCGTGTTCCGAGAGCGTCTCGTCGAGATAGTAGATCCAGATATTGGCGTCGAGACAGTACATCGCTCAGGAAGAGTTCGGGAGGTCAGCTGTCCAGTCAGACTTGATATCGGACGGCGTAAGCCGCTCGGCGGACTCTGCACGGGTCTCTTCGGTGATGCAGCCCTCCATCGTCTCGATGAACTCACCGCGCGAGATACGTGGGCGAATCACTACCGTTCCGTCTTCGATGTCGATATCCACCTCCTCGCCGGGATCGATGTTAAGTCGGTCACGGATGGATTTGGGAATCGTGACGCGACCTTTCGAATCGACCTGTCGCTTCTCGTTGTCCGCACTCATCGGTCTTGCTTCCCACTACGGTGGGAGACAGTAAAAAGATTGGCCGGGGGTCCGATTACCCACGGCCCTCGTCGGAAGCCTCGCCAGGTGGCTCCCTCGACAAGCGGTCGAACCGTGATTGCCCATCTTCACGGCGCTGCTCTGTCTCCTGGTCCCGAGACCGAATCAAAACGGGCTCGTCCGACACGCCGAACACGGCGTCCTGATGACGACCACCTCGGGGAGTATGCCGCGGGCTACGGCGAGTTCGTCGACGCGGAACTGTTCGGGTGAATCCTCAAGGGAGCCCCCGGCCAACCATCGGACGTACAATGACTGACACGGTCGACCCGGAGCGGTCAGTCGGTCCGCTCGTCCGGGAGCACCCCGCCTACGCGACGGTCCTCGAATCGGTCGGTATCGACTACTGCTGTGGCGGCGAGACGAGCCTCGCAGCCGCCTGTACCGAGGCAGGGGTCGACCTCGACGGTCTCCTGGAACGCCTCGCGGCGACCGAACCGGACGCGGACGGCGACCCCGAGTGGGAGACCCAGACCAAGCTCATCGAAGACATCGTGTCGACACACCACCAGTACCTCCGCGAGGAACTACCCTCACTGGAGGGCCTCGTCCGGAAGGTGGCCAGGGTCCACGGCGAGAACCACCCGGAACTCCGCGAGGTCCAATCGGAGTACCTCGAACTCGCCGAGGGGATGAAACGCCACATCGACGAGGAGGAGACGGAGCTATTCCCGATCGTCGAGCGGCTCGATCGGGGTGAGTCGCTGACCGACGCGGAGCGGGAGCAGCTCGAGGCCGAGATCGAGAGTCTGGAAACCGATCACGAGGAGACCGCGGACCACCTCGACCGGCTCGCGGCACTCACCGACGACTTCGCCGTGCCCCAGGACGCCTGTGCCAGCTACGAGGTGATGCTCGAACGACTCGAAGCACTCCAGACCGACACCCACCGCCACGTCCACAAGGAGAACAACGTGCTGTTCACCGACGCAGAACAGCAACTTCAGGCCACCTTTTGAGGGCTGCTCGCCGCTCCAATGCGGCCGAATCCCGCGGCCCCGGTTCGGTACGAATCTGCGATAGAGCCGACCGACACCACCGCGGTACCGCCATCGTGTCTGCCGGCAGTTCACTCCGTTCGTCTATGACATCCCCCCGGCGTTCACGCCGGGACGAAGGGATTCGGGAGTATCCTTTCGAGGATGGACGACCTTCCGGGAGACATGGCTTCGGAACCGCAGGTCGGACCCTCGGCGTCGCTTCCGCACTCGCTGTCGGAAACCGAGCGGCGTGCTGCCCGGTATCTCTTCGCGATCTCCGACCTCTCGGAGTCGGGCACGGACCGGATCACCACCAGTGAACTGGGGAACTACTTGGGTGTGGCTCCGGCCAGCGTGACGGAGATGGTATCGAAACTCGACGACCGTGACCTGGTCGCGTACGAAAAGTACCGGGGAGTGACGCTCACCGAACAGGGTCGCTCCCTCGCGACACGCGCCGGCTGGCGGTTCTGCGTCGTCTCGACCTTCTTCGACTCCGTGTTGGACCTCGCGGTCGACGACGAGACGGCGTTCGATTTCGGGGTCGTGCTGTCGAGAGACGGGATGCTCCGCCTCCACGAGATCGTCAACTCGGCCTGTCTCGAACTCTGTCCGGGCTCCAACCCCGATGCGAACGGCTGCGCGACGTGATACCCTTTCCCAGTGTATCGTCCTGAAGTACTGGCCCGGTCAGCGGGAGGATACTGGCCATCCCAAAGGCGAGCCGAACCTCTTCGACGCAAGGACCAACTGTTCACGTCGGGTCCGTTCAGTGGAGAGATGGCAATCGAGATGGACCTGCAGGAGGTAGAGGAGACGGAACTCCGTGAACAGCTCTTCGACACCCTCACCGAAGTGGACCCGGGGGACACACTGGAGATCGTCGCCGACCGGGACGTCGACGTTCACCTGCTCCGATACCAGATCGAGCACGAGCGCGCACTGAGCTGGGCGTACGCGCATCCCGACGCGGAACCGCGTGAACTCGCCGTGACCGTCGGTGAGGCACTCGGGGACGACGCGCTCGCGACGGTCGACGTTCGTGACCTGAAACCACAGCGCCGGCACGAGGCCCTCCTCGGAATCTTCGAAGAACTGGCGGCCGACGAGGGGTTCGTGCTGGTCAACGACCACGATCCCAAGCCGCTGTACCACGAACTTCGGTCGATGCACGGCGACGGAATCGACTGGGAGTACGCCAGTCGCGGGTCGGGCGAGTGGCACGTCGAGATCGTCAAGACCGCCGACTCCGAGAGCCGCTCGGGGGACGTCGTCACGCAGTACGACGTTCGCGAGATTCCCAAACAGGAACGGCATCCCACGATCCACCATCGCTACGGGATGATCCCCGAGGGAGGGACGATGGAACTCATCGCCCCACACGAGCCCCGTCCACTCCACCAGGAGTTCCGGCAGCGGTACGGTGACTCGTTCAGCTGGGAGGTCGTCGAGTCCGAACCGGGACGGTGCCGGGTGCATATCACGAAGGGGGCGGGTGGGGCCGACGACGCTTCCGGTTCGGCCGACTCCGACGGTTCGGCGTCACCGACAGACGGCGAGGCGATAGAGGTCGTCGAGGAGCTCGACGTCAGGCAGCTCCCGCCAGCTCGACGCCACGAACAGATCTTCGAAGCGTACGACGAGCTGGAGACCGGCACGGGCTTCGTGCTCGTCAACGACCACGACCCGAAGCCACTGTACCACCAGTTCGATGCCGAGGCCGGTGCGGAGTTCCGCTGGGAGTACCGCCAACGCGAACCCGACGAGTTCAGAGTGCTGATCGGGAAGGCCGACACGAAGACGGGCGACGCGACCAGTGGGGAACCGGAAGCCCCGTTCTGACGCCCACAACGGCCGTCACCGAGTCCGGAGACGGGCCACACTGAACTCATGTTGGGGTCGCGGCAGGCGCACCGAGCGGTCCGACGGGACCGCCGCCGAGGCCAGGCGTCACACCGTCCGTCCGTGGCGAATATGTTCGGGCCAACCTCTTTTGCGGTGCTCGTCCGAGTTGGGCCTGCATGTATTTAGGCCAGCCTAAAATTTCGAGGAGGAACGGCGCGTCACTACCCCTCGTTCACCACAGTTCCAGCGGGTGTGGCGTCTGCCGAACGGAGGGGTCGGTGTGACCGCGACCGATTTCGACTCCGAGCGGGCGTACGACGACGACCGGTTCTCGGCGGTCGAAGTGTTCCGGAGTGACCGGATGAAGGTCGTCTGTGGCTACTTCGAACCGGGGCAGTTTATCCCGGTGCACGCCCCATCCAGCGACGTTGCGATCTGCGTCCAGTCCGGGACCGGACTGGTCCGCGACGGTGACGAGGAACATGCCGTCGAACCCGGCGACGTCGTCGTCGTCCAGGCGGAGACCGACCGTGGAATCAGAGCCGATGAGGACTCGCGGCTCGAAGCGCTCCTCGTGACCGCGCCGCCACCCACCGACTCCGAACACGAACCGGTCCGACGCGGACTCGGGCAGAACGAGTTCGACCCACAGAATCCATGACCACGATCACGACGCTCGACGAACTCGATGGACAGCCACACGCGAACGTCTTCCCCGATGCGGAACCGAAGACGATCAGACTCACGCTCGACGCGGGCGAGGAGGTCCCAGCCCACGCGCATCCCGACCGCGAGATCGTCCTCTATCTCGTCGACGGGAGGCTCGAGCTCCGACTGGGCGACGAGACACACGAACTGAGTGCGGGCGACGTCGTCCGCTTCGACGGTGACCAGGATATCGCTCCCCGAGCAGTCGAGGAGACGACCGCGCTGATCGTCCTGGCGTCGCGGACGGACGACTGAGACGGGACTCGACGGACCGGGACGTCGCGGGCGATGTCTGTGGTCCGATTCGTGGGCCGACGACGTCCATGGGTCCTGGAAGGCCGCGATAGCCATGCATGTTCAGACGAATCCCATCCCGAGCGCCCGTTTCACGCACCAACATCCGAGCCGAATCCCAGCACGTGGACTGGACCGAGAGGACACCGCCCGGGCTCTACCTCTTCTGAGACGACGTGTGACCTGGGATTCACGGGTTCCCGTGGAGAACACCGCCGACCGTCCTGGTCCCGCCGGCCGCACGCCTAACCGAGGCTCCCGTCCATCTCGAGTTCGATGAGGCGGTTGAGTTCGACCGCGTACTCGATGGGCAGTTCCTCCGTGAGCGGTTCGATGAAGCCGGCGACGATCAGCTTCTTGGCGTCGTCCTCGTCGAGCCCCCGGTTCTCGAGGTAGAAGACGTCCTCGTCGCCGATCTTGCCGACGGTCGCCTCGTGGGCCACGTCGACCGTCGACTCCCTGATCTCCATGTACGGCATCGTGTCCGACGTGGACTCGCTGTCGAACATGAGCGCGTCACACTCGACGCTCGTCGAGGAGTGCGCCGCGCCGTCGGCGATGTGGACGAGGCCACGGTAGTTCGTGCGGCCGCCGTCCTTCGAGATGGACTTGGACTCGATGGTGGAGTGGGTGTCAGGTGCGGTGTGGTACACCTTCGCGCCGGTGTCGATGTTCTGGCCCTCGCCGGCGAACGCGATGGTGACGTGGGTGTCCGTCGCGCCCCGTCCCTTCAGGATGGTCGCCGGGTAGAGCATCGTCGCCTTCGAGCCCATGCTGCCCGAGACCCACTCCATCGTCCCGTCCTCCTCGACGATGGCACGCTTGGTGTTCAGGTTGTACGTGTTCCGAGACCAGTTCTGCACCGTCGAGTACTGGACGTGTGCCCCCTCCTTCACGAACACCTCGACGCAGCCGCTGTGGAGGTTGTGTTCACCGTAGTGCGGTGCCGAGCAGCCCTCGATGAGATGGACCTCGGAGTTCGGCTCCGCGATGATTATCTTGTGTTCGAACTGGCCCATCCCCTCGGCGTTCATCCGGAAGTACGCCTGAAGTGGCATCTCGACGGTGACGCCCTCCGGCACGTAGACGAACGAGCCGCCGGACCAGACCGCACCGTGCAGCGCGGCGAACTTGTTGTCACTCGGAGGCACACACTTCGTCATGAAGTGTTCACGGACGAGGTCGGGATACTCCTGGACGGCCGTGCCCATGTCACAGAAGACGACGCCCTTCTCCTCGAACCGGTCTTTCATGTTCTGGTAGACCACCTCCGACTCGTACTGTGCACCGGCCCCGGAGAGGGACTTCTCTTCGGCCGCCGGAATCCCGAGCCTGTCGAACGTGTCGTGGATGTCCTCGGGGAGGTCCTCCCACGAGTCGACGCTGCGCTTCGACTCGATATCCGGTCGCAGGTACGGGACGATCTCGTCGAGGTCGAACCCCGACAGGTCCGGCTGTCCCGGCCAGTCGGTCGGCATCGGCATCTGCTGGAACTGTTCGAAGGCGTCCAGTCGCCGCTCGAGCATCCACGCTGGCTCGTCCTTCTCCGCGGAGATGAGCCGAACGGTCTCCTCCGTGAGGCCCGTCTTGGATTTGAACACCGCCAGCACGTCGTTCTTGAAGTCGAAGTCAGTTCGAGATCCGGTCAGGTCGAGGTGGTCGTGGTCGTGGCTCATACTCTGTCGGTGGTGGGTGGTTCGGGTGTTCCTTCGGGCCAGTGCTTCTCGAACGAGCTGTTTCCGCGTGCGCTCCGGAGCCCCTGGACGACATCCGGCTCCCCGTACTCCGGTTCGGTGACTGACCCTGATAGCACCATCCCCGAAGTCGTTCGGTCCCGTCCGCCTTCGAGTCCCATCGGCAGGTAGGCTGGTCATCGACCCAGAGGTACCGCGGTGGAGCGGCCGTGTTACCGGAGAACCCGTTCCACCGACCGAAATCGTATACGTTCCCCGACCGTACTGCATCGTGACGATGTCGAGTACACCCCACGACCACGACCACGACGCCGAACCGGTCACGGACCGCGTCCACGACAACTCCTGGTCGGCCAACCTCGAGAAGCCGGAGCACGGGGCAGACCGGGAACTGGTCGTTCAGCACGCGGTCGACGCCGTCGAACACACCGCTGAGGGGAACCACGTCAACCTGGTCACCCACGGTGAACATGGCCACCCGTCGGAGTACCTCTTCTCGGTGCTCGAAGACGAGTTCGGTGAGACGGACGTCGACTGGGAGTACATCGAACAGTGTGGCTGTGGCGGCCACGTCGTCCGCGTTCACGTCTAAAGTTCGTCGCCGTCACCCCCTTTCGAACTGCACACGGGTCCGTGTCCAGGGGGGTTCGGACTCCGTGAAACACGGTGGCCGAATCCGTTCCGTTCGCTGCTGAACCCACAGTTCACTGGTGTGGCAGGCGGGAGCCCACGGCTTCAATCGGAGGTCGATGGCGAATATCTCCGGCAACAGGTGTACGTGAACAGGTGACGAACCGGCGGGTATGCCCAGTTTCCCATCCCCGTTCGGCAACGACGACGATTCGTTGTTCGACAGCTACGATGAGTTCGTTCCGGACCACAACCCCCCGGCGGACGAGTTTCTCGACGGGCACGACGTACTGGCGGGCACCGACCACGTCGCCTTCCATCGGCTGACGCGCGAGCTGTTCGAGGAGCGGAAGGTGTACGACATGACGTTCAACTACAACCTCGCCAGACTGAATCTGGACACCCGCCACAAGAACGCCGGCTACCGGTACGCCGTCGAGGTCGACAACGGTACCGAAGCCATCGACGACGATAGCATTGAACGCGTCCTGCGTGCGGAGTTCACCCCGACGACGCCGTTCTGCCCACAGACTCATACGCTGACGATCGGCTCGTTCAGGGCGTGGAACGGGCTCGCGGACCGCCACGAGTACGACCTCGTCCGGGTCCGTGCGGCTCCGATGCACCACCAGAGCAATGCCATCAACGACCAGCTCGCGGAACTCGAACGAACGTTCCGACGCACCGGTGACGTGACGGTCGAGCCCGAAGACAGCGCCGAAGTCGGGTCGAACCCGATGGAGCGAGCGATGGAAAACGAAGGTGCCAGCCGCGGCTCCCCGGATGCCCCGTTCTGATCCTGACCTCCTCTACGAAGCGAAGGCCACGGGCGAGCTCCTGCTCCACTCCCGGAGTCGTGCTCGGTCACCGCGACGCTGCCGGCATCAGGGCTCCAGCAGGCTCGCGATGGGGTCGAGCGTGTCGGCCGGCACCTCGGCCGGGTCGATCCAGCCGCACTCGACGATTCCCTCGTCCACGTTCGGAACGGGTTCGCCGTCGAGCGTAGTCTCGAAGACCGAGTAGAGGCTGGTCGTGTTTGAACGGGTCGTGTGGTCGTACTGGCAGCGGGCGACGATGGCACCAAGGCTGCACTCACAGGAAATCTCCTCCCGAAGCTCACGGGCGAGGGACTCGCGTGGCGTCTCGCCGGGGTCGATGCCACCGCCGGGGAGCGTCCAGAAGGTGGTGCCGTCGGCGCGACGCTCCCTGACGAGGAGGACGCGGTCACGTGACTGGACGAGTGCCTTGGTGCCGAACCGTAGCCTGCGGCTGCTGGCCTGCCGCAGCTGGCTCGGGGTGGGGGACTGGACGAGGCGGTCCTGCTCGGCGGTGGGCACCGTCGGGTCGGTCGGCGGCTGGGGGGCGTCACTCATCTCCTGCGCCATCGAGTGGGTGTGGCTTTACTATAGGTACGTTAAGCAGTCTGGGAGCCGAATACGGTGTGGCTAAACTGGTGTCGTCGTCACCCGGGGTCCCGCCACCACAGAGGAGTACGTCGCCGTTAGTGTAGAGACGGCTCCGCGTCGGGCTACAGATCCGGTCCTGGCCGACCTGTGAGAGCTTGGTGGAGTTGTTCACACCGACGACGAGGGGCGCATCCTCGGTCTGGTACTCGTGGTAGACGACGAAGTCGTGTCTGGCGCGTGAATCACGTGGGACGTCCACGAGACCGGCGAGGTGGCTATCGGTGCGCCTGAAGACGGCCGTGTACGGGGCGTCGGTGTACACCGGCGGGAGTCGCCCACCGATCATGTCGCCGATGTTGCGTGCGCCGTCGACCTCAGTCTCGGTGAAGGCGTAGCGTTGCTGTTTGGACTCGAAGACCGGGCTGTCCAGCGTTGCGGCCCCTGAGACGAGCATGATGCTCGGGGAGGAGACGACCAGCAACAGCAGCCCGACGACCATCGGCCGGCGGTCGAGTCGGGCCGTAAGGTGGCGCAGCCCGAACACACCGAGGAACACCATTGGCACGTACATGAACGCGTACCAGCGGCCCGGCAGGAACAGGCTGACGTCGAGAATCGGGAGCGCGAGGACGAAGACGGGCATCACCGCGACGAGGGTCACCTCCAGCAGCCGACCGGGGCTCCGGTTGCCGTACTCGAGCACGCTGGGCGTCCCGACACCCGCCAGGAGGACGAGGAAGCCGAAGACATTGATGTAGGCGATGAGTTTCACGAGCAGCGAGGTGGCCGGCAGCTCGGCGTTCAACATCTCCGAGATCGGTGACTCGTCCGTCGAGGACGTGAACTTTGTCGGCAACCACTTCGAGGACATCAGTAACTACGTCGTCGCCGCCGGCTCGGTGACCGAGCCGATACGGTTCCTGAGCAACTCCCTCTCCGAGGTCAGCGGGTCGTTCGCGGCCATCCTGGGTGGCGACCCGAACCTCGTCGCCGCGAGCGATTTCAACCGCTACGGTGGCCGAGGGTTACTGGTCCGCGCGGGCGGACTCGTGACGGGGAACAGCTTCTCCCGTGGCAGCAACGACGCGGCCCTCGTCTACCAGACCGACGACGTCGCCGTGACGAACAACAACTTCTCCCAGACCGGCGGCAGCGACATCAACCTGATCGTCGCCGCGGACTGCATGGTCGTCTAGAACGACATCGAGACCGAGATCGAAGGTGATGGAGGGGCGACGTCATCAGACACAACTTCGGTCACCGGACCGCACAGATCGGGACCCACACGGCGAGCGGGACCGGTGACCGTTCGTTCGACATCCCCCACGACCTCACCGGCGCTCCCAAGGTCGCCAACGTCTGGGCCGAGAGCGCGGACGCGGCGGGGTCGTACTACGTCGCCGCCAAGGACGCCGACAGCGTCACCATCACCTACGAGTCGGCCCCGCCGTCGGGGTCCGGGAACCTGACCTGGGGGTTCGAGCTGTCGACGCACTCGGAGTGAGGTGCGAAATCGTCGCCAAGCGCCTCTGGAGTTCGAGGATTTTCGCTTCCACTTCCTCACCGGCTATCAACCCGACGTCGGCCGCGAGGTGTAGCCACACCGTCTCGACGCGACGTCCGGACGGGGTGCCTCGGCGTACCCCCGGGAAGCTGTCATGTGGCAGAGTATCTTTTCGCGGGGGTCCCGAACCTCTACCCAGAGTCGAACACGGCAGAGCACGAGGTGGATCAGATGGGGTCCACCCCGAAAGGGCGAGACGAGTGGGAGCCATCCCGGAAGGCGCACGACGAGCTGGTCGTTGCCACAGTCACGAGCCGGTCCGACGACGTGGCGGTGTGCGCCATCTCGTCGCTACCGCGGAGCGAGCACGTGCTGGAGGCCGAATGGATCGCGGCCACGGGAGACTCGTTCGTCGCACTCGACAGGATGCGCTGACCCCGTACGGGACTGTGGCCCGCTGTCTCCGTCGTTGGAAACACGCATGAGCCACCCCGACAGTTCACGGACGAAGCGTGCGAAGTGCGAGTCAGCACATCACCTGAGCGGGGCAACTCGTAAGGGGCCTTCAGCAGCCCCAGGGCTTCGGGCCGCTCCACCGATTTATCGCCCGACAGATCGGTTCTGTCCCGTGTTACTCTTCATCACCCAGTTCATAATCACCACCATACTTAATGAAGATGTACGCGAGCCCGGTGACCGTGAGTAACGCGACGGTCGTGACAACGATGAGGGTCCAGGCCGTATCGGGGATGGTGGGAATCGCCGGTCCGTCACCGCCCTCCGGTGCCCCGCCCGGTGTGACATCGATACTGCCGACCATCCCGACACCTTCGTGCGGGATACAAAAGTACTCGTAGGATCCAACGACATCGAAGGTGTGCCTGAAGGATTCGCCACCGGGGACGTCACCGGCCGCGGTGTTACCTGCCGTGTAGCTGTTCCGAGCTTGTCCTTCCGCGTCGAAGCCACCCGAGGCGAAGTACTCCGCATCCTGTGGGATTTCGTCCTCGTACGCCGTTACCGAATGACCGATACTGCCGACGTTCACCCAGGCGATGGTGTCCCCCGGCGCGATCGTGATCGAGTCCGGCTCGAACACGAGCGAGTCTGTCATCTCGACGGTGTGGCGCTCGCCGTCCTGTGCCGCTGCAGTCCCGCCCACGCTGGTTACCGCACTTGCACCTGTCGCTGTCGTCAAGAAGCTTCGACGGGTTAAGCGGGCTGACATACCGTCTGTAGTAGTTCGACACCGAGCCGCAAAGTATCATCGTGAAGTGTCAGTAGCGGACATAGTATTACGTCTCGACCGCCCAATCTCGACTCGCCCGAGCCCCGGCCGCGAGTCCGGGTTCGCTGCTCGCCCGGTCGCATCGAGCCCCCGGCTCTGCATCGCCCCATCCGGTCGCCCCTTCTGCGCACTCCAACGATTGTCGGCAGTGCATCAGCTTGGAGGACGAGTACCACCGGACCGCAGGGTGTGCCCCCGCCCTCCAGTCGTAGGGTGCTGGCAGAGTTGTATCGACAGGCCGTGAACCTAGAGCTATGCTGTCAGGAAAGGTAGCCATCGTAACCGGCGGTGCAACGGGTATCGGCAAGGCGATTGCGACCGAATACGTCGAGCAAGGTACCGTGGCCGTCACGGAGGGCTACTCGTACTACCCCTACGAGAAGATCGACACCGGTGATCCCGCGAGCGGCGTCTGAGACCGCAGCGAGGGTCGTTCGGGGGTGACGCGCTGGTCGATACAGGTCACGCATCACCGGTCCACGGACAGTAATCCTTGCTTTGGGGGCGTAATGGAGCCTGCATCGACGAGAGTTCGCCAGTGCGAGACGCATACCGCCACTGTCGCTCGCATTGACTGTCGATTGGTGACCAGCCCGGACGACGGGCGGCGGCGGCAGCCCGCCGCACGAAAGCAGTTCGTAACAACAGCGGTTCGAGGCATTGGGTCCACCATGAGGGACAGACGGACCTATCTGCACCACCTCGCCGTCGTGGGAGCGATTACCCTGGCAGGCTGTTTGGGAGAGAGCGGGACGGGAACACCAACCGGTCCGGTGACAACGCCGCCCACGTCGACGGCGACCGCCACGGCCGAACCGACCGATACGACGACGGGGGGAGGAGTCGTCGACGTGGCCGCCGGACCCGAGGGACGGCTGCGATTCGTCCCCGAGACCGTCGAGATCACCGTCGGGCAGACCGTCCGGTGGACGTTCGAGAGCGCCGGACACAACGTCACGTCCCTGCCGGGGGCGTCCGAGAAGGTCAGGAACCCTGACGGGGCCGAGCCGTTCGCCTCCTACGAGGGGAATCAACACTTCGCTATCGACGAAGTGGGCTCGACGTACGAGCACACGTTCGACGTCCCCGGCGAATACGTCTACGTCTGTGCACCCCACGCGGGCCAGGGCATGGTCGGCACCGTCCTCGTCACGGAGGACGACGAGGAGTGAGCGGGCCGGCTCTCGGTCCGTTCGACCGGTCTGGCCCCGGCGTTGTGGGATCACCGAAAACGGGAAACGGGGTGCCCCTCGGTCGACGCCAATAAGACTACCATACGACGGAATGGCTGGTCATAACAAAACACACGAAAGCCGATACCGGCAGTCATGGGAGAGCAATCCGATGCAGAGCCATCGAAACGGGACCGGTATCTGGAGCGGCGACGGGTCCTGAAAGCAGTCGGTGCCGTGGCAGGGAGTTCCCTGCTCGCAGGCTGTGGGGGGAACCAGACGGCGGGAACGGAGACGCCCACCGGGACTGAACCCACGGCAGCGACCGAACCGCCGACTGAAACGGCGACCGAGACACAGCAGACTGAGGAGCCAGAGCAGTCACTGGAGGAGCGATATCCGGGGTTACGGATACTCTCGCCCGAACCCGAGAACGCCGAGGCCGCCGAGCGCGAGACCTACACGACGCTCATCACGCCCCTCGAGGAGTTCTACATCCGGAACCACTACCCGACGCCGGACATCCAGGAGAGCGAGTGGACCGTCTCGCTGACCGGGATGTTCGACGAGGACGTCGAGCTGTCGATGGAGGAGCTGAAGCGGGAGTTCCCGACCGAGACGGTGTTCCACGTGATGCAGTGCTCCGGGAACGGCCGGGCGTACTTCGACCCGCAGGTCGGTGGGAACCAGTGGACGTTCGGTGCGGTCGGGAACGCCGAGTGGACCGGGACGCCCGTCAGCGCCATCCTTGAGCGATACGGGGCCGATACGAGCGACGGGATGTGGGTGTCGTTCATGGGCGGCGAGGCACCCGAGGGCGAGGACATCTTCACGCGGTCGATTCCGATGGGGAAGGTGATGGACGACTGCATCCTCGCCTACGAGATGAACGGCGCACCCATCGCGGGCGACCACGGGTTCCCGGTCAGACTCGTCGTCCCGGGCTGGTACGGCAACAACAACGTCAAGTGGGTGAACCGGATGCACGTGATGGACATGATGGTGTTCGGCGACGAGTGGGAGACCGAGGACCAGCGGTTGTACACGCACTGGCAGCAGTACTCCTACCGGATCATCCCCGTACAGGACGAGGCCGCCGAGCAGTACCAGACCATCGACACCTACGACACGTACGAGCAGATGCAGAACCCGGACCAGATCCGGAACGCCTACATCTTCGACCAGCTGGTGAAGTCGATGATAGGCTTCCCCGGCGAGGACAGTACCGTCACCCGGCGAGCCGACGGCACCGTGGAGGTAATCGGCGTCGCCTGGGCCGGGGACAACGCCGTCGAGACCGTCGAGGTCTCCGACGACGGCGGCGAGACGTGGAACGAGGCCGAGTTCTTCCGGCCAGACCTCGGGCCGTTCTCCTGGCGGCTGTTCCGCTACGTGTGGTCGCCCGAACCAGGCGACTACACGCTCGTCTCGCGAGCGACCGACGCGATGGACCGCACGCAGCCGGCCACCGTCTCCAGTCCAGACCAGAACCTCCGCGGCATCCAGAACGACCAGTTCCCGTGGAACCAGGGCGGCTACAGCAACACCGCCTACATGTCCCACGCGGTGGACGTGACCGTCGAGTAGTCAGCATGGTCGAACCAGGTGACATCGCGGTCGTCCACTACGTCGGTCGGTTCGCGTCGGGAGCGGAGTCCGGCGAGGTGTTCGATACGTCTGACGTCGACGTCGCCCTCTCGGAGGGCGTCTACCAGGGGCATCGGGACTACCGACCGCTATCGTTCGAGGTCGGTGCCGACGAGATTATCCCCGGAATCGACGCGGCCGTCCGGACGATGGACGTCGGCGACGAGCGGACGGTCACTGTCGACCCCGACGAGGCGTATGGCGACCGGAGTGCCGACAGCGTCGTCGAGGTCCCACGAGGGGAGCTGGAGACGAGGAGTGGTCGTGACGCCCGACCAGGGCGGCCAGTCCAGAGCGCCAACGGCGAGATCGGATGGATCATCGACGTGACCGAGGAGACGGTGACGGTCGATTTCAACCACGAACTCGCAGGCGAACGACTCGAGTTCGAGCTGCGACTCCTCGAGGTTCGCGAGCCAGCAGAAGACCAGCAGTCGACCGCGACGTGAGCGGGGTCAGCGGACACGGCTCTCTCGGATCGCTTCTGGAGACGTGAACGTCGCGGACCTCGTGGTCGTGTCCGAGCCGTCACGGGGAAGTCCGGCCTGCTACTGCGGGCCTTCCTCGGGGACAACCACTTTCTGTGATGACATAGAGTTCCAGACAGGAACTAATGAGCCAACGGGAGCCGGCCGCCGAGCTGGGTTTGCTCGACGCGACGATGATCGGCATGGGTGCGATGATCGGCGCGGGCATCTTCGTGCTGACCGGGCTCGCAGCAGAGATCTCCGGCCCGGCCGCCATCCTCGTATTCATCCTGAACGGGGTCGTGACAGCGTTCACCGGCCTGTGCTACGCCGAACTGGCGTCCTCCATTCCGAAGAGCGGCGGGGGCTACGCGTTCGTTCGGGAGATCTTCGACGACCTCTCCTCGTTCGTGATGGGCTGGATGCTCTGGTTCGCGTACATGATTGCCGGCGCGCTGTACGCGCTCGGCTTCGCGCCGAACTTCCTCGAGTTCCTGCACGTCTACGGGGTCGTCCCGCCGCCGGGCGAGGTCGGTGCCGTGACACTCGGTGTGTTGCCGGTCGCGATTCCGGCGAAGGTCGCGCTCGCGTTCGTCGCGGTCCTCCTGCTAGTCTCGGTGAACGCCATCTCGACGGCCGCTAGCGGGAGCATCGAGACCATCTTCACCGCAACGAAGGTGACGATACTGCTCGTATTCGTCGCGTTCGGCTTCCTCTCGGCCGGCGGTGGCGGCGAGACGAGCTTCACCTTCCAGAATTTCGACCCGCTGTTCCCGGAGGGCAAGAGCGCGTTCAGCATCCTGCCCGCGATGGGCCTGACGTTCATCGCGTTCGAGGGATACGACCTCATCACGACGGTGACAGAGGAGGTGGAGAACCCGCGGGAGAACATCCCGAAGGCCATCTTCGTCAGCCTCGCGGTGACCGTCCTCGTGTACATCCTCGTCGTGACGGTCGCGATCGGGACACTCGGTGCGCCCGGACTGGCGGACGCCGGCGAGGCCGGCATCGCCGCCGCGGCGACGTCGTTCATGCCGACCGGTCTGCCGATCATCAAGAACGGTGGTGCCATCATCGTCTTCGGCGCCATCTTCTCGACCATCACCGCGCTCAACGCGGTGGTCATCGCCTCGTCGCGAGTCGCGTTCGCGATGGGGCGGGAGGACCAGCTGCCGAGTCGGGTCGGGAACATCCACCACCAGTACGGGACGCCGTTCGTCGCCATCCTGGCGAGCGCGGTCGTCATGCTGCTCTCGGTCGGGCTGCCGACGAAGAGCGCGGGGAACATGTCGAGCCTGTTCTTCCTGCTCTCCTTCGTCATCGTCAACGGCGCGGTCATCAAGCTCCGGCGGGAGCGCCCGGACATGAACCGGCCGTACGAGATGCCCTACTACCCGGTCCCACCCATCATGGGTATCCTGCTGAACCTCATACTGACGAGCGTGCTCGTGGAGTACCTGCTGCGGACCGACCCGCTCGCGCTCGTCCTGAGCGTCGCCTGGATACTCCTCGGGGTCGTGTTCTACTTCCTCTACTTCAGGGAGCCGGTCGCATCGGCTGCGGACCAAACTGACGCGACGACCGACGACGCCGGTCCAGACGCGACCCGCGACACAACCGGAGGGAACGACTGACCATGACACAGAAACGAATCGTGATCGCTGGCGGTGGACGTGTAGGCAGACGAGCAGCGAACCTCCTCGACGACCGCGGCCACGACGTGGTTGTCATTGAGGAGGCCCCCGAACAGGTCGGCCTCCTGGAGGAGGAACACGTCGCGACCATCATCTCGGGTGACGCGACCAGACCCAGTATCCTCGAACAGGCGGGTCTGGATCGCACCGACGTGCTCGCGGCGCTGACCCAGGAGACCGGCAGCAACCTCGCGATCTGCATGGCCGCCCGGCACCTCCAGCCGAACCTGTACACCGTGATGCGGACCGAGTACGACGTCGGCGACGAGTACGACGAGATGGTCGACGACGTCGTCTTCACCGAGGCCGCCGGCGCGCGTGCGGCCGTGAACCTCATCGAACGGGACGTCCAGACGCTGGAGTCCGTGGCCGGGGACCTCGACATCCTGCAGATCCAGGTCGTCGAGGGCGCACCCATCGCGGGGCGGACCCTCGAGGAGATCGCACTCCCGCGGGGGAGCCTCGTCGTCTCCGGTGCGTCGGGCGACCAGACGGCACGGTCCGACACGCGACTGGAGGTCGGGAAGACCTACATCGTCGCCGTCGAACCGGACGTGGCCCACGAGGTCGTGAACCTCTTCCAGGGATGACGGTCGCCACTCCACTGGACGACGACGAGCGAATCTGGCGGCTAAATCTCGGGTCGGTGAACGCCTACCTCGTCGACGACGGGGAGGTGACACTCGTCGACGCCGGGACGCCACGGTCCGTAGACAGCATCGGGGCTGGACTCGCGACAGCGGGCTACGACGTCGACGACCTGGACCGTGTACTCATCACGCACTTCGATTTGGACCACGTCGGCGGCATCGCTGGCCTGGCACCCGACTGCCCGCTCTACGCGATGGAGCCCGACGCGAGTTTCGTCGCCGGTGCTCGCAAGCCACCGGTTGGCAACCGGAAGGGGCTGTTCCAGCGAGCCGCCGGACTGCTGGTCACGCTTCCGGAGCAACCGGTCGACCGGCTGACCGACGAGGAGCAGGTCGGCGGGTTCATCGCGTACCACACCCCTGGGCACACCCCCGGACACACGGTCTACCACCATCCCGAGCTCGGCGTGGCGATGCTCGGTGACCTAGTGCGCGAGAAGGACGGTTCGCTGGGGACACCTCCCTGGCCGCTGGCGTACGATGCCGGGCAGAACCGCGAGAGTATCCGTGCCCTCTCGGCGCGAGACCTCGAGTTCGAGTTCGCCTGCATGGGTCACGGTGACCCCCTGGTCTCGAACGGTGCCGCGGTCCTGTCGAAGCTGGCGTCGGTCGCCTGACCGTCGGTGGCTCGGCAATCGCTGACTGGGTAGTCGCTGGCACGACCGTCGGTGGACCAGACAACCAAAGGAGAGGACTATGTTCACCAGTGTTGTTCAGTAGTTGTGTTCACTGATGAACAGGCTCGATGCCGGTGGGTCTACCCCACTGCCCGTCAGCGCGCTTCGACTGCGCCCGCCACACGGAGGGCGGTCGATTCGTCGTTCCAGTCCGTCACCACCTGGAGGCCCACGGGCTTGCCGTCGACCGCACCGCAGGGGACCGAGACAGCCGGCGTGCCACTACAGTTGAACGGGGCGGTGTTCTCGACCGCTCTGAGGAGGCCGTCCATCCCCTCTAGCTCGCCGAACTCGGGTGCCGCGATCGGCGTCGTCGGCATGACGAGTGCGTCGTACTCCGCGAGCACCTCGCTGACGGTTCGGGTGAACTGCCGTTGCATCCCCTTGGCAGCGACGTACGCGGCTCCGTCACCGTCGGCGACGACACCGTTCGTGACGAGCAGTCCCATGACGTTCTCCCCGAAGTCGCCCCGCTCGTTCGCCGCGGCCAACGCCTCCCTGAGGGCTGCCGTCGTGCCGGTCCCCGTCGAGTACGAGGCACCGTTCGCCCCGACGAACGCCGCGAACTCGAGGCCCGCGATGGCACCGACGGCCGGCCCCATCGTCGCGTAGCCGGCCAGCGAGGTCTCCTCGGCGGTCGCCCCTGCCTCCTCCAGCGCCGCCACCGATTCCGAGACCTGGGCCGCGACGGCGTCCTCGCTGGTCGCCATCGCCTCCGCCACGACGCCGATGTCGAGTCCGTCGACGCCCGCGTCGACCGAATCGACGTAGTCGGCCGGATCCGGCGTGCCGCGCGTCGACGGGTCGGCCACGTCCGGGCCCGCGATCGTCTCGAGAACTCGTGCTGCAGTCCGCACGTTACCGGCGAGTGGGCCGACGTGGTCCAGCGAGTGCGAGAGGTCGACGACGCCGAAGCGGGAGACGCGCTGGTGGGTCGGTTTGATGCCGACGACCCCACAGAACGAGGCCGGGATTCGGACCGACCCGCCGGTGTCTGTCCCCAGTGCGGCGTCGACGTATCCCGCCGCGACAGCCGCACCACTGCCACTCGAGGACCCGCCGGGGACACAGCCATCGACGGCCGGGTTGCCGCTCCGGCCGTGCGCACACGTCTCGCCGGTGATGTAGAACGCGAACTCGTCCATGTTCGTCGTCCCGAGGAGCGTCGCCCCGTCGTCGACGAGACGGTCCACGACGGTCGCATTGTGCGGGGGGTCGTACTCGAAGCCAGGGGAGCCACACGTCGAGGGGACGCCGGCCACGACGACGTTCTCCTTGACCGCGACGTCGAGGTCCGACAGCGGCCCGTCACCACCGCCCAGTTCGAACCGATAGCGGAAGGCGTTGTACTCGTCGTCGCCGGGGGTTGGATCGATGTTCGTGTCGCGCTCGGGGTGTTCGGCGGCGAGACCACCGTACTGTGTGGCCAGATCCTCCGTGGCTTCCAGGTACGCCCCCACGGTCTCGTCGTCGGGGTCGAGGCCGTGTCGCCTGACGACTGCCTCGACGTCGCTCCGGTCAATTGGTGGCATGCGTACTGGGACGGTTTGACACAGAAAATAGCTAGGGTTAGGGGAACCCGGGCCGACCACCGGGGACCGACATCACGTGGGTTATCTCCCTGCGGGTGCTGGTTCGACTGTGACAGACTGGCCCCCACGCGAGCCCGCGGACGCGACCGACGCCATCGAACACCGGGACGAACTGGTCGCCGCAGTCCGCGACCACGCCGGCGGCATCGCCTACCAGCTCGCCCGGCTCCAGGGCGGCGACTACGGCCGCGAGGCGTTCACCACCGACGCCGGCGAGTGGACCGTGAAGTACGAGGGCGGCGACCTCGAGTTCCTGCTGTTCGAGCAGAAGCGCGGCGACGACGTCTACGTCGTCTCGACGAAGCAGCCGCCGGAGCCCGGCCCGCTGGCGAGTGCGATGGCCGACTACGACGCCTTCGTCGCGGCCTTCGACCAGTACGTCGAAGCGCGCACCGGCGTCCTCGACGACGTGTCGACCGACTTCCCCGCGGTCGCGAGCACCGACACCGTCGTCGCGGAGCGCGACCGTGTCACCGACCGCATCCGGGAGATCTGTGACACCATCGCGGCCGAACTGCGACGGTACGAGGGTGGCGACTACGGCACGTTCGCCGAACGTGTCGACGGGGACCGCTGGGAGCTGAAGTGGGACGAGGACGGCACGTCGTACCTCCGCGTCGGCGGCTCCGGCGGGCTCTACCTGCTCTCGCAGTACGAACAGCCATCGGCGGCAGACGTGCGGGAGTACGCCCCCCGGTTCGCCGGCTTCGTCGACGCCTACAACGAGTTCGTCGAGGAGCTGGAGTCCAACCTCGGGACCGTCGAACTGTAGTCGGCCTGGCGAGGTATCGCCAGACGGACGTGTCGGCAGACCTTTAGCCCTCCGTCGCCCCTACCGAACGTGGATTCTAACGACGTCAGACGAGAGTGGGCGGACCGGTCCGGCGAGTACTCGCCGACGTACTACGCCCACCTGGGGTCGGACGAGGCGAGCGAGCTGTTGGTCTCGACGCTCGCGGAGCGGGTCAGTCGCGACGCGAGCGTGCTGGAACTCGGCTGCAGTTCTGGGCGTCACCTCGCCGCACTTCGTGAGGCCGGGTTCTCGGACCTCACCGGGGTGGACGTCAACGCCGACGCCATCGACGTGCTCGTAGAGACCTACAGCGAGCTGGCAGCGACTGGGACGTTCCACGTCGCCGCCATCGAGGACTTTCTCCCGGACCTCCCGGACGACGCGTTCGACGTCGTCTTCACCGTCGAGACGCTCCAGCACATCCACCCGGACGAGGCGTGGGTGTTTGAGGAGATCGCACGGGTCACCGGCGAACAGCTCGTCGTCGTCGAGAACGAGGACCGCGAACCGGGGACCACCATGGAGGTCCGCGGTGGTATCCCCCTGTACTTCCGGGACTGGCGTAGCGAGTTCACGTCCCGTGGGCTCGTGGAGGTCGACTCGGCGGCGACGAAGCGGGACACGGTCCACGTGTTCGAACCCGGGCGGTGACCGACGGCAGTCCGGCCACGAAGGCGGCCTGTGCTCGCGCGCTGGCCTCGTTGTCACTCACCGGGACGAGCACGCGGTAGCGTGGTCCGGTTCCGGTGGATACGACCACTCACTGCGACCGTCCCCCGGTCGCGGGCTCGACGTTGTGGTTCAGCCGGAACCGGTTCTCCGGGTCCCACTCCGTCTTCACCGCGACCATGCGTTCGTAGTTCTCGCGGTAGGCCGCTTCGGCTCCGCCGTCCGTTTCGGGCACGAAGTTCACGTACACGCCACCGGTCGCGTGCGGCGTCATGGCCTCGTGGAACTCGCGGGTCCACTCGATGCACTCGTCGTCACGGTCGGGGTCCTCCCAGCGAGTGTGGAGGTTCATCAGGAACTTCGCATCCCGGTGGGGGTAGGCAGTCGCCTCCACGTCGACCTCGTTTATCGCCCCGCCGAGTTGGGCGCAGGCGATCTCGGAGTGCTCCGAGGGAAGCGTCTTCCCGTACTCGACGAACGTCTCGACCATCCCGTCGGTGAGCTCCTCGAAGTTGTGTGACTTCCAGTAGTTGCGCATCCCCTCGGACCCGAGCTGGTCGAACGCCTGCTGCCACTCGGTGTACTGGTTCGGGCCGATGACGTCCGCGATGGGGTCACCGATGTCGCGCAACGGCTGGAGCACTGTCTCGCCGACAGACGGGTCACCGGCGTAACAGGCGGCGAGGATGAGCACCCGCTCGCCGTGCCACTCCTCCGGGAGGAACTCGAGCGGGGGCGCGTCGCGGATCACGAACCAGACCGTCGCCTCGTTCGGTGCGTCGGCGACGAACTCCCGGTACGCCGAGAGGACCGACGGCACGTCCTCGAACGGGTGCACGAGCAGTCCCGCCAGCAGTTCGGGCCCGACCTCGTGGAGCTGGAACTCGAAGGAGGTGACGATGCCGAAGTTCCCACCGCCACCGCGGAGCCCCCAGAAGAGGTCCTCGTTCTCGTCCTCGCTCGCGTGAACGAGTTCGCCCTCGGCGGTGACGACATCGGCAGCGAGCAGGTTGTCACACGTCAGCCCGTACTTCCGGGAGAGCCAGCCGAACCCCCCTCCGAGCGCGAGTCCGGCGACACCGGTGGTGGAGTTGTAGCCGGCTGGCACGGCCAGGCCATGTGCCTGGGTCTCGTGGTCGAGCTCGTTGAGCACCGCCCCCGGTTCCACACGGACTGTCTTCGCCTCGGGGTCGACGCGAACCGAGTTCATCCCGGAGAGGTCGACCATGACGGCGTCCTCGCCCACGGCGGTGCCCGCGATGTTGTGGCCCCCGGACTTCACGGAGACCAGCTGGTCGGTCTCACGGGCGTAGTTCACGGCGGCCTGTACGTCGGCCGGCCCGGCACACTGAACGATCAGCGACGGTCGACGGTCGATCATCGCGTTCCACACCTGCCGCGCCTCGTGGTAGCTATCGTCGTCCGGCAGCAATAGTTGCCCCCGGAGACTCCCCTCGAGCTGTTCGATTCGTTCCTCGTCGGTTCGCACGTTTTCGATTGACATGAGTTGTGGGTCCGTCACCGCGTCTCTCGTTCGAGCCGGGGCGTGGTGCCAGCGTGACCGCGCGCACCGCCGAGTCGTCGTACAACTCGCGTGGTGCACTGGAGACGTCCCGGCCGCTCGCGACGAGCTTGTCGGAGTCGTCAGGACGATGGGTGTACCTCGCACAGCCGCTTTGTTATGAATCGTCGCGACAAAGTAGGACGGCGTTCGTCACCGGGTCGACGCCGCCGCGAGCCGGGCAGCTTTCATCGGATAACTCGATGCTACTGGAGCTCTACCGCTCTCCGCGGCCGGGAGGGAAGTTCGAGGTCAGATTCCGAGCCACTCGTCGTTGCTGACGGGGTAGCCGTTCTTGCGGGCGAACTTCGCAGCCTCACGGCGGACGGCACGCGAGCCCGGGAGGTCGCCATCGTCCTCTATCCGGTCGAGTATCCAGTCACGGATGTACGGGATACCCTCGTCCTCGTCGTCCGGGGCGAGGTCCTCCAGCGCCGTGAACGTCTTCTCGTAGGCCTCACGCTGGGAGCCGCTCAGTTCGACCTTGCGGGCCTCGTCGGCCGCCTCCACGACGCGCTTCATCGCCGAGGCGACCGTGGGGCGCTGGAGTCGGAACCTGACCTCGGTCGGTGAGTCGAACGTCTCGGCGTCCGCGTTCGGGAGCAGGTCGTCGGCCCGCATCGGACCCTCCGGTGCGTCGAGCTCCAGCTCGCCGATCACCTCGACGACCTGCCGTCCCGTCGCCGGGAAGGGCACGGACTCGAGCGCGGCCTCGGCCTCGGCGAGAGAATCGAAGTCGACGCGTGGTTCGGACTCGCTCGTGCGCTCCAGCTCCTCGAGGATGGCGCGCTTCCGCTGTCGCATGTCCTCGTCGCGGGCCTGTTTCTCCCTGCCGCGTTTGTCGTCTGCCATGTCATGACATACGCTGCCCGGTCGGATAACGCTGTGGCCGACATCGGACGGCGCAGTGGACACTGCCGGTGGCCTCTCAGGCCCTGTCCAGAAGCCTGTCCAGCACGGCGACCGTCGCCTCGGTGTGCAGGTACTGGTTCTGGTTGCCGCACTGGGAGTCCATGATGCACGCCGGACAGCCGCCGGTGCCCGAGCAGTCACAGCAGGCGACGCGCTCGCGGGTCCGCCGGGCGAGCGGTTCGGCGCGCTCGTAGATGCGCCGGGCGAAGCCGAGGCCACCCGCCACCGCGCTGTGGATGAACCACGTCGGCACACCGGTCTCGGGGTGCATGGGCGTGCTCAGGCCGCCGAGGTCGCCCGTATCGAGCCTGAGTTCGAGCGGCGTGAGCTTGATCATCCCGTGCTCAGCGCCGTGGAGGCCGCCGCCGAACACCTCCATCACCTCGCCCTCAGACGCCGTTGCGGGGTCGAGCCCGCCGACCTCGGAGAGGATGTCGTCCCGAAGGGCGGGCGGCGTCTCGACCCACATCAGGTCGGTTCGGAGCTCGACGGGCGGCAGCCCCGTCGGCTGCAGCGGCGTCGTCGCCTGCCCGGTACTGATGTTCTTGCGCTGGTAGTGGGTGTAGTGTATCTCGACGGTGCCCGTCCCGTGTGCCAGCGCGTAGCCGTCGCCGAGCTCGCGGCGCTCCTCGACCTCGAGGTCGCGAATCGTCTTCTCGGAGCTCGTCTCCGTGTACTCGTCGGTACGGACGCGCTCGACCGTGATGTACGGCTGCGGGGCATCCTCGACGAACTCGGTGACGAGGTACTGCGCGCCGGCGTGGAGGAACAGCGCACCCTCGTGGTGGTCGCGGTAGGCGCGGTCGCGGTCGACCGGCTCCATGTCGATGTCGCCGTCGGCACGGCGGACGACGAACTGGGTGTCGGCCGCGCCGTACATCGACACGTCGGACTGCGGGCGTGGCGGCCCGATGTACCGCACGCCCCGGGAGAGCTCGCCGGCGAGTTGGCCGGCGTCGCGCCACATCCCGACGGCCCGGTCGAGCCGGTCGCCGTCGAACCACTCCCGGTCGTCGCCGGTGAGAGGTTTCTCGTGTGCAGCACAGCGGACGTGCTCGGCGTAGACGGGGTTGTTCTCGAGCCCGACGACGCCGTCCTCGATGGCGTCGCCGAGGACGTACTCCGGGTCGTCGAGGATGTACTGGTCGATGGCGTCGGCGCGGGCGACGAACACCGAGAGCGCGTCGCTCGTGCCGCGGCCGGAACGGCCGACCTGCTGCCAGAACGACTGTCGCGTCCCGGGGTAGCCCGTGAGGACGGTGGCGTCCATCGAACCGACGTCGATGCCGAGTTCGAGCGCGTTCGTCGAGGTGACGCCATCGAGCTGGCCGGTCTTGAACTCGTACTCGGTGCCGCGTCTGGTCTCCTTGCCCAGTCCCGCGTGGTACGGTGCCACGTCGACGTAGCCGGAGCCCGGGTGCTTGCTCGCGGCGTCGCCGGCGTACTTCGCGCCGAGCTCGGCGTTCTTCCGGCTGCGGGCGAACATAAGCGTCTGGAGCCCGTGGAGGCCGAGGTGGGCGAGGATGGATGCACCCTCCCAGACCGGGCTGGTGGTGGCGGCCCGGAACGCCTCGAAGTCGGCGTCGTCGTCGAGTTCGTCCTCGTCCACGGGCGGCTTCCAGAACGCCACGTCGCGTCGTCCCCGTGGCGAGCCGTCCTCGTCGACGACGGCGAAGGGCTTGCCGACGAGGCGCTCGGAATGCTCGGCGGGGTTGCCGACCGTCGCGGAGGTGCAGACGATCTGCGGGTCGCTGCCGTAGTGGTCGAGGATGCGTCGGAGTCGACGGACGGTCCAGGCGACGTGCATCCCGTGGACGCCGGTGTAGGTGTGGGACTCGTCGACTGCGAGCAGCTCGCAGTTCGCGAAGAAGCGACGCCAGCCGCCGTGGTGGCCGAGGTACGTGTTGACGCCGGCGAAGTTCGTGATGATCACATCGGCGTGCTCGCGGATGTGCCGGCGACGGTCGCCCGGCGTGTCGCCGTCGTACACCTGCACCGAGAGGTCGAGCCCGAGGTCGGCGTAGAACTCGTTCAGCTCCTGCTCCTGGTCGCGGGAGAGTGCCTTCGTCGGGTAGACGAGCAGCGCGGTCGACTCCGGGTCGGCGAGGTGGTTCCGGGCCACCTGGAGCGCGTAGACGTACGTCTTGCCCGAGGAGGTCGAGGTGGCGACGCAGACGTTCTCGCCGTCGGCGAGCCGGTCCAGCGCCCGCGCCTGGTGGGTGTACAGTTCGCCGATGGCGTCCGAGAACCGGCCCGCGAGGTCGGCACGCAGAACGTCGTGCGGGTCGACGGTGTGCGCGGGCCGGGGCGGGATGGTCTCCGCGTGGCGGAGCTGGTCCTCGTAGTCCGGGAACGTCTCGGCGAGCGACTCGGCCGCGGTCGGCGCGTCGGTGTGTGTGTCCTGACCCATCGTGTCTCACCAGTCCGAGAGGGTGCCCTGGGTCGTCTCGTCCGCTCCGCGATCGGAGCGTGTCTCGGAGACGACGCGACTGCTCCCGGCGAGCGCCGTCCAGACGGTCGCCAGCGCCCGCACGTCGTCCTCGCAGTAGGCGTCGAAGCGGTCCCAGTCGAGTTCGGTCGCCCGTGAGGGGTCGTCCATCCAGGCTCGGTAGGCTCGCGCCACCGCGGCCCCTGTCAGGCCGGTCTCGGCTGGTTCGTGTCCGAGCGCGGCGGCGACGTCTTCCAGCTTGTTCGTGCGGCCAGGCAGGACGGCGTTGTCGTCCCTGACCGCCCAGCGGTACGGGTCGAACCGGTCCATCGCGTCCCAGACCGGCTCGAACTCCGGGCAGTACTCGGTGACGTGCTCGGCGAGCACCGGGAAGTCGAACGTCCAGCCGTTGTAGGCGACGACCTGACGCCCCCTCGCCTCGGCGTCGTACCACGCGAGGAACTCGCGGATGGCACCACCGGGGTCGTCGGGGTCCCGCTGGACGAACGAGCGGTAGGTGCCGTCCTCGGCCGAGCCCTCGAGGACGCCGACGAGCCACGTGATGGTCGGGGAGAGCCCGTCCGTCTCGATGTCGACGAACACCGGGTCGCCACCGGGCAGCGGCGCGTCGGAGCGACGGACGACCTCGCCCGCGGCGACCGCCCGGGCGCTCTCGGCGATGCGTTCGGCGGACGACTCTCCCAGCCCGTCGAGTCCGGCCAGCGCCGCGACCCCCGCCTCGGCGACGGCCGCGCGGCTGCCGAAGCCGGCCTCGCGGAGCCGTCGCGCACGCGTCTCCCCGACGCCATCGAGGGCGCGAAGTCCCAGGGTCGACCGTCTCAGTGACCGTTCGAGGACCCGACCGTCGGCCCGGCAGTCCAGCGCGACCAGCGGTTCGTCACCGACCCCGGCGTCCGCGCCCGCACCGACGACCCGGAGCCCCTCCCACTCGCGGCGGTAGCCCGCGGGGAGCCGCACAGAGAGGTTGACGGGAGCGTCGTCGCCCGCGGCGGGCCCGAGCCCGTCGCGATACGCCGTCAGCCCGTCCAGCGATGTCGAGAGCGTCGCCCGGTCGACGTCGAGAGAGAGCAGCCCGGAGAGGACGAACGCGGTGCTGGCAGGGTCGACCGTCGCGAGGTCGTCGGTCGTCGGCGCGAAGTGCAGTTCGACCCCGCCGACCCGTCGGGAGCCGCTGAGCGGATCGTGTCCCCCCGGGTCGAAGACGAGGGTGTCGTCGCCGGTGGTCCGTCGCAACGCGCTCGCGGCCCGTCGGCCCGACTCGTCGCCGGGCAGCACGACCACGTCGGGCTCGAAGTACGCGAGCCAGTCGGCGAGCTCGCCGGCCGACGCTCGCTCGACGAAGGCGGGCGCGGCAGCAGCGATACGGGCGCTCGCGGGCGACTGCATTGTGGTATCGGAGTGCGGGTGCTCCAGCGCAATAGGCGTGTCCGTGCGAGTTCGAGGACCCCGGGCAGTTCCCGCCGTCGACCGGGGTGCACTACTTCGGTTTCCCTGCTCCCCGTGGCGCCACTGCCAGTCGTAGTACCGGTTGTCGTCGAGGTCTCCGATACCGGGCAGAGAACCCTGGCGACTGCAGACAACCGTAGTCACCGTATTCGTACCTGAGAGCGCCTCAAACGGCCCGTTATCGCCGGTACTCGGCCTGTACACATCTCGCCGACGGTGACGAGATGGTGGTGGCAACGTTGTTACCAGTTAGTCGTGAGAAGCAGACAGAACCCTTCAAACACAGTCTGGCGGCAGTGACCGGGCGAACGGCTGCGAGTTGGTGACGGGTGGTTACGGGATTTCCACGGGTAGAATCCAGCTAACGTGATTTCAGCGCCGAATGCGTGAATAATCGAAACGTTACATTGGGAGATATCGTCGTTCACCCGTCCGTATGCCAACCAACGAGCGGCAAGGTACCGACGAGGAGCCTACGGATCTCGGGACGGACTCGGTCCGATCGGGGTTCCGTCCGACGCGCCGGCAGTTCCTCTCTGCGAGCAGCGGGATCGCCGCGGGTGGGTTGATCCAGAACGAGGCCCCCCTCGCCGCGGCCACGAACAGGGCAGGCACCGTCCCCGACGAGCCCGACGAGGGTAGCCGGGTCAGACGCTTCGACGTCCACGCGATACCGGTCGACATCGTCTACAACCGGTACGGCCTGCACCAGCCCGTCGGGGTGATGTACGCACTGGAGGACGACGTCGACGACATCTGCGACCTCTCCGGGAAGGTACCCTGCGACAACAGGGTGGTCTTCGACGACGACGCCGACGACTGTTTCTGTGACGATATCCCCGACGGGAAGCGCGCAGACGGGGATACGCGGCTCATCCAGCCCCTCGTGCTTCGCGCCCAGCGTGGCGACATCGTCGAGATCGAGTTCCACAACGACCTCGACAGGACCGCCTCGATGCACCAGACCTCGCTCCCCTACGAGGTCGCTGAGAGCGACGGGATGGCGGTCGGGAAGAACCCCGACACGACCGTCGAACCGGGAGAGTCCGTCACGTACCGGTGGTACGCCGACGAACTCGGCACCCACTTCTTCCTCGACGGGGCGAACCAGGCCTACGACAGCGCGAGGGACGGCCCACAGCAGGCGAACCTCCTCTCCCTCGGACTGTTCGGGTCGATCTCGGTGTTCCCGCAGGGGGCGTACTGGACCGACCCGCTGACAGGGGAGGAGGTGCAAGGGCGCGTGCAGGCGGACATCCACGTCCCGGACGAGATATCCGACGACGCGGCGGAGGATGGGTTCGTCCCGGGGGTCAGCTACCGACAGTTCCTGATCCACTACCACACTCCGGAGGGTATTCAGACCGCCGATGGGGGCCAGTTGACCTACCCGGGCAGCGACGAGGAGCAGACGGTCCACGCCATCAACTACCGAGCGGACCCGACCGGTAACCGGATTCCGTCGCTGGAGAACGAGGACTCGGAGCTTGAGGAGTCGTTCTACAACTCGTGGCTGCACGGCGACCCCGGCGGGGGTGACAACGTCTACCCGATGTACGTCGGTGACCCGGTCAAGGCGGTCGCCGTGGGCGCGTCTGTCGAGGAGAACCACGTCCACCACCTGCACGGCCACCGGTGGAAGAAGATTCCACCGAACGACGGGTCGGACACGGTCGACTCACAGAGCGTCGGCCTCGGTGCGGTGTACGAGACGCCGTTCACGACGGCCTTCGGCCGGCCCCTCGGTGGGGTCCGCGACTTCGACACCGTCCGGCCGGACATGGACTTCGGCGAGGCGTTCTCGGTCGGTGCCGGCGGCGCACACGGCAGTGCCGGTGACGTGCTGTTCCACTGCCACCTGTTCCCGCACTACGGCGAGGGCATGTGGGGTATCATGCGCATCCTCGACAAGGAGACCGACGAGCTACAGAAGCTCCCCACGAACGACCCGCCCCTCTCGAAGGACGACGACATCCCCGGCTTTCCGGAGTTCGTCCCCGGCGAATTCAACGAGGACCCGCCGTTCCCGCCGTACGGGGCGGCCGGCCTGGACGAGTTCCGGGACCCCGAACCCGACGAGGAGCAGGCGCTCACGAGGCGCGGCGAGATACGTCCCGGGGCCCCGTACGCCGACCCGTGCGAGCCGTACCTCGATGCGTTCGAGCCCGAGTACGAAGGCGAGACGCGCGAGTACACCATCGTCGCGCTCCCGGCGGACATCGTCTACAACGACGCCGGCCACCACGACCCGAACGGTATCGTCTACGTCCTCGAGGAGCACGCCGACCTCGTCCGGGAGGGGAAGCTGAACCCGGAGCCGCTCGTCATCCGGGCGAACGTCGGCGACTGCGTGGAGATCACGTTCAAGAACGAGGTCACCGAGGAGAACATCGCGGCGATACCTGCCGACAGGACACCCGACAACAGCGAGGGCAAGCCCGAGAGCGTCCCCATCGAGGAAGGCGGGAAGTCCAACCACATCCACTTCGTCTCCTACGACCTGCTCGGCTCCGACTCGCTCGCGACCGGGTTCAACTACCGCCAGGACGCGCCGGCCTGCGAGGAGGCCCACTACCGCTGGTACGCCGACGAGGAGGGGACCATCTTCTTCCACGACCACATCACCGGCATCTCGGACGTGATGCACGGCTCGTTCGCCTCCCTCGTCGTCGAACCGCCGGGCTCGGAGTGGCGCGACCCGTACAGCGGGGACCACATCAGGAGCGGGACGCAGGCCATCATCGATCCCGAGGAGGGCGATGCCTACCGCGAGTTCTGTATCGCCTATCAGGACTTCGCACAGCTCCTCGACCGCGACGACGAACTGGTGAACAGGAACGCAGAGCACAACGAGAACGCCGGGGTGATGGCTCTCAACTACCGCAACACGCCGTACTACACCCGGGACGACTGCGACCCCGCGTACGTCCACTCGTCGTACGTCCACGGGGACCCGTCGACGCCGGTGTTCGAGGCGTACGAGGACGACAACGTCCGGTTCCGTCTGTGGCAGGCGGTCTACGAGGAGCAGCACAACTTCAACATCCACGGCAAGCAGCTCGAACCCGAGGGGCTCGACCCGCAGGAGACCGTCTCGCAGATAATCGGCACCTCGGAGGCGTTTTCGTTCGATCTCGCCGCGGACGACTACCCGGGCGACCGGGACGAGTTCGAGGACCTGAACGAGAATCCGTCGGGGCTCCCGATACGGGACTACGTCTACGGGTCGCTGGTCGTCGACGACCGCTGGGACGGAATGTGGGGCCTCTACCGGGAGTTCGGCGGCGAGGTCGACCACCTCCACCCCCTCCCGGGCGAGGGCACACCCGACGGGGAGATCTCACGGCACGAACTTCGCGAGATGGGCCATCCAGCGCCGTGGAGCGACCTCGACTGGAGCGAGTGCGGCCAGCTCGCCCGGCTGCTGTACGCCGACGACGACTGCCGCGCATTCCCGCCGGACAAGGACGCCCGGCAGAACGACTGCATCGACGGGGACCCGCCGGACATCGCCCCGAATCCCGGCGACCCCTGCCCGAAGGGTGCACCCGTCAAGTCCTTCGATGTGAGTGCGTTCACCACCGAGATTCCGTACAACGATTACGGCGACCACGACCCAGACGGTATCGTCTACGCGCTGGATGACCACGTCGAGGGAATCTGCGACGGCAGTCTGGAGCTCACGCCGCTGACCCTCCGAACGAACGTCGGCGACTGTGTCGAGGTGACGCTCACCAACGACATCGACTTCGACGAGATCGACGAGGATCACGCCCACCCGCTGATGCAGACGACGCGACCGTGGGAGCGCTCCGAGCGCATCTCCATCCACGCCCTCAGGCTCGACTACGACGTGCTCGGCTCCGACGGCGTCACGGCCGGCTTCAACTGGGACCAGACGGTCGGACCCGGCGAGACCATCACCTACCGGTGGTTCGTCAACGGGACGGTGGGCGCGTCGGTCCTCTTCGACCACGCGGACCTTCGAAGCAACCGCCACCACGGTGCGTACGGCCGGATCATCAGCGAGCCCGAGGGTGTCGACTACCTCGACCCGTACACTGCCGAGCCCGCCCGCCAGGGACTCGGTGACTCGACGATGCTCAAGCGTCCCGACGGTCCGGACCGCCGGAACTACTCGCTCGCGTTCGCCGACGGGCAGTTCATACTGAACGAAGACGACCCCGACGACTGCGTCGTTCCCCCGGGCCCAGACGTGGAAAATCCCGACGACCCCTGCAACCAACTCGGTGACGCCGAGGACCACGGCTATCAGGCCATCAACTACCGGAACGAACCGTTCATCCGCCGCTTCGAGAAGGACGCCGACCCGGCCGACGTGTACGACTCTGACATCCACGACGACCCCGCGACGCCGATTCCGCGCGCGCTCCTCGGCGACCCCGTCACCTTCCGGGTGCACAAGACCGCCGACAAGGCCGACGGACTGGTGTTCCACCTCGCGGGTCATATGTGGCAGCGGTTCCGCAACGTCGACGATTCCGAGGTCATCGGTGTCGACGACAGATTCACGGTCGGGAAGGCCAAGCAGATTGAACCGATCGGCGACGCAGGCGGTCTCACCACCAGCACAGGTGACTTCATCTACCAGGAGACCAGACAGCGTCGCAAGCTCGAAGCCGGCTACTGGGGCATCTTCCGCGTCGAGAAGGATATCTCCGAGTTCTGCAACCCCATCCACCCCCTGCCGGACCAGGCACACAACGTTCCGCTCCGGGAACGACCGAACTGGGTGGTGTTACAGGGCGATATCACCGGAGGGAGCCGCGACGATATCGTCGTGCTGGTGCCCGAGAGCGTCCGCAGTGCCTGTGGAGAGAGCGCACTCTACCTCTTCGAAGACGTCCGGTATCGCCACCGTATTACGGACCTCGCTGACGCCAACGCCCACGCGCTCGTCGCCTACGACGACAACCAGCTGGTTGTGACGCTAGAGGAGGAAGCAGGCTTCGACCCGACGTGGCTCCTCCAGCTGCTCCGGAACACCGAGCTCCGCGTGCTCGGCTGCCCGGATGACTACTGTATCGACGTGGAGAGCGACGACCTCACAGAGGTCGAACTCGAGGTGGTCGGGTCGGACGGCGACGAGAGCTGGGAGCTTGAGGTGTTCCCGGAGTCAGTCCACCAGAGCCGCGATTCGGTAACGATCACGTGGGAGGACGGCTCGACGTTCGTGCTGCGAGGGTGTACGGACCTGTTCGACTAGCACACCGCCCGGATACGGCGTCGACTATTCGACCTCCGTTCTCCCGTCGACGTCACTCGACGACTGCGACCATCCCGCGCATCGAGGTCGGGTGGTAGTCGCAGTAGTACTCCCGGAAGCTCGGTCGTGCAGCGAACCGAACGGTCGTCCGTTCACCGACGTCTTCAACCGGGGTGTGCCGCCGTCTCGCCCCGACGACGACCGCTGCCACAACCATTTTCACGTGCTCAGGCCGAACGGTCACGACCACGAATCGACCCCCGAAGCGTATACCAAAAGCAGACCGGCTGGGCCGATCCTCACGCTCTCCTCCCGTGTCGATGATTCGCTTCACATCGACGTTGCTCCCCGGGCTGGTGGTCCAGAACGTTGCCGCTGGACTCGTTCTCCCGCTCTCTCCTGCGGTACTGGTAGATGTCGGCGTCACGCGCTGAGCTATCGAGAACTCAGTTTGTCTCGTCAACAGGGCTGTGGTACTTCGACTTGACCCGGTCGCCCTCGCGCCACTGCCAGTAGTAGTACCGGTTGTCGTTGATCGTCTTCGTGGTGAGACTGGCCTTCGCCGGCACCTCCGCCGGCCTGCTGTCGGGCCTCGGCTGGTCGTCGTTCTCGCCCTCGTCGAGACGGGCGTCGCGCTCTCGGTGGCTCGCCAGCGCGAAGGCGTAGTTCGCCGCCTCGCGCAGCTGGTCAGGCGAGCAGTCCGCGAGGCTCTCGACGAGGTCGGTAGAGAGTTCCGGGGGTGGGGTTGGTGGTTCGAAAGGCATCTGCTGGCTCCAGTCTTGACCAACCGTCGCGGGCCCACTTCGCTTTGTTGGTTAATTCGGGCGTACCGTGGCCATCTCCCACCACGATGCCGTATGACGACAACCTAAGGCCCCTCGTCCCCTTCCGACGCAGTAACCGTGCACAGGATTCAGCTTGACAACAGGGAGTTCGAGGGCGCGAACGCGGTCTATCTGCTGGGGGCCGACGAGGACGGACCGACCACGCTGGTCGACACCGCGACGGCACAGCCGACGGTGCAGCGGGAGCTCGCTGACGGGCTCGCCGCCGCGGGCGTCGGACTCGCCGACGTGGACCAGGTACTGCTTACACATTTCCACGGCGACCACGCCGGCGGTGCCGGTGCGGTCCAGCAGGCCGGCGACGCCGTGGTCCGCGTCCACGACGCGGATGCGCCGCTGGTGGAGCGTGATGCCAGCGCACTGGCCGAGTTCGAGGACCGGCAGACGACGCTGTTCGACGAGTGGGGGATGCCCGAGCGTGCGGCGGGGGAGCTGCGAGACCGCCTCGCCGCCGACGCGCTCTGGTCCGACCCCGCTGCCTCGGTCGAACCGTTCGGGGATGGCGACCGGTTCGCGGTCGGCACCGGCGAGATCGAGGTGTGGCACCTGCCGGGGCACACCGTCGGCCAGTGCGGGTTCGTGCTGGACGACGGCGACGAACGGGCCCTGTTCAGCGGCGACGCGCTGCTCCCGAAGTACACGCCGAACGTCGGTGGGGCGGACATCAGGGACGAGGACGCACTGCAGCACTACCTCGACGCCCTGGTCCGCATCGTCGAGGGCGGCTTCGACGTCGCCTATCCCGGGCATCGGCAGCCCATCGAGGAGCCGGCCGACCGTGCGCGCCACATCCTGGCCCACCACCGCGAGCGCACCGGCCGCGTCGTCGACGTGCTGGCGGAGCACGGCCCGGCCGACGCCTGGACCGTGAGCGCGCACCTGTTCGGCGACCTCGCCGGTATCCACATCCTCCACGGCCCCGGCGAGGCGTACGCCCACCTCGAACACCTGCAGGACGCCGGCCTTGTGGCGGTCGACGGCGGCGAGTACGCGCTCCGCGAGGAGCGGCCCGCGCTGGACCCGCTGTTCCCCGCACTCGACTGAGGGACCGAACCACTCGCCAGGAGCGTCTCGACTAATTCCGCCGTACTCGCGAGAAGGAAGGGATTTCCAGAGTTTCAGCTGTCTAACGAAGTACCGACCATACGTACCGAACCCGAAACCATCATGTCCGAGCCCTCGTCCAGGCAGGCTCCCCGGGATGCAGACTCGTTGCTGGTCCCACAAGAAAGTGAGGCAACGCCGACGATTAGTTTCGTGATGCCGACGATGAACGAGGAGGGAGCCATCGCGGAGTGCATCGAGTGGGCGAAATCCGCGTTACTCGAACTGGGCGTGACCGGTGAAATCGTGGTCAGCGACAGCTCTACCGACCGCACCCCGAAAATCGCCCGGGAGCACGGTGCGAGAGTCATCACGCCGGACGGACGGGGGTACGGCTACGCGTACCGGTACGCCTTCGAGCACGTCCGGGGCGAGTACGTCGTCATCGGCGACGCCGACACCACCTACGACTTCCGGGAGCTCCCGGAGCTGTTCGCGCTCGTCGAGTCGGGCGAGGCCGACATGGCGATGGGGAGCCGGCTGAACGGGGACATGGAGACCGGGGCGATGCCGGCGCTCCACCGGTACGTGGGCAACCCGCTCCTGACCAAGTTCCTGAACGTGTTCTACGGGACGAACATCAGCGACGCCCACAGCGGCTTCCGGGTCATCTCGCGGGACGCCCTGGAGCAACTCGACCTCCGCACCGACGGGATGGAGTTCGCGAGCGAGATGATAATGAAGGCCGCCTCCGCCGGATTGGAGATACGGGAGGTGCCTATCACCTACCGCGAACGCACCGGCGACGCGACGCTGGAGAGCTTCCGCGACGGCTGGCGGCACGTCCGGTTCATGCTCATCAATGCACCGGACTACCTGTTCACCATCCCCGCGGTGCTCACCGGCGGCACGGGCCTCGGGCTGCTCGGTGCGGTCGCCGCAGATGGGGCCATCACGGGGTTGGACCTCGGTGCCCGTGCGGTGGTCCTCGGCTGCCTCCTCCTCATCGTGGCGCACCAGACGGCGGTGCTGGCGACCACGAGCGCCATCGTCGCGAACCCGATCCGGAAGCCGTCGGACCCGGTGACGCGGTTCGTCACCGAGCGCTTCCGGCTCGAACACGGCCTCGCGCTGGGGACCGGCCTGCTGCTCGTCGGCGGGTCGTACACCCTCGTCAACGCTGTCGGGTGGCTCAACGGCAACAGCGTCCCGCTCTCGGACGTGGACACCGTCGCGTTCACGCTGCTGGTGCTCGGCGTGCTCACCGTCTTCGACTCCTTCTTCCTGAGCGTACTCGGGGAGCGTGACTCGCCGTGATTCCCCTCCAGTCGGCTCCCGACGGGGGCGTCTACGTCGCACTCGGCCTGCTCGTCCTGCTCGCCGTGCTTTCGGTGCGACGTTCCGAGGGCGCACACGACCTCGGCGTGGAACGGCTCGCACCGCTGCTCCCGCTCCTGGTCGCCTTCGGTGCGCTCGTCCTCTACCTCGCCGTCACCGGACTCGGCCAGTAGCGATCAGAACACCACGGGAACGGCGACCAGTCCGGCAACGATGCCGGCGTGCAGCGCGACCGCGGTGACGGTGTCCCTGGTCCACTCGTACGCCAACCCGAGGAGGAGTCCCGCGGCGAGCGCGAGCCACATCGACCGGAACTGGCCGGTCGCGGGCGCGGCGACCGCGTACAGGAGGCTCGTCGCGACGAACGCCGACACCGGTTCGAACGACCGCCGGAGTGCGGGGTAGAGCAACCGTCGGAAGAGCAGCTCCTCGACCAGGACGATCAGCGGCACCAGCGCGACGAGCACGACCAGTCCCCCGAGCGAGGTGGGGAAGCTGTACGAGGCCGCCGAGTCGCCGAGGACGACCACGGCGAGCAGGCCGAACCCGAGCCCGAGAACACCCGCGGCGCTCGCGTGGAGGAGATTCGTCGGTTCGTCGACGACGCCGACGGTGTCCGCGTCGAGGAGCACGACGACGGCGAGGAACGTCCCGACGTAGGCGACGACGACTGGGCTGACGCCGGCGATGTCGGGGGCACCCACCGTCACGAGCCGGCACGAGGCCAGCGTCGCCGGGACGAGCAGCACGCGGTGCTCCCGGGAGCCGGTCCCGGCGACCGCGGCGAGCGCCAGCACGAGCACGTAGCCGAACAGGCCGGTCTCGAGCGGGCCGACCACGACGAACAGCTCGCTGACGAGCAGTCCGAACACAGTCGCGACGAGCAGTGGACGGGTATCACGCCGCCGTATCGTTGCACCCGCGTCGAACGAGGTGAGGTCGGCGGACATACGGAATACGGTGTTCTTACTATTGCGTCCGGCACCCTTCAAGCTTCACCGTGGATGGCCACTGACCGGACACACGTCGAGGCGGTGCTGCTCGCGACGAGCCTGTTCCTCCTGCTCGCGACCGCCAGCGCCATCGCGCTCGTCCAGCCCGTCGGACCGGACCGACCCACCGAGCTGGCACTGGTCGACGACCAGGGGACCGCGGCCGGCTACCCGACCGAACTGGCCGTCGGCGAGGAGGGACGGACGGTTGTCCAGATAACGAACAACGTCGACGAATCTCGGCGCTACACCGTCGTCACGACCCTCGATGGCCGCACGGTCAGCAGCGGCACGGTCACGGTCGACGCCGGTTCGCAACGGCGGTTCCCGGTCAGCATCACCCCCGAGGGTCCACCCGGCCGGCAGCGATTTCTGGTTCGGCTCTGGACCGGGGACGAGACGACTGGCCAACCGGACCTCTCGGTCCGCATCTGGGTGAATGTGACCGAATCGAGTGACTGAGCCACGACGGATGGGTGAGTGACCGTCGGAGCCGTTCGGGACTACCACCCCGAAACCTCGGCGTACCGGTGGAAAGTGGAGTATTACGAAGCCTCCGCTGCCCCCTCTTCGGGCAACCGATGTCCGACACCAGAGACGTGCGGCTGTCCCCGTCAGTCGCGGCTCGTATCGACGACCGGCTCCCACACACCGAGTTCGAATCGGTCGAGGGGTACGTCGACTACGTCCTGACGGCGGTGCTCGACGAGGTCGACGACGACGAGTCCACCGGCGGCGAGGATGTCGACGAGCGCGAGGTGCGCGACCGGCTCGAATCGCTCGGCTACCTCGAATCGTGAGGCGGCGTCAATGGACTTCCTGACACACGTCTGCCTGCCGCTCGCGGCGACGGTCGCCATCGCGCCGAGCGTGCTCCGCTCGCCACCGAAACTGGCGATGGGTGCGTTCACCCTGTTCCCGGACGTGGACAAGCTGGTCGGCACCGAGGGGCTGTTCCAGTCGTTGCTCGTCCTCGTCCCGCTCTCGCTCGCGCTGTTCGGAATCGAGCACGTCGTGCGGGGGACCAGGGTGCTGGCGACGCTCGCGACCGCGTTCCTCGCCAGCCACCTCGTGCTCGACCTGCTCGACGGCGGACCCGTGACCCTCCTGTATCCCGTGGTCGAGAGCGGCGTCGGACTCCGGTTCCCGGCGGTGCTCACGTTCGGCGACGGCCTCCTGCCGGTGTCGATTCACGGACCCATCGTGGCCCTCGAAGCCACACCGGTCCCAACCGACCAGCGCGAGTACACGTTCATCGACGGCATCGGCGTGGCGAGCGTGCTCCTGCTCGTCACCGTCGCCGTCGGCCGCAGCTACTTCGAGGAGGACCCATGCGCGTAGCGTACGTCTACGACGCGGTGTACCCGTGGGAGAAGGGCGGCGCACAGAAGCGCGTCTGGGAGATCGCCCGCCGCATGGCCGACGACCACGACGTACACCTCTACGGGATGCAGTACTGGGACGGCCCCAGCGTGATGGAGCGCGAGGGCATCACCTTCCACGGCGTCTGCGAGCCGTTCGACCTGTACACCGACGGCCGGCGCTCGATTCCGCAGGCGATGAAGTTCGCTGCCGCGGTCACCCGACCGCTGTTACGCGAGGAGTTCGACGTGGTCGACTGCCAGCAGTTCCCCTACTTCCCGCTGTTCACCGCGAAGCTCCACGATATGCTCGGCCGGTCCCGCCTCATCGCCACCTGGTACGAGGTCTGGGGGCCGTACTGGAACGAGTACGTCGGCTGGAAGGGCTACGGCGGCCGCCTCGTCGAGCGGGTGAGCGTGGACCTCCCGCCGCACGTCATCGCCATCTCGGAGGCCATCCGCGATGACCTGCGGGACATCGGCCGGGACCGGGGCGTCTCCGTCGTCCCGAACGGCGTCGACTTCGACCGTCTGCGTGCCATCGAACCGGTCGACATGCCGTACGAACTCGCCTACGTCGGGCGGCTCTCCCAGCACAAGCACGTCGACTGGCTGCTCGACGCGCTGGCGATCCTCGCGGACGACCTGGGGCGCGTTCCCCGGACCGTCGTCGTCGGCGACGGCCCCGAGCGCGAGGCGCTGGAGGCCCACGCCGAATCGGTCGGCGTGGCCGACGCCGTCGACTTCCTCGGCTTCGTCGAGGCCGACGACGACGTGGTCGCGAACCTCGCAACCGCCGACGCGTTCGTCCTCCCGTCCGTCCGCGAAGGGTTCCCGAACACGATTCTGGAGGCCGCCGCCTGCGGCGTCCCGAGCATCGTCGTCGACGCCCCGGAGAACGGCAGCACGGCCGTCGTCGAGGACGGCGTCACCGGTTACGTGGTCGACCCCGGCCCCCAGGCCATCGCCGACGCTATCCGGCGAATCGTCACCGACGAGGGAAAGCGCGAGCGCCTCTCCGAGAACGCCCGCGAGTTCGGCCGGCGACACGACTGGGACGTCATCGTCGACCGGGTAACGGACACGTACTCCGCCGTTCTCACCCAATCCAGCAGGTAGCAGGCCTATACTCAAACTATCGGTTCTGGAATGATGAGCCGAATGAGCCAGTCATCGAAGCGCATCCTCGTCACCGGCGGTGCCGGCTTCGTCGGCACTCGATTCGTCACCGACCTCGTCGAAGCAGGTCACGACGTCCACGTCGTTGACGACTGCTCGGTCGGCAGCCCGGACCGACTCCCGGCCGGCGTCACGGTGGACGAGGTCGACGTCCGGTCGCGCGAACTGGAGCCCGCCCTGCAGTCGTACGACCCCCACGCGATCGTCCACATGGCGGCCATCCACTACGTCCCGTACTGCGACGAACACCCCGGCGAGACGTACGACGTGAACGTGCTGGGGACGCGGACGCTGCTCGACGCGGCGCGGACGCTCGACACGCTGGAGACGGTCGTCAACGTCTCCTCGGCGGCGGTGTACCCCCCGCTCGACGGGCCGCTCTCGGAGGACGTTCGACCGGGGCCGATGGACCCCTACGGCAAGTCGAAGCTCGTCGGCGAGGAGCTCGTGAACCTGTTCGGGGAGCGGACGGACGTCGACACCGTCTCCGCGCGGCTGTTCAACGTGTACGGCCCGGGCGAGACGAACCCGCACCTGATCCCGGCCATCCTCGACCAGCTCCGCGACGGCAGCCGGACGGTCGAGCTCGGCAACCTCACCCCGCGTCGGGACTACGTCCACGTCCGGGACGTGAGCCGCGCCCTCCAGCGGCTCGTCGACCACGCCGACGACGCCCCCCCGGCGCTCAACGTCGGCACCGGCGACGCCCACTCCGTCCGGGCGGTCGTGGAGGCCGTCTCGCTCGCGCTCGGCGAGGACATCGAGGTCACGCAGGACCAGGAGCGGGTTCGCGCCTCGGACCGGCCGCACCTCCAGGCCGACATCGAGCGGATGTCGTCGGTGACGGGCTGGACGCCGACGGTCGGGCTGGTCGACGGGCTCGCGGAGCTGCTCGTAATGGACGGGGTCGAGGCGACGTGAGCGGGCGCACGGACGAACGCCGACGGAACGTCGTCCTCCTCACCTTCGACAGCGTCCGCGCGGACCACTGCGGGTTCGGCGGCTACGACCGCGACACGACACCGACGCTCGACCGGTTGGCGGCCGACGGCACCTGCTACGAGAACGCCATCGCGCCCGCCTCCCGGACGAACCCATCGATGGCCGGTATCCTGACCGGCGAACCGCTCGTCGTCCGCGAACGCGTCTCCGACCCTCGACACTCGCGGAGCCACCTCCGCAGGCACGGCACCCTCGCCGAGTCGTTCTCGGAGCGGGGCTACGCGACGGCCGCGTTCAACCCGAACGCCTACGCCTCCCGGTACTACGGCTTCGACCGCGGCTTCGACCACTACGAGGACTTCCTGTTCACCACGGGCTGGTACCAGCGCGTCTTCTCGAACCACCTCGGGAGTTCGAGCGCGTTCACCGCGCTCCGGAACGCCCGCAACTTCGTCCGCCGGCAGGAGGCGTTCAAGACGTGGGACACCTACGTCGACGACATCGAGGACTGGGTGCGCTCGCGCCCCGACGACGAGCCCTTCTTCCTGTGGGCGTTCTCGCTCGACACCCACTTCCCGTACATCACTCCGCGGGGCCACCGCCGGTGGTCGAACGCGCTCGACCAGTACCGCTACAACTGGCTCTGCAACCGCATCATGGACGAGACGGGTCTCGACCTCTCCGAGAAGCAAGTCCGGAAGATTGTCGACCTGTACGACGACGCGCTACGCTACGGCGACCGGTTCGTCGCCGAGCTCCGCGAGCGGCTCGACGAGTTCGACCCCGTCTTCGTCGTCCACGCCGACCACGGCGAGGCGTTCTGCGAGCGCGGCGTCTACGGCCACCTGTTCGCCGACCTCTACGAGGAGAACGTCCACGTCCCGATGGTCGTGGGCGGCCCCGGCATCGAGTCACGGACGGTCGAACGCCCCCTCTCGCTGGCCAGGATTCCCGAGATCGTCGACGCCGCGAGCCGCGGCGCGGAGCTACCGGACGGCGACGACTGGGCGGTGGCCACCGAGTACGACGGCCGCCTCGGCCGGAACCTCACCGCGGTCCGTGCACGGGACCGGAAGTTCCTCCAGGTCGACGCCGACGACGGCAGCCGGCGGGAGTGCTACGACCTCGCCAGCGACCCGGGGGAACGGACGAACCTGTACGGGGAGGACGAGCCCGTCGACGAGCTACTGGCGACCCTCGCCAGCCGCCGACTCGCCCACGAACGAGAACAGCTCGCTATCCGCGACGCGGCCGCGGAGCTCGACGACACCGGCCCACGGCGGGCCGTCGCTCCCCGCGGAGGACCGTGATGCGGGTCCTCGTCGTCTCCACGGCAGCGCTCGGCGTGAAACACGTCGTCCACGACGTGCTGTCGGCGCTGGTGGGCGACGACGACGGGAGCCCGGCCGACGAGTACCACTACCTGACACGGCCGTCCATGCCGGTCCCGGACGGCGTGACGGTCAGTACCGTCGGCTCGGCGGCCATGACCGACCGTCTGCGCGACCTCGAACCGGCCTACCTCGGCTACGCGATCCTCGGCTTCTGGGTGCGGGCGTACCATCGACTCGCCCGGGAGCACGCCGAGTACGACGCCGTCTGGCTCCACAACCCGCGGCTGCTCCCGCTGCTCCCGGAGGCGGCCGCCGAGCACTGTCTCGTCACCTACCACAACCACCTCCGCGGCGCGAAGGCCGACTACCACGACGGGCTATCCCGGCTGTACTACCGGTTCTTCGGTGCCATCGAGAATCGAGGCATCCGGACGAAGCCGGGACTGCGCTACACGGGCGTCGCCCGCGACGTGGTCGGCGAGCTCCGGGTGGCTGGTCTCCCACCCGAACGGGTCCGATACGTCGGCAACGGCGTGGACGTGACCCGGTTCGCGCCCGAGCGGGTCGCCGACCTCGACCGGGAGCGGTACCCCATGCTCGCCCCGGCCCGCATCGAACGGACCGTCTCGGAACCGGACGGCGGTGGAAAGGGCGTCTACCCACCGGACGGAGCCGTCGACGGGCGCGACGCCGATTCGACGGCGGACGGCGACTACTCGCCGACGTCGCCGGGCCGGGAGCCCATCAGACTGCTCTCGCTGGGGAGCCTGACCGAGCAGAAACGGCCCCTGTCGCTGCTGCGGTTCTACGAGGCACTCCGGGAGCGCAACGGTGTACCGTGCTCGCTCGTCCTCGCTGGCGACGGGCCTCGCAGGGAGGCTGTCGAGCGGTTCGTCGCAGAGCACGACCTCCCGGACGTCCACTTGCTGGGGTTCGTCGAGGAACAGCAGAAGCCGGCCATCTACGCGGCGGCGGACTACTTCGTCCTCCCGTCGCGGTACGAGGGCGAACCGCTGGCCCTGTACGAGGCGCTGGCGTCGGGGCTCCCGGCGCTCGTCTCGGACCTTCCGGTGCACCGGTTCGTCGACGAGGCAGACTGCGGTCGGGTGCTGGACTTCGATCACCCGACGACGGCCGCTTCGTCGGCAGCAACGTACCTCGAACAGCCGAACACGAGAGACTCCATGAACGCACGAACCTACGCCACCGAACAGCTGAGCTGGGAGACGAGAGCGACAGAGTACCGCGACGAACTCCGCTTCGTGGGTGGTCTCCCGTGCTGACGGTCGGTATCGTCGGCTGTGGGAAGGCGTCGAAGCAGTACCACTTCCCCGTCGTCGAGGCACTCGACAGGGTGGAACTCGCCTGGGTCTGCGACCTCGACACCGAGACGGCCCGGGCCGCCGGCGTCGAGCAGGACGTTCCCTGGTACGACGACGTCGACGAGGCCTACGAGCACCTCCCCGACATCGTCCACGTGAACACGCCGGTGTTCACCCACGCCGATCTGACGAAGCGCGCGCTCCGGGGTGGCTCGCACGTCCTCGTGGAGAAGCCGATGGCGATGACGGTCGCGGAGTGCGAGGAGATGCAGGCGGTCGCCGAGGAGACGGGGAAGAAGCTCTGTGTCGTCCACAACAACCTCTTCTTCGACCCGATGCGCGCCGTCATGGAGCGCGTGGCCGACGGGGCGTACGGCGACCTCGTCACCGTGCGCTCGTTCCTCGGTGGCCAGCCGAACCCGGATGCCCCTCACCGCGGCTGGACCGAACAGTCCCACGGTGGCCCCATCGGCGACCGGTTACCGCACCCGGTCTACCTCGTCACGCACTTCATGGACGACGTATCGGACGCCGACGTGACCATCACGAGCACGACCGACGACGGCGACGTCCTCGGGGTCACTGTCGCGCTCTCGGAGGACGACCGGGTCGGCCTGAGCGGAACCATCACCGCCTCCGAGCACGCCATCCCGTCGAAGCGCGCGACCGTCATCGGTGAGGAGCGACTCGCCGTCGTCGACCTGTTCAACTACACCGCCATCGAGTACAGCACCGTCGACCGCTCGCCGGTCTCCATCGTCGCGGACAACGCGATGGCCGCCGGACAGCTCGTCACCAGCACCGTCGGGAACGTGCTCGGCTACGCGCTCGACCAGCGGGGCCCCGGAAGCAAGTACGCTGCACCGGGGCACTACGCGCTCATCGAGCAGTTCGTCGACGCCATCGTCTACGACCGCGAGCCGCCGGTCACCGCCGCGGACGGCATCAGGTGCGTGACGCTCCTCGAACGCATCGAGACGGCACGTGAGGAACAGGCGGTCGGTGCGATCCGTGCCGACGGCGAAGGTGACGACGATCCGGGCGACGAGGCGGACGGCTGACATCGACGTCGTGACAGGCGTGTTAACTTTCAACACCCGTGTTCGCGGAGCTCTACCCGCGGCCGCTCCGGGCGAATCGGCGGCCACGGAGGCGAGACAGAGCATGCCAACCTACTTCGCACTCGAGGCGCTCACCCCGAGGGCTACGACGCGATGGAGCAGGGTCCCGAGACAGTGAGACAGTTCGTCGAGATCACCGAGGAGATTGGCGGGAGCTTCGACCCGGATAACTTCTACGTCCTGCACGGCGAGTACGACTGGCTCGCAGTCCTGGAGTTCCCGGACAACGAGACGGCATCGAAGCTCAGCGACATCTACGCGCGGACCGGCCGGGGACGCATCCACACCGAACGAGCCGTCACACGGGGCCCAGACGGCTACGTGGAGTACGTTCAGGACCTGGCTCAGTGACCACGTCCGCGGCCCCCACTGATCTCTTCGCCGCCGGTGTCAGCCTCCACACGCCGGTTCCCTCGTCGGAACCCCGTCACTGTAGTACACCGACGAGATTCCGTTGTCGTACACCTTGGTCCGGTCCGAGAGGCGAAGGGTCGACAGGTCCGTGAACCGGATGTACGGGTACGACCCCTCGGAGCTGTAGACGAGATTGATCTGTCCCTCGCGGTTCTGGTACTCGGAGTCGATGAAGTAGCCGCGGGTGGTCCGGTACGCCTCACACGTGAACGGCTGGTAGGGCGGCCCCGGCGGGTGATACGTCCCGTACTGCGTCGAGACGAGGTTCGCCTCGTAGCCGCCGTGGCGGATGCCGGAGAACATGGTGGTACCCGCCGCCCGGTGGTCGATCGCCCAGCGCGTCGCCGCGACGTCCGACGGCGGCGTGAAGCTCCGGTAGTAGTGGTACACCTCGCGCTCGCTGCCGTCCTCGAGGATGTACTCGCGGTCGAAGTGCGGCTGTGGCGAACGGTCGTGGGTGATGGCGGCCGACATAACGCCCGCGTTCACCAGCAGCATTCCCGCGAACGCCACCGCGAGCAGGGAGTCCGACGGTGGCGCCGGCAGCGACGTCCGGTTGCCGAACAGCCAGGTGAGGAACCGCCGTGCCTCGGCGACGCCGAACGGCACGATGAACGGTCCCGCGACCGCGTAGATGCGCGCCACGCCGACGATGGAGACGGGCGTGAACGAGACGAACAGGAGCATGGCGCCACCGAAGGCGAAGGCGACGGCGACGGGGTGGACGATCGCGTCGTCCGGGGCCACCGAGCGCCGGAGCGAGTCGAGCCAGGGGAACCGGTCGCCGAGCAGCCGCGAGAGCAGCGGTGCGGCCAGCACGGTCCGGGCGAGCCCGATGCCGCCGAGCAGCGTCAGACCGATGAACTGGGCCTTGATGAGCTGGAACGTCAACGAGTCGCCCTGCGGGCGGGTGACCGCCTGAACGCTGTTGGACTCGCTGGAGAAGAAGTCGGAGAAGCCGAACAACACGTCCTGCACGAACACCCCGACGAGCTTGTAGAAGTTCGTCCCGGTGGCGGTGAAGAGGTACCACGCGAAGAAGCCGACACCGAGGAACGCGACCGTGGAGAGCGAGAACACCGCCGGCCGGTCGACGTGTGCCCACCCGACCACGTCGTCGGCCCGGGTCAGGACGTACGCCACCCCGGCCAGTCCGAGGAACATCGCGGACACGCCGTAGTGCGAGACGACGATACCGCCCAGGAACAGCACCGAGAGCAGGCCCCGCGCGAGCGGCTGGAGCGAGTCGTCGACGACGACCAGCGCGAACGAGAACAGGAAGAAGATCGCGAGCCCGGTCCGCGTGTTCTGGGCGAGCAGGTTGAAGAAGGGGTGCAGGAACAGCAGCACCACCGCCGAGAGCAGCGCGGTCGTGTCGCTGACGTGACGCCGGTGAAACAGGTAGATGGCGACCGGCGCGAACGCGAACACGAGCGGGTAGACGAGCTTGATGGCCCAGCGCAGCGGTAGTCCCGTCACCGCCGAGACCGTCGGGTGGAAGACTGTCAGACTCAGCAGCGACGCCTTCGTCGCCTCGAACCCCACGAACCAGCTGTCGTGGGTCAGCGTGAGGTGCCCGAAGAAGTACTCGATGGAGCCGTCACCACCCGAGAAGTACACCGTCGAGAGCGTGACCTGGTAGAACAGGGCCAGCCCCACACACCAGAGGCCGAGCCAGCGATGCGGGCGCGGCGTGCGGCGGACGACCACCCAGAGCGGGACGAGCGAGACGAGGGCCATCGCCGCTATCCACGGGAGGTTGGTCCCAAGGACGAGGAAGGCGACGGCGGCCAGCGCGGAGAGCAACGGCAGGTGCAGCCCGAACAAGAGGAAGCGTACGTCCCGGTCGTCGAGGATGGCCAGCCGGGGGAACCGCGGCACGGTGCCGGAGAGCCAGACCAGCACCAACCCGACGAGCCCGAGACCGGTGAACCCGGCCGCGAGCGTCACCGGGGCGAAGGGTTCGAGCGAGGTGACCGGATCGAACAGCCCGGTCAGCAGTTCGTTGCTGAGAATCCCGAAGAGGAGGACCACCGCAATGCTCGACCCGACGACGTACACCGCCGACTCCGCGCGGTCGAGTCGCACCCCGAGTATCGAGAGGACGAGCAGGCCCGGGACCACGAGGATAAGCAGCGTTCCCGCCACCGGCCTGAGCAGCGGCACGTCGCCGATGAAACCGACCACGAAACCAAGCAGTACGGCGGCTACCGCGGCCTCGAACCGTCGTTCCGGGAGGGCATCCAGTCCACCGTCGACATCCTCGAATGGGGAGGACATTCGGTGCCCGCACGTTCACCTTCCAGCTACTTCAAGCCAACCAGTCAAACGCCGATATCGACTGTCTTAGGCACCCAGTAAGCTCGTTTTACCGAACCCTACTCCGGGTACCGGCTGCATAGCTATTGCCGGCGCGCCGGAACGGCCGGGGGTGACCCGCGGGACCCCGCTCCGACTACTGGTCGTCTCACCGTCGCACGACGTGTTCGAACCCACGACCGGGACCGGCGCGCGCCTGCACGAACTGGCCTCCCGGCTGGCCGACCGTCACCGCGTCTCGGTCCTCTGTCCCGCCGAGTTCGCTGCCGAGCCACCGGATTGGGTGGACGCCGCGTACGGTTTCGACCGGTTCGGACCGGGCTACCTGACGGACCTGAATCCGCTGTTCCTGCGTGCCGTCCGTCGCGCCCTCGACAGCGAGCCGTTCGACGTGCTCCACGTCGCGCTCCCCAAGGGTGTCGTCGCCAGCAAACTCGCCGTTAGGGCAGGCGGCCACGAGGCCGCGGTCGTCTACGCCGCCCAGAACGTCGAGGCCGAGCACGCTCGCGACGTGGACGACCCGACACTCCCGGTCTACAAGCGGCTCGTCGGCTCTCGGCTCATCCCGCGCATCGAGCGGGTCTCGCTCGCCGCCGCCGACTACGTCACGACGGTCAGCGAGCGCGACCGGGAGACCTTCGTCCGGCGGTTCGGTGTCGACCCGGACCGGATTCTGGCGGTGCCGACCGGGACGACCGTCCCGGAGCCGGCGACCCTCGCGGACCCGGCCGAGAGACGACGCGAACTGGGGCTCGACGACCGTCCAACGCTGGTGTTCCACGGCTCGTACTCGCACCCGCCGAACCGGGAAGCCGTGTCGGCGCTGGTGGAACGGGTGGTGCCGGGACTCCGCGACCGCGGCGTCGATGTCCAGTTGCTCCTGGTGGGCGACGGGATGCCGGCGGTCGACGACTCCGCGGTGACCACGGCGGGCTTCGTCGAGGACCTGTACGGGACCCTCGCAGCCGCCGACGCCGCCGTGGTTCCCATCCGTCACGGCGGCGGGACGAAGACGAAGGTGTTCGACTACCTCGGTGTCGGCCTACCGATCGTCACAACCGAGAAGGGCGCTGAGGGGATCGAGCTCGTGGACGGCGAGCACGCGCTCGTCGTCGCCGACGTGGACGAGTCGTTCGTGGACGCCGTCGCCCAGGTCGTGACCGACGATGAGCTCGGTCGGCGGCTCAGCGAGGCGTCCCGGACCCTGGCCCGCGAGCGGTACGCCTGGGGGCGGAGCGTCGACCGGCTCGCGGGGTTCTACGAGGGGCTCGTCTGGCGCGACCGGACGGACCCCGAGGAGCGAGAGCGAGCGCGAACTGTCGGGTAGCAGTTGCTTACTCGACGTTCCCGGTGCATTCCAATGTCGTTCGGGGGCGAAGCGCCGGGGATGCCAGCAGCAGGCACCGTCGCCTTCGCCATCGAGGACACGACCAGCTACAACGCGCTGAGACCGCTCGTCGAGGCCCTCGAAGGTGACGACCACGTCGACTGCGAGGTCCTCTGGCTCGATTCGCTGTACCCGCCGGAGAGCGGTCGCCGCGTCTCGGCCGAGGTCCACCGACGGCACGACCACCGGCTGGCCGAATCGTTCATGAAGCGGGACGAGCCAGTGTTCAGCCGGTTCCCCGACGGGCTCCGCGACGCGATGGTGCAGAAGCTCCTCGTCGACCGGCTCTCGCACCGGCCGTTCTACGACACCGCGGGATACCTCGACGCAGTCGACCCGGACGTCCTCGTGGCTGCGATGGACTCCATCCCGTTCCTGCGGCATCTCATCCGGGACGCGGGCCAGCGCGGCGTCGAGACGCTCGTCCTCCAGCACGGCGTGTATCCGAACAACCTCGACGCGAGCGTGCTAGCGGTGCGCAACGGCGTCCTCTCGCCGAGCTTCGACCCGGTGCTCCCGCCGCTGGAGCGGCTGAAGCGACGGTTGCTCTACCCGTACGGCTTCTCCGTCTACACCAACCCCTTCGTCGGCGAGGTGCTGACGATGGGGACGTTCTTCCAGCGTCGCATCGCCGCGCTCCGCGAGGAGTACCCCTGCGACGGCACGACACCGGTGACGGTGACGGGGTCGCCGGAGTTCGACGGCGGCATCCAGCCGTACGAACCGCGGACGGACTCGGTGCTCTACCTCTCCCAGCAGACCTACGAGAGCGGCTTCTGGACCGAGGAGAACCTCGACTGGCACGTCGACCGCCTCGGCCGACTGGACGAGATCGCCGACGTGACGGTCCGCCCGCACCCGAAGGACTCCACAGCCAAGATGGACCGCTACCGGGAGCAGGTCGCGGTCTCGGAGGAGCCGAGCCTCGCAGCCGACATCGCGAACTACGACGTCATCCTCGCGAGCCACTCTACCGCGCTCTTCGAGGGGGTCGTCCAGGGGAAGGTCTGTGGCGTACTGACGGTGCCGTGGGACGACACGGAGACCCACCAGGCGTTCGAGCCGTTCACCCACCGGCACATCGTACAGGTCCGGCCGGGGACCGAGGACCTCGACCGGGCCGCGGCCGAACGGTCCATCGAGACCCAGCGGGAGTACCTCCGCCGGTTCTGCTACACGCCCTCGGCGTTCGAGGTCGACGGGTCGAGCTCGACGGAGCTCGTCCTCGACCGGATCCGCGAGCGACTCGACGAGCGACGACTGCAGCATGTGCCTGCGACGAGCTAAGCGCGGCCTACCCGGGCAACACCCGAATCACGGCCGACTTACTAACCGGTCCCGGTGACCAGTCGGAACGGATGACAACAGAGACGGTGCTCGTCACCGGCGGGGCCGGGTTCATCGGCTCCGCGATGGCGGAGCGACTGCTCGATACCGGCCGGGAGGTCGTCGTGGTCGACAACCTCTCGACGGGCGGACGGGAGAACGTCCCGGCGGGTGCGACGCTCGTCGCGGGGAACACCGCGGACCCCGCGACGTACGAGGAGGTCGAGAGCGTGTCCGACGTCGACGCCGTGTTCCACCTCGCCGGGCAGTCCTCCGGTGAGGCGTCCTTCGACGACCCCGCCGCGGATCTGGAGAGCCACGTCACCGGGACGTTCGAGCTGCTGCGGTGGTGCCGCGAGCGGGACATCGACCGCCTCCTGTACGCGAGCTCGATGAGCATCTACGGCGACCCGCGGTACCTGCCGGTCGACGAGTCCCACCCGTCGGACCCGAAGACGTTCTACGCCGCGGGCAAGCGCGGCGCCGAGGCGTACGTCCGGCTGTTCGACAATCTCGGGACGGAGACGACCGTCTTCAGGCTGTTCAGCGTCTACGGCCCCGGACAGAACATGACGAACATGAAACAGGGCATGGTGAGCATCTTCCTCTCGTTCTGCCTGGACGACGGCCCCATCGTCGTGAAGGGGCCACTCGACCGCTTCCGGGACTTCGTCTACGTCGACGACGTCGTCGACGCGTGGGTCCGGGCTCTCGACGAACAGGCCACCTACGGCGAGACGTACAACCTCGGGCGCGGCGAGCGGGTGACCGTCGACGAACTCCTCGAGACGATGGGCGAGGTGTACGACGGCGATCGCGGGCCCGTGGAGGTGACAGACGGCACGCCGGGCGACCAGTTCGGCATCTTCGCCGACGCGACGAGGCTCCGGCGCGACCTCGACTGGGAACCCTCGGTCGGGCTTCGTGAGGGGCTGACGCGAATGGTCCGGTCGGCGACCGGTGAGCCGGAACGCCACGGCCCCCTGGACTCCTGATTCGTCGCTCGGCCGGTAACGCCGCTATTACGAAACGGCCGAACCCGGTGTGGTCCCCCATGAGGGAACTCCAGACCGCCGTCGTCGGCTGTGGCATCGCCGGGAGTCAGATCCACGTCCCCGTGGTCGAGGCGCACCCGGACCTCGGGCTCGTCGCCGTCTGCGACGCAGACGAGTCGCGGCTCCGGTCGGTGGACGTGGACGCCGACGTGGCGCGCTACAGGGACCTCGACGAGATGCTCGCCGCCGAGTCGCTCGACTCGGTCCACGTCTGCACGCCACCCCACACGCACGTCGCCGTCGCCGAACCCGTCCTCGAGGCGGGCATCCCGGTGCTCGTCGAGAAACCCGCAGCCGACTCCGTCGAGGCGGTCGACGAGCTCGCCCGCATCAGCGAGGAGACCGGGACGACCGCCTCAGTCGTCCACAACAAGCTGTTCACGCCGTTCGTCACGAAGGCCCGGAAGAAGGTGGACCGCGGCGAGATTGGCGACCCCGTCTCCGTGACGATGCTGTTCGGTGAGCCACGGGACCTGAGTCTGAGCGACCGCGGCGACTGGGTGTTCGGCCTGCCCGGCGGCGAGATTGGCGAGGGCATCGCCCATCAGGCGTACCTCCCGCTCGCGTTCGTCGACGGGCTGGGCGAGGTCTCGTGCGTGACGACCCAGAACTACGGCGGCTACGACGACGTGGCCTTCGACGGCGTGGCGCTCGAGGCGCTCGACGGCAGCGGTGACCGGCTCGTCACCATCAAGGTGCTCACGGGCTCGACCTCGAAGGACCAGCTGCTCGTCCACGGACGGAACGCCGAGCTCACCATCGACTTCATCCGCGGCGGCCTGTTCACCGACCGCGTCGCGAACGAGGACAACTCGGTCGGCGTCCTCGACTTCCTGCGGTCGAACGCCGGGCTCGGACTCGGCGCCACCCGGAACGTCGTCGGGAAGGTCGGGGGGCGTCTCGCCGAACTGTACGACGCCAGGATGAACGACGAGCCGCCGATTCCGAACCGGAGCCACTACGAGCAGATCGACGCCCACCAGCGCGCGCTCCGGGAGGGTCGGGCGCCACCCGTCACCCTCGAGGAGGCACGGGACACTGTCCGCATCCTGGAGGCGCTCGGGGAGGCCGCCAGTATGGAACAGGCGCCGGCGGTCAGCGACGGAGGGACCGACGGGCACGCCTGAGTCCCAACCGGTCACGCCTCGGAATCTGGTCCCTCAGCGCCCGTTGACCGAGAGGACGGTCCGGAGCTCCCGGTCCGCCGCCGCCCAGGCCCGTTCGTACTCCTCGAACGGCAGCACCTGGCCCGTCAACCCGTCGGCCCGAAGCTCGGTTAGCCGGTCGAGCGCCGCATCGTACTGTGAGGGTGACGGGTCGACGACCGTCGCCACGGTCACGTCGCGGTCGAGTGCGGCACCGCCGTCTGCGGTCAGCGACTCGTCGGGGTAGGGTGCACCGAGCAGGACGACCCGGGGCGCGGCGGAGCCGACCGCCGCATCCAGCGAGGCGGTCGACCCGCCAGTCTCCAGTACGAGGTCGAACGCGGTGAGCTGGCCGGCCGCCGCGCCCCGGGCGTGGACCGATGAGGGGAGGGCATCACGGAAGGTCGAGCGGTCCTCGAACACGGTCACGTCACTCCCCTCGCTCGCGAGCAGGCTGGCAGAGAGGTTGCCGAGCAGCCCGCCGCCGAGCACGGCGACCCTGGACTGCCCGTTCTGCAGCCCGCCGACCCGTTCGAGACCGTCGAGGACCGTCGCGAGCGGCCGGGCCAGCGTCGCGGTCGGGTGGGTCAGCGACGACGGCACGGCGTGGACGTGGTCGGACGGGACGACGAGGTAGTGGCTGTAGCTGCCGTCGACGTCGATTCCGAGGCGTTGCCGGTCCGGACAGCGGCCACGGTCTCCGTTCGTGCAGTGCTCGCAGGTCTCGCAGTGGAGCGTGGCCTCCCCGACGACCACCTCGCCCTCGGCGACCCGGTCGACGTTCGCGCCGGCATCGACGACGCGACCGACGTACTCCCTGCCGGGGGTGACGGGGTACGTGTCCGTCTCGACCGGTGGCGATTCACCGTGGTAGAGCGCGAGGTCGTCGTCGCTGACGCCGACGTGGGTGACCGCGAGGAGGACGTCGTTCGGCTTGACCGCGGGGAGTGGCTCCCGCTCGACCGACGCGACGCCGGGCTCGGAGACGACGACGTGCTCGTTCGCGCCGCCGTAGAAGAACTCGTAACGGTTCTCCTGCAGTTCGGGCTCCGCGCGGAGGCCGGTCGCCGCTCCCCGACGCTGATGGAAGCGGAAGCCGAGGACGTTCCGGAGCGTCTCGCCGTCGAGTTCGCCGCGGCGGACCGCCGCGAGCACGTCGCCGACGATGTCGACGGGGAGTCTCGCGTACTCGTGGACCGCATCGCCGGGCGAACGCACGCCGATCTCGCGGGCCGCGATGGCCTCGCGTTCGAATCGTGTGAAAACCTGCTCCCAGCTCTCGTCGTGGATGTGGTAGATGCAGGCCTCAGGCTCGTAGACGACGACGTAGCCCCGGTCCATGAAGTGCTTCGCCCACTCGATGTCCTCCAGCCCGGTGAGGTACTCGTCGAACTGGTGTTGCTCCCAGAGCGACTTCTCGATGGCGGAGCTGGCGTTGTTCGCGAAGTAGTCCGGCGGCGTCTGGACCTTCCGCTCGTCGGGGAACAGCTCCTTGAAGTGGCGCTCCTCGGGGAGCTTCGTCGACTCGACGCCGCGCTGTCTCGAGTACGTCATCGCAACGTCGTCGTCGCGGAGGTTCTCGACCATCGGTCCGAGCCAGTGCTCGTCAGTCGGGATGGCGTGTGCGGAAAGGAACGCGAGGAACCGACCCTCGGCGGCGTCACAGCCAACGTTCAACGAGTAGCCGAAGGTGAAGTCACGCGGGTCGATCTCGACCACGGTGTCCACCCGCGGGGCCGCCACGTCGAGGGTGCCGTCGGTCGACCCGGAGTCGACGAGCACGACCTCGAAGTCTCTGTAGGCCTGCGCCTCGACCGCGTCGAGCACCCGTTCGATGGTGTCGGCCTCGTTGAACGACCTGATGACGACGCTCGTCTCGGTCATGGCTGGTCGCGACCGCGGCTCGCACTCACCGGGGAGCGACCAGCCAGGGGACGGCGACCACGTCTCGGTACGTGCCACGCGGGGCTTCGCGACCGGCGAACGATACGGAACACACCGACGCGTTCGCCGAGCCCGCTGTTTGTTATTCCACCCGTATCTGTCTCCCCGACCGGAAACCAGTCAGTAACCGGTGGGGTCGGAAGCCGTCTGGTCAGATGCAGGCTGGTCCGCTCAGGTGTCACGCACCTGGAATCGCGGTGTACTGACCGACCAGCGAGCCCTGCAGGTCGACGTCCGTGATCTGGGCGTGCTCGTCGACCAGCGACCGGTCGAGGGAGGCGTTCCGTACCTCCGCCTGCGGGAAGACGACGGTCGACCTGAGCTCGCTGTCGACGACGGTGGCCCCGGGGAGCACATGGACGTTGGGGCCCAGCTCGGAGTCGACCACCTCGGCGTCGGAGGCGACCGTCACGTCGCCCTCCAGCGTCCACTCGACCGCGTCGAGGTAGCTCTCCGGTGTGCCGACGTCGAACCACTGCTCGTCGAAGGTGTAGGCGTGGACCGACCGCCGGTCCTGGAGCCACTGGACGAACCAGCCGGGTTCGTCAGGGTCCTCCCCGGCCTCGATGTAGCGGTCGAGGAGGCCGACGACGGGTCGGGGGAACACGTAGCAGGCGATGGAGACGAGCGTGCTCCGTGGGTCCGCCGGTTTCTCCTGGAAGTCCACGACGCGTGTCCCGTCGGTCTCGACGAGACCGTACGCGCTCGCGGCCTCCCTCGAGCCGACGTCGTAGGCCGCGAGCGTCGTCGTTCCCGTCTGCTCGAAGAAGTCGAGGAACGACTCAAGGTCGAACCCGACCACGTTGTCCCCCGCGACCACGAGCAGGTCGTCGTCAACGGACTCCCGGTCGACGAGCTGTGCGAGCGCGCCGACGACCCCCAGCTTCTCGGCCTCGCCGGTCGTCTCCTCCACGGAGAGCACCGGTTTCGTGTAGTCGCTCCGGTCGAGGAACCGCGCGAACTCCGCCTCGAAGCGCGCGTTCGTACTGACGTACACGGTGTCGACTCGCTCCTCCGCCTCCAGCGCCGAGAGCGCCCGGTCCATCACCGTCCCCGTGCCGAGCGGGAGCATCATCTTCGGTCGGGTGCGGGTCAGTGGCCAGAGCCGGGTGGCGTAGCCCCCGGCGAGGAGCACAGCGTCCATGGAGGGTCCCCTGGCCCGAGGGGGATTGTTATGGACCCCGTGCGACGAGACCGGGGTTGCCGGGGTCGAATACGTGCCGGTTTCTGGGTCGCGGCGCCAGTAACTAGCAGGTAGTTATCCTGCAGGAGCCCCGTACAACAGCCATGACCCGGGGGTCGTGGCGAGTAGCGCCCACTGGTGGTCCAGCCACCGTCGTCGCGCTCGCCATCGGCTACGCACTCGTCTCGCTCGTCGTCGACCCGCTGGTGACCACGAGCGGCCCACATCACGTCATCCTCAGACCATCCGCCGGCCTTCCCGTGCTCTTCGGGATCGCCGCCGGGCCGGTCGGCGTGGTCGGTGCCGTCGGTGGTGCGGTCGTCGAGGCGGCGTTCGTGGGGGGTGACCTGGGGTACTCGCTCTCGATGGCGGTCGGTAGGGGAGCCGCGGCGGCGGTCGCGTGGCGCTGCTGGTCTCCCGGCGACGACAGGAGCGTCACGACCGGGCGCTGGCGGCTCCTGTTGTCCTTCATCGTCTGCACCGTCGCGGCCGCCAGCGTCGGGAACGCGTTGTTCGGCGGGCTCGCCGCGACCGTCGCGGGCTACCCCTTCGCCCCGCTGGCGGTCGAGGGAGCGGTGGGCACAATCGTCTCGACGATCGGCCTTGCAGCTGGCTACGTCCTCCTCGACCGGTTCGACGTCCTCCCGGAGTCCATGGGACCGGGAGCTGACTGGATACCGAACACCTCCGTCGAACGCGGGCTGCTCCTGGCGGTCGTCGGTCTCGCATGGCTGGGTGTCGCGACCGCCACCGACACCGTCGTGCACGACCTCGAGCTCCTCCCGCCGCCGGTCGTCGAACAGCACGTCCCACACCGCATCGTGGGCGTCTTCGAGTTCGCGGCCCACACCCTGTGGGTCGGCCAGCTGCTCCAGTTCTGTATCGCGGCGGTGGCGCTCGTCGCCGTGGTCGGACTGCTACCGACCGCAGCCGTGTCTGCAGGCGGGGACGACGAACGTCCCGTGAAGTCTGCGGCCGACGATGGCAACACGAACCCGACTGTGACCGCCGGCGACGGGAGCGAGTAGGCGGTCCGGCCGGCGACAGCTCACCCCAGCGACGTGTCCAGGTCGTCGGCCGCGCGAAGCGAGATCGCGACGATGGTGAGCGTCGGATTGACGGCTGTGTCGGTCGGGAACACGCTCGCCCCGACGATGGAGAGGTTGTCGAGGTCGTGTGCTCTGAGCCGGGCGTCGACGACGCTGGTCGCAGGGTCCTCGCCCATCCGTGCGGTGCCCGACTGGTGCGGGGACCAGCCGCGGGTGGTCGCAATCTCCTCCGCGCCGGTCGCCGCCAGTATCTCATGAATCCGTTCCTCGGCGAACGAGAGCGTCTCCTCGGCGAACTCGCCGGTGTGGATGGACACGTCCGGAATGGGGTTGCCGTGGTCGTCGGTCCGCCTCGGGTGCAGGGTGACCCGGTTCTCAGGGTCGGGGAGCATTTCCACGGTGGCCGTCAGGCCGAGGTGCGTGCCGTACACAGACCGCATCTCCTCGAGGAGTTCGTCGCCCCAGGACGTCGTCCCGATGGGCTCCGACAGCAGGTCCTGCCAGACACCCAAGCGGTCCGGGGTCGCGGTCAGGTCGAGGAAATCGTCGAGGATCGTCGACTTCGCCGTCGCCAGCGTCCCGAGGGCCGGTTCGGCGTTGTTGAGGAACTCGATCTGGATGCTCCCGGGCCGTCCACCCTCGTTCTCGTAGAACTGGTGTGTCATCGTCGTCGAGAAGCCGATCTCGTTCTGTCCTGTCTGCTGGTCGAGTCGGCCGACGCCCGTCACGTAGGGATGGGACATTAAGTTCCGTCCAACCTGGCCGCTGGAGTTCGCGAGCCCGTCGGGGTACGTCTCCGAATCCGAGAGCAGGAGCAACCGTGCCGTCTCGACCGAGCCGCAGGCGACGACGAAGTGGTCTGCCGGCTGGCGGAACCGCTCGCCGGACGGCGTCTCGTACACCGCGTGTGTGACCCGGTCGCCCGACGCGTCGTGTTCGAGGCGCTGGACCGGGGCGCGGTCGAGCACCCGGACGCCCTTCTCGACCGCCCGGTCGACGTGGATGGTCGCGTCGTACTTCGACCCGGACGGACAGACGGGCTTGCAGGTACCGTAGGCGAGGCAGACGGACCGGCCGTCGTACGGCTCCGTGACCTGTGCGCGTGGGATAGTGTGGACCTCGATGCCGAGGTCCTCACAGGCTTCGGTCAGGACGCGGTCCGAGTAACTCGGCGGGAACGGCGCGACCGGGAAGTCGTGCTCCCGGGGCGGCGAGAACGGCGAGTCGTCCGTCCCTGCCACGCCGATCTCTCGTTCTGCCGCCGCGTAGTACGGCCGCAGGTCCTCGTACGAGAACGGCCAGTCGGAGGCGTACCCGTACCTGGACTCCCGTTCGAAGTCGACCTCGTGGAAGCGCGGGACGGTACCACCCCAGTGGAGCGAGCTCCCCCCGACACCCTTCACCCTGGCGAGGTTCAGGCGGTACGGCATGTTCGAGTCCATCCGGAAGCGGTCGCGCTCGCCACCCATGTCCCAGACGGCCGCCTTCGGCTTCGACCCCCGGATCGAGGTCTCCATGCGCTCGAGGCGCTCGCTCGGGTCGAACCGCGGCCCGGCCTCCAGCACGACGACCTCGTGTCCGCGGCCGGCCAGCGAGTTGGCGAGGATGGCACCCGCCGGCCCGGACCCGACGACGCAGACGTCCGGGTCCCTGGACGGCGCCCGTGGTGTCTGTCCTGCCCCCGACATCTCACGGCTCCTGCTGGTACGATTCGAGCCCGCCCGGATGACCAGCCGGGTTCTCGTTGCCCACGAGGCGGCCGCCCGTCGGCGACGTGTACAGGACGAACAGGAGCTCGTCGACGAGGTACCGGATCCGCTCGGGGACCGAACCGTGCCGTTCGGCGCTCGCAGCGTCGACGCCGAGGTCGCGCAGCACGTCCTCCCGCCGACCGACCCCGATGTCGGTGAACTCGCGGCTGTAGAGACGCATCGCGTGCTCGTCGAGCGTGTCGAACGCGTCCATCACGTAGCCGTACTCGGAGCGTTCGGCCTCCAGCCGGCCCGCGAGGTACGTCCGGACGAACTCGCCGTCCAGCTCGACGGCCGAGGGGTAGACGGTCCCCGCGAGTGCGGCCACCGATTCGGCGAACGGGTCGTCGTCGAGCTGTTCGACCAGTCGCCCCGAGACGCCGGCACCCGCGCCCGTGAGCGCGAGCACGACGACCGCGTCTCGACGGGTCAGTTCCATCCTCGGTCCCTCCCTGTAGGCCCCGGACGCTGCCGCCCGGTCGATACGCGAGTCACAGGCGGTTCTCGGACTCGTGGCTCTTGAGTAGGCGGCGACTTTGCTCCCCGAACGCGGGTAACAGCAGCTTTCCGTCGAAAGTCGGCCCATTCCTTTGTACCAGCACGCCGTCGGGAGGGCAGAACCAACCAGATGTCGGACATCGCCATCTTCCACGACCGCCTCGACCTGTTCGGCGGTGGCGAGGCGGTCTGTACCGCCACCATCGAGGCGCTCCAGGACGAACACGAGCTGACCGTGTTCACGCGGGCGCTGCCCCCGGTCGCGGAGCTCGATGAGTTCTACGGCACGACCATCGACCGGTCGTCGGTGCGGTTCAGGACCGGGCGGGGCCGCCCGTCCCAGCGAACGCTCGCCCGTCTCGGCGAGGTCACCGACCGGCGGCTGGGGGTCGCGCTCCAGTCGCTCCGGCGGGCGGCGTTCGTCCGGTGGGTCCAGCGCGAGACGCGGGACGCCGACCTAGTCGTCTCGACGGCCGGCGAGTTCCCGTTCGAGCCCCCGACCGTGGTCTACTACCACAAGCACGGCCTACCGGCGACAGAGACGCTTGACCGTGGTCGTCGGTGGCTGTCGGAGCTCCTTACGGCCGGCGTCGGCACCGCACGTCCGGACGGGGCGATGCTCGCGAACTCGGGCTGGACGGCCGACCGTGTCGCCCGAGACTACGGCACGCGACCGGCCGTCTGCTACCCACCCGTGGACACGACCGACCTGCCCGCGGGACAGCCGTGGGGCGAGCGCGAATCCGGGTTCGTCACGGTCGGCCGCATCGCCCCCGAGAAGAACGTCCTCCGGAACCTGGAAATCGTCGAACGGCTGGTCGACCGTGGCCACGACGTCCACCTGCACATCGTGGGCCACGCCCACGACAGACGGTACACGGAGCGAGTCGAGCGACGGACGTCGGACCTGGAGTTCGTCACGTACGAGGGGAAGGTCGACCGTGACCGGTTGCTGTCGCTGCTCGGGAGCCACCGGTACGGCCTCCACGGCCGTGAACAAGAGCACTTCGGCATCGCGGTCGCCGAGCAGGTCGCGAGCGGCATGCTCCCGTTCGTCCCCGACAGCGGCGGCCAGCGAGAGGTCGTCGGCGAACTGTCGACCCTGCTCTACAGCTCCGTCGAGGAGGCGGTCGACTCCATCTCCACGGTGCTCGATTCCGGGGCCGAACAGGACCGGCTCCGCGAGCAGCTCCCGGACGTGGAGTCGGAGTTCGGCCGCGAACGGTTCCGCCGGACCATCCGGTCCGTCGTCGACTCGGTGCTGACGGAGGGGAGCGCTGCGGCGACACCCGCGGCGGGCGGGTGAGTTGGCCCGGGCGGGTTCAGACGGGGACCGCGGCCCCTCACCAGTCGACGAACGGTGCGACGACACGCTTCACCGGCGCCAGATCGACCCCCAGCTCGCGTTCCGCCCGCATCAGGAGCTCCACGTCCGGTCGGTCGAGCCCGAGCACGACGACGACCACGAGATAGCACAGTCCGAACCCTGCCAGGAGCACCAGACTCCCCGACAGACCGGGGTCGAGCAGGGCGAACTTGACGGCGGCGAACAGCGCGACGAGCGACAGCGAGGCGACGCCGAAGCGAGCGATCGTCCGGTCGACCGGGACGATGCCGGTCTCCTGGTAGAGTCTCGCGGTGTAGATGCCGTTCAGGAGGAGGTAGGCGACGGTCGTCGCGATGGCGGCGCCGACGACGGTGTACCGGGGGATGAGCAGCCAGTTGAGGGCGAGGTTCACCGTCGCTGCGATGGTCGTCGCGTACATCACGACCCTCGTTGAGCCGATGGCCTCGAGGGTACGACCGTTCACGCCGGCGACGGTGTCGACGAAGAACCCGGCGACGAGGATGGTGAGCGCGAGCGCCCCCGAGACGTACTCCGGGCCGTAGGTCCAGCGGATCGCCAGCTCCGGGAACACGCCGAACACGACGAGCAGGGGGACGCTGACGATGAACAGCCACTTCGAGACGAGCCGGTAGATGGTGCCGATCTCCTGCCTCGCGTCGTCGGCGTGGAGCCCGGAGACCAGCGGCAGGTAGAGGAAGTCGGTCGCCTTGTGCCCGATGGTGATGAGCATCGCGAGCGGGTACACCGTGTTGTAGACGCCCGTCGCTGCGACGGTCGCCAGCGCGCCGAGCAGGAACGTGTCGGCCTGCACCAGAATCATCGTCATCGTGTTACGGAGCATCATCGGAGAGGAGTACGACAGCATCTTGCGGTGCATCGGCCGCCACTCGCCCGGCGAGAACGCGTCGGTGTAGCGGTGGATGTAGTAGACGCCAAGGCAGGCCGGGAGGACCACGGCGAGGGTGTAGGCCCAGGCCACGCCGACCGCTCGTGCGCCGAGCAGCAGGGCACCGGCGAAGAACGCGAGCCGGAAGAACGGCATCGCCACGTTCTGGACGAGGATCTTCGGCCGGGTCAGCTCGCGTCCCTGCACGGCTCCGACGGCCATCTTCACGACCACGGCGAAGGGGATGGCCAGGGCGGTGATGCGGAACACCGGCGTCAGGGCCGGGTCGTCGAAGACGAGCGTCGCCATCGGCCCCGCGAGCAGGAAGACGAGGCCGCCGGCGAGTATCGAGACCGGCACGGCGATCTGGAGGGCCGAGATCACGACACCGCGTCGATACGCCTCGTCGTCGGACCGCGGGTAGAAGCGGCCGACACCCTTGTTCAGCCCGACCGTCGCGATCATCGAGGCGACGGTGACCGTGGTGATGCCGATGACGACGACGCCGAACGCGACCTGGCCGAGCACCCGCGCGATGAGCACCTTCCCGAGGAAGCGGAACATCAGCTCGACGGCCAGCGCGATGAACAGGATGCCACTCCCCCGGGCGAAGCCGTAGAGGAGCGAGCCGAGGTCGGGACCGTCGTCCGTCGTCTCGGACGATTCAGCCGGGTCCATGCGGTGGTCAGGCTTCGCGCGGTGCGTACTCCGCGAACAGGTCGTCGCCCGCCATCATCTCGTTCACCCGCTCGTGGTCTGCGGGTGTGTCGACCGCGTGCGTCTCGACGTCCGTCTCGACGACGTCGACGTCGAAGCCGTGCTCCAGCAGTCGGAGCATGTCGATGGACTCGGCCCGTTCGAGCGGCGTCTCCGGGAGCTCGACGAACGTCTGCAGTAACTCCGTGCGGAACGGCATCGCACACACCTGCTCGTAGACCCTCGCATCCTCGAAGGCCACGTCGTGGAGGTTCGGGATGGGTTCGCGCGAGAAGTACAGCGCCCGGTCGTCCCCGTCGAGCACGACCTTCACCGTGTTCTCGTCCTCGAACACCTCGCGGTCGCGGATGCGGCTCGCGAGGTTGACACAGCCGATGTCCGGGTCGTCCAGCATCGGTTCGACCGCGGTGTCGACCATCTCCGGGCGGATGAGCGGCTCGTCACCCTGCATGACGACGACGACGTCCGCGTCGAGTCCCTGGGCAGCCTCGGCGACCCGCGAGGTGCAGCGGGTGTGCTCGCCCGTCATGATGACCGGGGCGCCGAACTCCTCGGCAGCCTCCCTGATCTCCTCGTTCGGGGTCGCGATGTACGTCGCGTCGAGGCTGTCGCTCATGCGGGTCCGGCGGTAGACGTGTTCGATCATCGGGAGGCCGTGGATGTCACAGAGCGGCTTCCCGGGATACCGTGTCGAGCCCATCCGTGCAGGAATGACGGCGACGGTACGCATGCGCCGTTGGTACCGAGACACGGGCTTTGTTATACCCGGCGTACCCGGATATGGAGGTATTACCGCCGTACAGCGGTCTAGAACCCTCTCGAAGCTATTTCATGGTTCTCGAACTACCGGTGTGTACCGCATGTCCCAACACCGGGCCCTCATCTCCTGTCCGCTCATCCAGGACACCATCCACGAGTTCGACGAGACGCTCGCATCGCACGGCATCGCGTACGACGTGCCGGACGTCGACCAGCAGCTCTCCGAAGCCGACCTGCTCGCGTGCATCGACGAGTACGACGCCGTCCTCGCCGGCGACGACGAACTCACCGGCCGGGTGCTCCGAGCGGCCGACCGGCTGCAGGTCATCGCGAAGTGGGGCGTCGGCACCGACAACATCGACCAGGAGACGGCGGCGGACGAGGGTATCGCGGTGTACAACACGCCCGGCACGCTCTCAGACGATGTCGCCGACGTGGTGCTCGGGTACACCACCATGCTCACCCGTCGGCTCCACGATGTCGACGACGCGGTCAGGGCAGGCGAGTGGTACTGTCCCCGTGGGACGTCGCTCCGCGGCGCGACACTCGGCATCGTCGGCGTCGGGAACATCGGCTCGGCTGTGGCCCGACGCGCCGCCGCCCATCGGATGGAGGTGCTCGGGTACGACGTGGTCCCCTTCGACGACGAACTCGTCGCGGATACCGGCATCTCGCGGGTCGACCGGGACGAACTGTTCGAGCGCGCGGACGTCGTCAGCATCAACTGTCCACTGAACTCGGAGACGGAGCAGATGGTGGACCGCGCGGCGCTCCAGCGGCTCGGTCCGGACGGCTACCTCGTCAACACGTCCCGTGGCGAGATCGTCGACCAGTCGGCGCTCGTCGCCGCCGTCCGTGACGGCACCATCGCCGGTGCCGCACTGGACGTGTTCGAGCGTGAGCCGCTCCCATCGGACGACCCCCTGACCGAACTCGACGACGTGCTCCTGGGCTCGCACAACGCACAGAACACGCACGAGGCGGTCCAGCGGACGAACGAGCGCTGTATCGAGAACCTCGTGAACGGACTCGCCGAGACGACAACACCGGCGTCGACCGACTGACTCGTCGCCGACCAACCGTCTGGGACAGGCGTCATCGACGTGGACAGGCCGCTTCGACCGCGAACTCTTCGTCGGACGCCGGCGTCTCGTTCACCCGACTCCGGGTCGCAGACGGACCGCATGGTGACGACGTGCACTGGGAGTGGCGCACACGCCGCCACGATCCGAAGACTACCAACGAGCTGCGCCGCGCGTGGACGAGAGAGTCGTGACCACGGGCGACGCAGCGTCCCGTCGGCAGTCCTCGGACCGTGGACCGTCCGGGATTCCTGTCCGGTCGAGGTTCGACCCGACCGTCTCAGACGTTGCCCTGGGCCGAATCCGCCGACACCGACCCACTGGCCCGGTTGTTCATCGCGGCGGTATCGCCACCGGAGAGCGTGAGGTTGCCCTCGACGTCGTTCCCGGTCGCGAATGCGCCGCTCACCTCGGCCACGATGTCGTCGTCGCAGTAGTTGTCCTGGATGTGGAGTTGTGTCACCGTCTCGGGCGAGCCCAGGTTGATAGCCGCCACGTCCTGTGCGCCACCCCGGATGATGTTCCCGCTGACCTTCCCCTCGGTGTGCAGCAGCGGGGAATTGTACGTACAGACGGCGTGCTGTGCGTCGGTGTTGGTGTTGGTACCGTAGTTCACGATGGTGTTGTTCATGAACTGGCAGCTGAAGCCGTAGGCCCCCTCGTAGGCCGGGCCACCGAGGTTCCGGAAGTTGTTCCCGATGACCTGGTTGTACAGGACCTCGCGGTCGGGGTTCTCCGAGTCGGCCGTGTAGTGCTGGACGTAGATGCCGTACTCGTTGATGTCGGTGAACGTGTTGCCGACGAACGTGTTCGAGTAGGCGTCGCGGACGCTCTCGACGCCCCAGTTCACGTCGTGGGCCACGCTGCCGGTCAGCGTGGAGTTGTTGACCGTGTTGAAGTTGAACGCCGGCGACGCGCCGTTGGCGCCACCGCCCTTCACGACACAGTTCTCGACGATGCACTCGCTCGACTGCTCGACGCTGGTGCCGTGCAGGAAGTCGTCCGTGGAGTCGGGCCAGGTCCGGCAGTCGTTGATGACGCAGTTGGAGATGATAACCCCCTTACACTCGACGGCGGCGTTGATACTCACCTTGCCGCACTCCTCGATGACGCAGTCGCGGAACGCGCCGTCGTGGACGTGCCGGAAGCCGACGCCGCCGTTCGCGCACTGGGTGACATGGACGTTCTCGATGTAGTTGCGCTCGTTGTAGACGCCGTCGTCGTTGCCGTAGCCCCAGTGGATGGCGCCGTCGGCGACGCCGTTGCCGGCGACGGAGAGGTCGCCGAGGACCATGTCCGAGTCTGCCTCCTGTCTGTCGCCGATGAGCGAGTCGTCCCCACCCTCATACACGATGTGCGTGACGCCTGGACCTTCACCGCGAAGGGTAACGTTACCTTTCATCGTTATCTGGTCGTCGACGCCGAGCGGGCCGTACTCGCCGGCAGCGAGCAGGACGGTGCCGCCGCCTGCTTCGTGGGCCGCGTCGATAGCTCCCTGGAGGTCGCCCCAGGAGGTCACCTTGTTGTAGTAGGCGGACCCCGGTGCGTCGCCGGTGTCGCTCTCCGCGATCGAGCCGATCTGGGTCCACGAGCTGCCGTCACCGCGGTACACTGCGCCGGTGTCCTCCGCGACGAAGTGCGCACCGTCCTTCGGAGTGTAGGCTCCTCGGTTGCCGGCGCTGTCCCAGACGGTGACGTCCGTGTCCAGTCGGTCGAAGTTCTCGTTGATCGGTACGTGCCAGTCCGTCGTCCCCTGCGAGGGGGTGTTGTAGCCGTGGTAGTCTGTCATCGTAGGTGTCTGTGTGTCTTGGTTAGTCTGTCAGTTCGACGCCCCACCGTAGCCGCCCATTCCGTAGCCGAGCTGGGCGAGTCCGCCGTCGTCGCCTGACTCATCGCTGGTCGTGGTGGTCGTGGTGGTCGTTGCAGTCGTCGTGGGGGCGGCAGTGGTCGTGGTCGTCGTCGGTGCCGCCGTCGTGGTCGGTTCCGAGGTGGTCGTCGTGGTCGGTTCCGACGTGGTCGTCGGCTCGGGCTCCCCGCCGTCGTCCGGTCGCTCGGAACTCGCCGCGACCCGAACCGGGAGCGACTCGGTACTCGTGTTCGAGAGCCGGACGAGATGGCCGCCCGCGGCGGTCGTCGGCACCTCGACCGCCAGTTCACCGTTCGCGGTGCTGCGATGGTCGAGCAGCCCGCCGTCGGGCTCGTACAGCGACAGCGCGAAACTCCCGTCCGCGGCCGACGAGTTCGCCGTGATGCTCGCGAGTACGTCCGCGTCGAAGTCGACCCGGTACCAGCCCGTTCCCCGGGGCGGCACCGTCTCCGTGACCGAGCCATCGGTCTGGAGGCTCGTCACCTCGAAGGAGCCATCATCCCCGCTCTCGTCGCTCTCGCCTCCCGTGAGCGGTCGGGGGTTGGAGGTCTCGACGGCGACCACGCACTCGATCTCGGTCGTGCCGAGGTTCGAGAGCCGGCAGTGCTGTGCTCCGGTCTGTTCGGCGCGTGCGCGGAGCGTCGTCGACGCGCCGTCGACGAACTCGTGGGCGAGAAGCGAGCCATCGGGACCGTACAGCGTCACCGCGAAGGCCTCGGTCCCATCCGTGCGCCGTGCGGACGCCACGAGGGACGCCGGTGCGGTGGAGCCAAGTGCGACCCAGGCCGTCTCGCCACGTCCGAGTCGGCGCGTGACCGCTTCGCCGTTCTCGACAGTCGGCACCGCTGGCGTCCCCGTGGCGTCACCGTCGCCGGAGCCGCCACCACCGCCGCCACCGTTCGACCCGCCGGAACCGGTGCTCCCGTCCCCCGGCGTCGTGGTTTCGGGCGGCGTGGTCCCCGGTTCGGTCGTGCCGTCGCCACCCGGCCCGGTGGTCGTCGTCGGGGTCGGTGTCGTTCGCGTCGAGGATGGTCGCTCCGTGGTCGGAACGCCCCCGTACCCGTGGGTCGTCTCGGGCGGCGAAGACGTCGGTCCAGTGGAGTCTCCTGTCTCGCTACAGCCCGCGACGAGTCCCGCACTCGCCGTGGCCAAAGCCGTGAGGAACGACCGGCGGCGGACCCGGGACTCGTGCCCCGAATCCCCGGGTAAGAGGTCGTTACCTGTTGAATCGTCGGGCGGTTCTTCGGACATCGAGCCAGTAATTTGGGATTACGCCCATAAGCGTAGTTACCACTCTGGACCGGGAACACACGTCTATCCCCGACGTAGCGTCTCTTTCGGGACCAGTTGCCGAGTGCTGCGAACGCTTACCGACCAGTTGCAGTAGGACACGGTCGTTCGTGTTGTAGGACGGGATTACCCGATTAATCCGGTTCTACCGACTGTTCTCGTGGAGTAATGCAGCCGTACTCTGGTAAGTGTCCAGGGCAGGACTTCTGAGGCGCGCCAGGATCAGCGACAGGAATCGAACGCCGAGCCCGTCGAGCATCGCGGGACAGAGGCACCGCACTAGTGGAAAGGTGGTCGTCGACGGTATCGACGGGACCATCGAATCCTCCGTCTCGTTCGAGGAGACGGACAAGATGTTGCCTGGTCTTCGTCCGCTCCGACGGTGGTTACCCTCGGAAATGGACTTTCGATAGCTCACTATTAAGACCGATCCCCGAGATGAGGCCCGTATGACCGACAACTCCGTGGACGGCGATGCTGTCGACGAGCTCGAGGTCTGGTGTGCCGGCGAGGATTGGTGTCCGGTGACCACGACCGCCTCGCTCATCGGACGGAAGTGGCATCCAGTCATCGTGCACCGGCTCCTCGAGCACGGACCGAGCGGGTTCAACGAGCTCAAGACCAACGTCGACGGGATCTCCTCGAAGGTGCTCTCCGACAGCCTGGAGAACCTCGAGGAGAAGGGGCTGGTGGACCGCGATATCGTCAGCGAGAAACCGTTCCGCGTCCAGTACTCGCTGACCGAACACGGCGAGTCACTCGAGCCGGTGATCGTCTCGATGCGGGACTGGGGGCTCGAACACCTGACCGAACCGTCCGAGTGACGCCCGCCTCTACGGCGTCCCGAGAGGGATACAGTCCTTCCTGTCCCGGCACTTCAGCTCAGTCCTCGAGCGTGCCGTTCAGTACCTTCGCCGCGACGAGGACGGGGTCCCAGACAGGGCTGAACGGTGGCGCGTACGCGAGGTCCGTTCGCTCCAGCTCACCGACGGTCATCCCGTTTTCCAGTGCCGTCGCGACGGTGTCGATACGGATCGCCGCCCGGTCCGTTCCCACGATGGTTCCGCCGAGGAGCTTGCCGGTGCCGCGGTCGGCAGTCAGTGTGACCGTCGTCTCCGCAGCCCCGGGGTAGTAGCCCGACCGCGAGCCCGCGGTCACGGTCTCCGAGACCGGGTCGAACCCCGCCTCGCGAGCGCGTTCGTGGTCGACCAGCCCCGTGCGGCCACACTCCAGTTCGAACGCTTTGACGACCGCCGTGCCCGAGATGGCACCGACCGGCGTCGGGTCGCCGGCGACGGTCTGGCCGACCGCGCGCCCGGCCCGGTTCGCCGTCAGGCCCAGTGGGACCCAGTCCGGACTCCCCGTGACGGTGTGGCGCATCTCCGCACAGTCACCGGCGGCGTACACCCCCTCGACGCTCGTCTCGCCGTACCGGTTGGTCGCGATGGCACCGGACACCCCGAGTTCCACTCGCGTGTTGGCTACGAGCCCGCTGTTCGGCCGGACACCGATACCGACGACGACCAGGTCGGCGTCGACCGTCCCGACGGACGAACGGACCGTGCCAACAGCCCCATCGCCGTCGGATTCGAGCCGCTCGACCTCCTCGCCGAGGTGCAGGTTCACGCCCTCCTCTCGGAGCGTCTCTGCGACCTCGTCGCCGACAGCCTCCCCGAACGGCTCCAGGAGCTGATCCGGCCGCTGGAACAGGTGGACGTCGAGGTCGTGTGCGGCGAACGCCTCCGCCATCTCCACGCCCACGTAGCCGCCACCCACGATGGCAGCCGTCTCCGGGGGCTCTCTCGCCAGGAATCGCTCCACGAGGTCCGTGTCCACGTACGGAACGTCCGGCTCCGCGAACTCGGGGCTCTCGGGGTCGGTGAGGAAGGCCCGTACTGCCGCCGCGCTGTCCATGCTGTGGATCGTGAACGCACCTTCGAGTCGGGCACCTTCGATGGGTTCGGAGACGGCACGCGCGCCGGTCGCCACCAGTAGATCACCGTACTGTTGTTCGAACCGTCCGTCGGGACCCTCGACGGTGACGCTGCCCGCGTCGGTGTCCACGCCGACGACCTCGTGTTCTCGACGGAGGTCGATACCCCGTTCCGCCGCCTTCTCCGGTGTCAACGACAGCATGTCCATCAGCGACTCCACCTCTCCCTTCACGTAGTACGGCATTCCGCAGGCGGCGTAGGAGACCCAGCGACCCTTCTCGAAGACGATCACCTCCCGGTCGGGGTTCTCTCGCCGGTGTTTGCTGGCCGCGCTCAGTCCTGCCGCGTCGCCGCCGATAATCACGAACGGGTCGGTCATACCGGAACCCTCGGCCCCCTGGCTTGTAACTGTTCGAGTGTAGTCGAGGTAACCGCCGTCGTCGGTTTGGTCGCCCCTCCGCACGACACCCCGGCAGCTATACGATTCTACCACGAGTGTGCCACGTATGTCGCTCGACCCATCCGACGTGACGACGGTCACGTTCGACTCCTACGGAACCCTCGTCGACGTGACCGCGGCAACTGACGCACTGGCCGACCGGGTTCCGGACCCGGAGCCCGTCTCCCGGCTGTGGCGCTCGCGGTCGCTGGCGTACACGTTCGTCGCGAACCAGATCGACGGTTACGTCCGGTTCTACGACATCCTTCGGGATGCACTGGAGTACGCACTCCTCGCGAACGAGGTGCATCTCGACACGGACGAACGGGACGAGATTCTCGCGGTCTACCACGAGCTCGAGGTGTTCGAGGACGTCGTCGAGAGCATCGAGCGCCTGCACGACGCCGGCGTCCCGACGTTCGTGCTCTCGAACGGTGACCCCGAGATGCTGCAGTCGATGGTCGAGCACGCGGCCATCGGGGATCTGGTGGTCGACAGCATCAGTGCCGACGAGGTGGCGACCTTCAAACCGGATGCCACACTGTACCGACACGCTGCCGAACGGACCGGGACACCGGTCGAGGAGATCCTGCACGTGACCGCCGGCTGGTTCGACGTCTTCGGAGCCGTTCACGCCGGAATGCAGGCCGCGTGGGTCAACCGCCAGGGAAGGCCCTGGGAACCGTTCGGGCCGTCGCCGGACCTCCACGTCGAGTCACTCGCTGCTGTCGCGGACGAGCTCGTCGGGCCGAAGTAGGAGCGAGCGGGTAGGAGCGTCGGAAAGCGGATGAGGAGCGCGAGGCGGGGGATGGTGGGATGCAGGATGTGGACGCAGCAGTGCCTGCGTGGCATGCCTTAACCAACGCAACCGGTGTGTTGGTTAATAGGTTCCAGGTGCGGCAGTCCGGTCTCTCACCGGGCTTTCACTCGATCATTCAATCGGCCTCTCGCTCGGTCACTCAGTCGACCTCTCGCTCGATCATTCAGTCGGGGACTCGCCGGCGTTCACCGCCACCACCGGGACATCCGCGTGCCGCATGATTCGTTCGGTCGTGCTTCCGAGGAGGAACCTCCCGATCCCCGACCGCCCGGCGGTTCCCATCGCGACGAGGTCGATGTCGAACTCCGTCGTGTAGTCGAGGAGTTCCCTGGCAGGTGAGCCATGACGCACCGTGGTCGTGGCTTCGAGCCCGGTGTCTCTCGCCCGCTTCGCGATGTCTTCCGTCGCCGATTCTCCGGCGGATTCCAGGTCCTCGAGCACGCTGGTCGGCATCGTGTACTCCGGACTCGCACCGAGCCCGACGACGTCGACGACGTTCACGACGTGTACCCGTGCGTCGGCGAACTCCGCGATTCTGAGGCCGTGTTCGATCGCCCCGCCAGCCTCCTCGCTACCGTCGGTCGGGAGCAACACCTCGTCGTACGAGCCCTCGACACGGCTCTCCTCGACCGACCGAACCGTGAGTACCGGTGCCCTCGCGTGGCGCACGACTGACTCAGTCACGCTGCCGGTGACGTACCTTTGGACTCCGGTTCGACCGTGGGTCCCCATCGCGAGGAAGTCTATCCCGTGGTCGTCGGCGTAGCCGAGGATCGCCTCGGCCGGTGTCCCTCGAAGCACCTCCCGCTGGATCTCGAACGACTCGTCCATCACCCCGACCACTGTGTCTATCGCAGCCTCCGCCTCGGCTTCGAGTCGGTTGGCGGCTTCCGCATCATCGCCCGCCAGACCAAACGGCCCGGTACCCGCCGTCTCGTCGATGACCGAGACGACGTGAACCGTCGCGTCGAACAGGTCGGCCAGATACCGACCGTGTTCCGCTGCGCGCAGGGCGTGGTCGCTGCCGTCCGTCGGAACGAGGACTGTGTCGTACATCGTTATCGTCTGCCGATTCGACGTACACGACGTTAAATACCTGTGCCGACCCCGAAGTTCAAATACCGGTGTCGACTCTGGAGGCCCGACACGCACCGTCGCTGGAACGGAAGCGGATCAAGAACCCACCGACGGGCTCGCTATAATTCTCGAAACGGTGGTGGGGGTGTCCCGGGGAATGGGCTCGGGCCGACGCCACTCGACCGACCGCTCAGGGGAGCGAGCGGTCGTCGCCGATGGTCTTGAAGTTGATGTTCGCCACGCGCGTCGTGTCCTTCAGCACCTCGACGGCGATCTCCGTGTCCACCTGAAGCTGGTACTGCCAGGCCGGCCCGCCGATCGAACCGGCTGCAACCTTCTCCCCGTCGGCGATACCCTGCATATCCAGTTCGCGGAGGTGGTCCTTGAACCGGCGCTGCCCGAGTTTGTCCGCGTCGACCTCCGAAGCGATGCTCTTGTACACGCCGTAGATGGGCTTCGCGCGGACCGGGGCGTCTCCCGAGAGCTCGAGCGCGGTGAGGGCCGCGAGTGCGAGATGTGCCTGCGTGGTCATCTCCCGCATCGCCTCCACGACCGCCTCCCGCTCGACGAGCGCCTGCGCCTCGCGAGCGTGCTCGGCGGTGACCATCGGCTCGTCGCTCTTGTCGGCCAACTCGCCCGCCTTCCGGAGGTACTTGATCGCCTGCCGGGCGTCGCCGGTGTCCTGTGCAGACAGTGCGGCGATGAGCGGGATGACGTCGTCGGTGAGTATCCCGCTCCGAAAGATGTACTCCTGCCCCGAGTTGTCGACCTGGATCGGTGTCCCCGCCAGCGGGCTGTCGGACTGCTCATCCGTCAGTTCCTCGGTCTCTGAGTCCTCCGAGACGGTGGGTCCTTCGACAGGTGTCTCGTCGTGAGTCTGCTGTTCTTCTGCCGTATCGTCGTCCGGTGCAGTCTGTGACGGTGTCGACGACTCTGCTGGCTCGCTATCACCGTCGGCGTCCGGCGGAAGAGCTGCTCCGTCGACGGGAACGAGCTCCGTATCGCGGAACGCCTTGGCAGCCCGCCGACGGAGGATCTGCTGGAGCTGGGTCGCGTCGTACGGCGAGAACAACACGGAGTCGTCGTACAGCGAACTCTTCACCTTCGGGCTGAGGTTGTCGCGCCACTGGAGGTCGTTACTGATACCGATGATACTCGGGAAGACGTGGTCGCCGACGTACCCCTGGGCCCGTGCCCGGGGAAGACTGTAGAGGATGCGGTCGTCGTCGCCGAGCGTGTCGATCTCATCGAGGACGATGATAATCGTGCCGCCGATGTCGTTCATCGCCTCGAACATCATGTCCATGACCACGTCCGTGGCGTACCCCGTCGGTCTCGTCTCACCGGTGAGCTCCTGGTAGATCCGGGATGCAGCCTTGTAGGAGGTCGAGAGGTCGTGAGATTCACACGAGACGTAACAGGTCGTCAGGTTCAGATGGTCGGACTCCTCCTCGGCGTGCTGCTGTAGCTCGGACAGTTTCGCCTGTGCGGCCGCGGTCTTCCCTTGACCAGCCTTCCCGTGCAGGAAGACGTTGTTCGCTCCGACACCCCGTGCCGCCGGTGCGAGGGACATGTGCAGGTCGTCCATCTCGCCCTTCCGCTCCGGGAGCTCGTCCGGGTAGTGCTCCTCACGGAGGACCTCCTCCCGTTTGAAGATCGGCGAGGTCTCGGAGAACTGGGTCATTACCGAGACACCACACGTGCAGGCCACTTAAAACCCTACTTTCACGAATGTCGAGAACGTCTGGAATTTGGACCGGGGGACTCACCACACCCACACCACCGTTTCGGGAATTCGTGGGAGAAGGTGGGGTGGGGGGAGAATCACTGCCTGAGGAGGTCGATGCAGGAATTCAGGCGTCTCACCGGACCGAGATCCCGAATCTTCCGAACAGAGTCGTCCGATCGCTATTATTATTATTTATAACGTTAACGGTAAGTAGTAGTAAGGGTGGGGGTAGAGAGACTCAGGAGCAGAATTTGGATGGGAAATCGAGGCTACATCCGCTTCCTTATATGCTATCCATCCAAATCGTTTCAACAATCTGACTCGACTCCGCTTCTACGAGCCACACCCCCCGGTCCGTGTTGCGCCGAATTGCCGAAACGGTGGTGTGGGTGTGCGGAAACCGTCCACCCTCCCCCCGGTCGTGTCTCTGTCCCTGTCTCCCCCGTCATTCCCCTCCACTCACGATTCCGCGTGTCGCAACTGGCAGCTGTTCGACACCCCTGTCTTGTTCTCGAACACCAAAGTTCGGTTCTCGACTATCTTTACACGGGTCGTGTGCGGAGGGAGTTCCACCGGGGAATTGCTGAAACGGTGGTGTGGGTGGGCCCGGGCAGGTGGCTGAGTTCGACTAACCAGTTCCCCGTGTCTGGATTAATTGCCGAAACAGTGGTGGGTGTCCGTCGACAGTGCCGGGTGTCCGTCAACAGTGGTGGCTACCCGTCGACAGTGGTAGCTGTCCGTCGTCGTGATACACCGGCGGACGTGTTCACCGTTCTCCCTCATGAATCTCCCCAGATCCAAAGACTGAACAGCTGGAACGACGCGACCCTCCATTGCTCGTCACGACTCAATCTCTCCATCTCGACTCCGATTCCCCGTCTCGACTCCGATACTCCGTCTCGAATTCCCGAAACGGTGGTGGGGATGTCCCGACATTCGGTGGGTTCTCTCTCCCGCAATCGGTAGAAGTGGGTTACTCGGCTCGGCCGCACACGGACAGGAATTCTCGAAATGGTGGTGTGTGTCCCCGAGCTGGAGCGGCTCTCCAGCCGACACGGCAGCACGAGTTCCTCGACCCACCCGCCAGATGTAATCGGCTACTACCTCCAGAGACTGCCGTCCGAATTCTCGAAACGGTGGTGGGTGTCCCCATCGTCCGGGTAGTATTCGATTACCAGTGAAATTGCTGAAACGGTGGTGGGTGTGGGGTGAGGGGGTGGGCGTGACTCGCCGAGCCGTGTGAAGGGGGTGACTCACCGACGAAGTGGCGAGAGCGGTGCGAGGCGGAATGAGTGCTTTAACCAACAATCTGTCTGTTGGTTACAGGGCTCTCACTCGAACGGGAGGCAGCGTTCAGCTGTCACAGAGCCACCGACTGGCGGGCACGCTCGAGAACTTCGAACCGTCCCGATCCGGACACTGTCTGCTTCTGCCTGCGGCCGACGCCAGCGCTGTTCGAACCGGTACTGGCTCCGAGAATTGCTGAAACGGTGGTGGGTGTCTGGAAACGGTGATGGGTGTTCGGATACGGTAGACGTTCAGTTACGGTCCGGGAACGTGTTGGGGTTGGCGGACCTGCTGTTCTGCCAGTTGTTCGAGTTCGGAGAGGCAGTCCCCGACGGTGTAGGCGACACCATCCGCGTCGACGGACGGGGAAAGTCGAACCAGTCTGTCCCCCGCGTAGACCGCGATGGAGAGTATCGGGAACTGGATGACCTCGTAGTGTTCGCCGACGAAATCGTTGGAGACCGACCGTCTCGTGAACGCGGGCTCGAGTGTCCGGTTGGACAGCTCGGCCCATCGGGTGAACTCCTCGTACTTCTCGCGAGCGAACTCACACCAGGTGTCTTCGGCAGCGGGTGAGAGTTCGCGCGCCCAGGTGTACCGGTCGAACTCGTCGACAACACCCCGGTCGGCGAGTCGATCGATCCGATGGATGATGTCGTTCTGTTTCTCGTACGTTCCGTACATCGATGCGCAGACGAACAGCTCGACGGTGAGTGAGCCGGTGTCGAGCCGGGTGTCGATTTGGTTGGACATTGTTGGATTCGGGTTTGCACGGGTTGGAAGCTGACCGATGGTCGCGGTGCCACACAGATGGGAGATCTCTAACACGGGCAGGGGCCTGTCCGGACGTGAGGCAGCTGTCTCGTCGCAGAGTTCCAGCTGCTCGTCGACAGGTCGACGATGTCGGGTGTCTGGCGAGAGCTGGGGTACGTCGTCACATCGAGCTGCGAGGCGGACACGAGTCGTCGCGGTTCCTCACTGGACACGGTGTTCAGTGTCCCCCGGAATCGGGCGCACGATTCGTCCCGTCGACGCCGCAGCTGGCCCTGTGGAGCGCCTCCGATTCACTCCCGCACTCCCTGCGGGTGCACTACCTCGCGACAGTTCGGACAGTCGACCCAGTGGCGCTGTTGGTCTCCCCCGGTGTAGCTGATCAACACATCCCCCCGTGCTAGTCGCGTCCCACAGTGTGGACAGCCGCCTAACTCGTGGCGATCCGAACTGTCGGTCTCTGGGCTGTGCGACATACGGTGGAGTGCACACAGTCGGGGTTCTTTGTTACAGACCTTCTACATGGCTGGAAGAGTGCACTTATCCACGGCCAGCAGACGCTCACACGTCCACTGGAAAACGAAGGGGAACCGGAGTGTCGCTCACGTTCAGTAAGCCGATACTATCTGAACTCTCCAGCTAACGAAGGGGGCTGCTCGCATCCGGACGGTCGAATGGCAACTGGGATCTCCGCGCATGAGATACGACGACCGACTGCTGGCTTCGGGATCGCATCGGTGACGGTCGCAAAGTCACTCGACGCCGGAACGACGCTCGTCGGTCTCTCGCTCTTCGAGCGCACCGAGGAGTTGAACCCGGTCATGCGTGCGGGGTTCGAGGCCGTCGGGATGTTCCCGGCGTTGGTCTGGTTCTCGTTCGCCAGTGTGCTGCTGGTGACGGTCGTCACAGAAACGGGGGTACTGCTCTGGACCCGTCTGGGTCGACCACCCCGTGTGGTACGGTTCGTGGGGTACGGCATCCCGACGGTAACAGCGACTGTCGTAGCGGCACACAACGGGCTGGTCATCATCCGCTGCTGGGCCTGAACGGACTGCAACTGGGCTGGGGTGGGGAACGGACTCCAACTGGAGTGGGTGTTCAGGAGATGCGCTGGTACGCCCTGGCGGCGGTCCGCGTCGGCAAGGTGGACCGTTCGAGTCGGTAGTACCGCTCGAGTTCGGGGGCGAACTTCGCCTTGTAGCCGGTGATCCGCTCGTTGTTCGCGCCGACGAAATCGTACCGCTTCAGTCCCTGTTCGGCCGCCTGCTGGATCGCGTGCCAGTCCATCAGGTCGTTGGGGTCGATGGGGATGTCGCGTTCGCTGGTGCCGGTCCAGACGAAGTGGTCCTCGCCGAGTTCGAGCGACAGCTGCCCACCGACCAACGAGCCCTCGAACTCACAGACGTACGGCCGTAACACATCGTCGGGAAGTGAGTCGTACAGGGACTCCACGGTGGCGGCTCCAAGCGGGTACGTCACGTCCTGCTCTTCGTGCCGCCGTCGGACGAGGTCGATGATCGGCTCGATGTGTTCGCGCTCGCCTTCTTTGACCACCACATCGTACTCTTCGGCCTGGCGGACGTTCGACCTCGCGTCCGCGCTGAAGGCCATGAACAGGTCGTCGAGATCCCGGGTGAGGTCGACGACGTAGGTGTGTCTCGGGACGACCTCCCAGTCCCGCCAGATGAACGGTCGGGGGTCGTCGAACCGGGCTCCGGTTCTGGCGTGGACGAACCGGGGATCGATCTCGGCGTTGACCCAGTCCAGGCTGGTATCGATCAGCCGTGCGAGTCGCTTCTCGCGGCGGCGCGGCTTCAGCCGCTGTCGCTCGACGAGCACCGGCCCCATGTACTCGATCTTCAGGTTCGGTGGCGGTGAGAACGCGACGGGGATGGGACCGACCCGGCGCTCGAAGACGGGGAACAGACCGATCGGCTCCTGTCCTTTCCGGACCAGGAGGGGGTGGAGCTCCGTGCTGGAGTCGCGGGCGAACACCTCCAGGCTCTCGAAGAGGTGGAATGGCGTCCCCTGTGGGGCAGTTTCGACGAGTTCGTTCCACTGGTCTCGGTCCGCCGGGTCGAGCTCCTCGCAGTCGTAGCTCATTCTATCTCCTCGATTGGTTCGTAGTCGGTCGCACCGGCTGGATGCCGTCGCGTCGCCTCGCCGCCGCCACCGTGGGGGTACGGCGGGTACTGTTCACGGGGTGGCGTCGGGACGACGTCGAGTGCCTCGCCGTCCATCCGGTCGGGGACTGGCACACCGACCGAGGAACAGATGGTCGGTGCAATGTCGAGCAGCCCGGCGTCCCGAACCGACTGCTGCTGGTCGATGTTCGGACCGACGATGGCGACCGAGCCGGTCGGTTTGTGGTTCCAGGATTCGCTCGGTGGTGCGAACTGGTCGCCCCGGAGGGAGGCGGAGAGGAACTGGTCGAACCCGGCCGGGACGACGATCAGATCGGGCGCCTCCTCGACGTACGGACCGTGGAAAACAGCCTCGCGGGGCAACACCCGTTCGAACACCCGCTCCCCGTCTGGAGTCTGCGCCCGTTCCAGCGCGTCGACGAGCTCGGTACGGACCGAGTCGTAGTCGTCGGGGGAAACGACGCCGTCGGGTTCTCGGCCGATGACGTTCAGGCGGACGCCGAGTTCGATTCGGTCGCGCATGAACGCCATCGACTCGCCGAAGTCGACCCGACGGGTGCCCGCTCGTACGATGTCGGGACCGAGCCGCTCAGCGACGGGTTCGGCGAGGCCGACCCGGTCGAGATACCGGTAGACGCGGTCGGCCGTGACGCCGGCACGTGCGGCGGTCGCGACCGCCCGCTGGGTCGCTTGCTCGACGGCGTTGGTCAGGTGCCCTCCCTGCTCGTCGCCGTCGTGGAACTGTTCGCGGGCGATGCTCGCCCAGGAGGGCATCCCGGACCCGTCCCGGGTCGTCTCGATGTAGCCCCGGTCGGCGAGGTACTCGTTCACGCGGAACTCGTAGCCCCCGTACTCCCCGATGCCGTGGTCACTGGCGACGACGACGGTCTCGGGGTCGTGTTCGTCGAGGAGATGACCGAAGGCCTCGTCGACGGCCTCGTACACCGATTCGACGGCGTTCCAGTCCCCGGGATACTCGTGGAAGACGGTGTCGCATACCTGGAACTGGACGAAGCCGAAGTCGGGTGCGAACCGGTCGACGAGGTAGTCGAACGCCTCGACGCGGGACGAGACGCAGTCCCGGTAGTGCTGGAGCTGTTCGTCCCGACGGTCGGCGTCTGGTGGGTAGACCCGGTACTCCGGCACGACCTCGCGGAGCTCGTCGAACAGCCCGTCGGGGTGACAGGTCGGTTCTTCGGGGGCGACGTACCCCGGCACGAGTGCGCCGGGGAACGAGCGCGGTGGCCCGGTGACCGGGACGTTGACGACGACGCTCTGTTTGCCCTGCTGGCCGAGCAGTTCCCAGAGGGAGAACTCGCGGACGTCCCCGTAGTCGACCACGTCCCAGTCGTAGCCCCGGAAGCGCAGGAAGCCGAACACGCCGTGCTTACCCGGGTTCACGCCGGTGTATATCGAGGGCCAGGCACTGGGAGTCCAGGGCGGGAGCTGCGAGGCGAGCGGTCCGCTCGCGGCCGCGTCGAAGAAGGATTCGAGGTTCGGTGTCACCCCCTTCTCGAAGAGCTCGTCCAGAATTCGAGGACAGGCTGCATCGACGCCGACGAGGAGTGTCTCGACGCCGGCATCCGACTCGGTTGGCATGTGGGCGCTGAGAGCATAGCGCTACCCTTTGTTATGCAGCGGTATGTCGGGGACCGCCGGGAGTTAGCCGGCGCACGACCGGCGAAAGTAACCTGACGGAACGAGGGTCCCGTGGGGCAAGATCGCGATGGGAGACTCCCGGCCCTGGGAGTGCTCTGAGGTGGACGATAGCAGGACCTCGACCTGGAGAGGGGGCCAGCCCGACTCCGGGCGACGCAGCGGGCACCTGTCCGGTGGCCAGCACACCGGTCGAGTAGAGAGCCTCCTGATTTGCGGGTAGAAGCCCTCTACAGGCCGGTAGGGAGGCGTTTTCTGGCACTGGAACACGAACCCGTCGACCAAATGCGGTGGTTACTCGCAGAAATCCCTTCTTTCGCGGACCCCGAAATCTTCGCGTCGGACGGGCTGCAAGCAACCTAGTCCAGTCGGTACGTGGTCGGTAGTCGGTCGGTATCTCGCCAGCAACCGGTTGCAGTCGGGTACAGTTCGGGTGCGAGTTGGTGAAAATTACTAATGGGGTAGTCCCGGGCTACTGGTCCATGGCATCTGACAAGGCCAACGCTGACGAACAGACTGGCGGAGTAAGCAGGCGTGAAGCGCTCCGATTCCTGGGGACGGCGGCCGCTTCGGCGGCGACGCTCGGGGCGTTCGGCTCGACTGCTTCGGCGGCGCCTAACGGCGAGTTCGGGACCGTGGTCGACCTCGGTACGGAGGGACTCTCGTCGGGTGACGAGATCGACCCGTACATCGACGAGTTCTTCGTGAGCGGTAACGAGGTCCATATTCCCCCGGGCGAGTACGAGTGGAACGGTACCCTCTCCGGTCCGGACGAGGGTGACGCCGCCCTCGTCGGCGACGGCGAGATCGGCGACGTCGTCTTCAGGGTAAACAGCACCTTAGGCGGCGAATTCGCACACGGGAGCGGGACGGTCCTGTTCCAGAACGTGACATTCCGCGGTGCGAACCCCGAGCCGAAGGCTGGCATTACCTTCGCCGTCGGCTCCGACGGCACCCTCCGGTTCGAGCACATCCGCGCACCCGACGGTGCGAGCCAGGAGGAGGACCGCTTCCTCTACGCCGACAGCGAGCACGCCGGCGAGGCGTTCGTCCGGAACTGCTACTGGCAGGGCTTCGGCAACAACGGTGCGTACACCGACAACGGCCGCGTCGTCTACGAGAACTGCGTCTCGCACAACAACAACATCGCGGGCATCCGCCTGGGATTCGGCGACAGCGAGGTGTACAACTCGCTGGTCATCATCGACGGCGAGGTGCCGACCGACGGAGCGAACTCGGCGAACGCACGTGGTATCCGGCTCCGCGAGCCCGGCGATCACGTCATCGAGAACTGCGACTTCGTCTATCGCGACGTCTCCGGGGCGGGCTCGCCGGTCGAGCTCCGCGCCGACGAGACGGCCGGTGTGATGCGGAACTGCCGTGTCCTGAACGAGACGGGTCAGCCGGTGGTCCGGAACAAGAGCTCCGACGCCAGCTGGTCCGCCGAGAACGTCCACATCTCCGGCGGCGGCAACCTCGAGCTGGAAGGCGTAGACGAATCCGACGTCACCCGTGGCGACGGAGCGACACCGCCGCGGACCGACTTCGAGGAGTTCCTCGGCGCACCCATCGACGCCGGTGCGAGCGAACCGGATTCGGGTGGCACCAGCGAGACGACACCGGACGACTACGAGAACAACGTCGTCCTGCACGCCTCGCCCGACAACGACGGCGACGTGGCCGAGCTCTCGCTGACGGTCTCCGGGGATGCCGACTACGGTTCGGAAGCCGAGGCCGATACCGACCTGATCACCGCGAACGACGACGGCACGACCACGATGACGAGCGTCGGCCTCGACCCGGACGCGCTCGATTCGTTCCTCTTCGACGGCGAAGTCGTCGACTACAGCCTGCCGGACGGGTACGTGGTCGACGTCTCGCTCAACGGGACGGTTACCACGTTCGCGGAGCTCGTCGGCGAGGAGCCCTCGGACACCGAGGAGGAACCGTCGGAGGACACCGCCGAGGAGCACGAGCTCCGCGTGCAGGCGTCCCCCGACAACCCCGACGACGTTCCCGAGCTCTCCGTCACGGTCTCCGGTGACGCCGAGTACGGACCCGAGTCCGAGACGGACACGGACCGCATCGTCGAGAACGACGACGGGACGACGACGGTCGTGAGCGTTGGACTCGACCCCGATGCCGTCGACTCGTACGTCTTCACCGGCGAGGTCGTCGACTACGAGTTCCCGGGCGAGTACGACGTCTCGGTCGCCATCGACGGCGAGTCGACAACCTTCGAGGCGCTCGTCGGCGAGTCCAGCGACGACGGTGGCTCGGACGACGGTTCGTCCGACGGGTCGACCGACGATGGCTCGACGGACGATGGGTCGACCGACGACTCCACGTCCGACGACTCCACGTCCGACGATTCGACGGCGGACGACACGACCGACGACGAGGCGCTCCCGAACGAACTGGTCATCGAAAGCACCGACGCGGACAGCGTGACGGCGTACACGGTGACGGTCTCCGGCGATGTCGTCAAGGACAACGCCAGCAGTACCGCAGCCGGGCAGTTCGACCGGTTCGAGGACGTCGCCCGCGACGGCAAGGTCATCGGACTGGTCCACGACGGTGCGGACGTCTACCGCTACTCCGGCTCCGTCGTCGAGGTAACCGTCGACGGCAATGCCGACGTCTCGCTCCAGGGGGTCTGAGATGGTAGAGCGCAGCCGGGAACCGCGGCGCTCGAACGAGCCGACGGAGGAGGAGCAGTACCGGTCGGTCTCCATCACGGAGGCTTCGGACGGCTTCGTGGTCGACGTGGATGTCGACTGGCAGGAGTCACCCGAGGATGCGGATGTGAACGACGCTGACACTGGGATCGACAGCACGGATCGAACCCCGTCTGGCGCGACTGACACAACCGCGGACCAGGCGTCCGAGACCGCACAGGACGCCGACCCGCTGCCGAACGAGCTACTCGTCGACGGGAGCGACACCCAGGGTGACGCGACCTACACGCTGTCGGTGTCGGGCGAGATTCGGGCCGACTGCGACGCCAGCAGCGACGCGGAGGCCGTCGAACAGCCGGCACCTCCCACCGAAGGCCGGGTCGTCGGCATCGTCAACGACGGCATCCACGTCTACCGGTACTCGGGAAGGCTGGAGGCAGTGTCCGTCGACGGCAACGTCGACCTCCGGCTCGGAGGCCGGTCGAGATGACCGACCTCGAACAGGAGTGGAAGGATGCAGCACCCCATCCCCATCCCGAAACCGACCTCGAGTACGAGTGCCTCTCGATCAGCGTGGTGAAGGCCGAGCAGTACGAGCGGCTGCTGCTGCTCCCGGAGGACGAGGACATGCTCCACGACGACGCCTTCATGGTCGTCGGCGAGGACGACCTCGTCGACCTCTCGGACATGGCGTGAGCTGACCGACCGTCTCGCAACCGGGCGCACCGGTCCGACGGTTTAGGCTGTACCCTGCAGGTCCCCGCTGACGCGGTCACTCCCCCAGCAATACTCCCTCGTCTTCACGGTCCCGTCTGCGGTTGGTCGTGTGTTACTGTGTCGGTGGTCAGGAACTGGCTACCATCCGCGCCGGCCGGTACCCGGCACAATACAAAACCGGGGCGTCCCCTCGAACCCGGTCAGCATGACCTACGAGGAGTATCTGTCCGGGAAGAAACTCGTCCTCACCGTCGCGACCACCGGAGGTGTCCACGGGAAGGACGCGAACCCGAACCTTCCGGAGCAACCCGACGAGATCGCCCGACAAGTCGCCGAGTGCGAACGACTCGGTGCCGCCATCGTCCACGTGCACGGTCGGGACGAACACGGTGAGAACGACGCGAGCAGGCTACAGGCGGTCAACGACGCCATCCGCGAGCACTGCGACGACATCATCATCCAGAACACCACCGGCGGGCAGGCGACCCTGCCCGAACGTATCCAGGGAATCCGGACCGACCCGGCCCCGGAGATGGCGTCGCTCGACCTCGGCCCGTTCAAGCGCGACCAGCACATCATCACCGAGCACACACGGCACAACATCGAGCAGCTCGCCATCGAGATGCAGGAGAAGGGAATCAAGCCGGAACTGGAGTGCTTCAACAGCGGCCAGCTCCAGGAGGCGAAACGGCTCATCGACCAGGGGCTCCTCGACCCGCCGTACTACATCAACATCATCTTCGGTGGGCAGGTGTTCACGCCACCGCACCCCCGCCACGTGCAGGCGCTGGTCGACACACTCCCCGAGAACTCGGAGTTCAACATCCTCGCGACCGGCCGCCACCAGCTCCCACTCACCCTGTTCGCGACCATCCTCGGCGGACACGTGCGGGTGGGCATGGAGGACAACCTCTACTACGAGCGTGGCGCGCAGGCCGAGAGCAACCAGCAGCTCGTTCGCCGGACCGTCGACATCATCGGCGACCTCGGGCGGGACCTGGCGACGCCGGACGAGGCGCGCGAGATTCTCGGCATCGCCTGACCCGTTCGAGCGACCGACGGTCGTTCAGTAGGTCGCCTTCTGGTAGACGTTCCGGCCGAGCTTGAACGCCGGCCAGCCGACCCGGGAGTGGCCCTTCCGCCACTGGAGCGTCGGTACCGCCTCGCCGCCGTACCGGGACTTGTACTGGAACACGGTCTCGTCGAAGTGCGCGCCCGTCGCTCCGAAGTCGTAGTACCGGTAGCCGTTGTCGAGCGCCCACCTGATCCCCCGCCGGTGGAGCACCTCCGAGGGGTGGTGCGAGAAGCAGTCCTCGTCGGGGAGGGCGGAGAAGTAGAAGTGGACGGTCTCCTGTTCGTCGTCGAGGATGTTGACGTAGGATCCGACCCGTTCGCCGTCGTGGACCGCACTGAACACGCGGACCCGGTCGGAGAACTCGGTCAGCATCGCCTCGAAGAACGGCCGTTCGTAGGGGACGCCGCCGACGCGTTCGACGTTCGCGACATAGTCGTCGTAGAGCTCCGTCGCGGCCGACCGGTCGAGTGACCGTTCGACGACCTCGACGCCCTCCTCGTCGGCCTGGCGGAGCGCCCGCCGTCGCCCGCTCTGCATCGACGACTTGATTTCGGGCCATTCCTCGTCGAGCGTGATGCGGAACCGGCAGTTCACGAGCGTCGGCTCGTAGCCCCGCTTCGCGAGCCACTTGCCGTAGCGGACGTAGCCGAGGTCGTTCGTCCTGATGGCGTGGTACAGTGTCCCCATGCCGGTCTCCTCGTCGAGGGCGTCGAACAGCAGCTCCAGACAGTCGCGCTCGCTCGTGGAGACGACCGGCCCGCCGAACCCTGGATCGACGCTCACGACCTCCCGCAGTGGAAGCCGGTTTCCGAGCCGGGTCGCCGTGGGGAGGTAAATCGGTCCGGCGAAGTTCGGCAGCAACCCGACCGGATTGCCCTTCTTCGAGACGACGACGTGCAGCGGCCGGCACTCCGGGACGTACTCCTCGACGAGGGCGAGCCACTCGTGTCGGTGGAACACCGAGCCAAGGTCGGCCTGTTCGACGAGGTTGTTCCACTGGTTCTCGTTGACCTCGTGGACGCTGTCGACCACGCTGACGTCGAGGTCGTCGCTCACGGGGGCGCACCTCCGTCGATGGCGACTGTCCGGTGGTGTACGGTCGGTTTCATCACGGTCAGCTTACTGGGAGCACCTTCTCGTTATATGGTCCGTACGTGACCCACTGCGGCCGCATTCACTTGCTAACCGGACCGAACGGCTCGTTTGACCGCCGCCGCGGCGGGCGGCGGTGCCGGCTGGACCGAAGCGAACCCTTAGTGCCGATAACGGTGCTATTACATTGGCATCACCTCCGGATGGAAGGAGTATGACGTGTCCGTACCTCGAATACCGCCGTGCTGACGACGACGTCGAGTTCGACCACGAGCGGCCGTACTGCGCCATCCAGGGCTCGTTCGTCTCGCCGATGCGGGCGGACATCTGCAACGACCGATTCGAGTTCCACCACGCCGAGGACTGTCCGGTGTTCCAGTCACACGCCGAGGTGGAAGCGGAGGCAACGGCCGAGTCCGTCGCCGGAAGGCTCGTCGAGTCCGACGGGCCAGCCACAGACTGATGGGTGACGGCGAGTCCGGGGGCGACGACTACACCATCCGATTCTACGAACCGTCGGAAAGAGACGGGTTCCTCGGGCTCTACCGGTCCGTGATGGGGCCGGCGACGGAGGCCTGGTTCCGCTGGAAGTACGAGGAGAACCCGTACGTCGCCCACGTCCCGGTTGTCGTGGCCGTGGACGAGGCCGACGGTGTCGTCGCGGCGCGTCCGCAGGTGCCGTTCCGGATGCAGGCAGGCGGGACACGGACGCTGGCGTTGCGCTTCGGCGACACCATCGTCCACGAGGACCACCGTCGCCGTGGCCTGTTCACCCGGACGACGGCCTTCGCGATGGACTACTACTCCGGACAGCAGCCGCGGTTCGCTTTCAACTTCCCGAACTCGCTGTCGGAGCCGGGCTACCGCAACGTGGGCGGTGAGCTCGTCCAGGAGCTGGTGACGCACTATCGCGTCCACGACCTGGGGAGCGTCCTCGGCGAGGGTTCCCTGCCCGTCTCCGATGGGCTCGCCGATGTCGGCACCCGGCTCGTCTCGGCTGCGCGCGCGGCGGAGCGAACCATTCGCCGGGTCGACCCTGACGGGTCGGTCGTCCGGTACGAGGAGCCGCCGGCCGAACGGCTCGCCGAGCTGGCCAGTCGGTCGAGCGACCGACGGGTCCACGCGGTCCGGGACGCGGCGTTCTTCCGCTGGCGGTTCGCCAACCCGCGCTGGTCGTACGACACCTACATCCTCGAACGGGGGGCTACGCAGGTGGCCGCACTCGTCGCGGGAACCGCCACGACGGAGCGTGGAACGGTGACGAACCTCATGGAGCCAGTCCCGCTGCCCCCGGACGGGAGGGAGACCGACGCGATGCGGACGCTCCTGGCGGCCGTCGTCGAGGACCTGAGTGACTCGGACCTCGTCGCGGTCGCCGGCGGGACCATCGACCCATCGTTGCTGCGGCGGTTCGGCTTCCTGCCGGACGACAGGCGGCCGCTCTCGCTCGGTGCCTCGCCGTCGCGCCAGATCGTCTACGACCTGGCGGACGCCGGCGAACAGGCGTGGCGTGTCGGTGGGCTGGACATCCGTGAACCGGAGAACTGGGCGCTCACGTTCAGCGAACACGACTCACGGTGACTGCGGGTCGGTCGGCGTGGGCTCGTCACCGCCCGGGTCGGACCGGGCTGAGAGCGTCCGGTTGGCGACCGACCGCATCGTCTCGACGCCGACGCCCTTCTCGTCGCGGTACCGGGCGACGAGCTCGCAGACCTGCCGGAGCCGCTCGTGGTCACGGTCGGTGACGAGGTTGTTCGGGTGGAGCCAGAGGTGGAGCACGCCGTCACGTTCGGCCGCCGCGTCGAGTCCCGACCGGACGGCCCCGACGACGGGGTCCTCTCGCAACAGGCCCGCGACCCGTCGACCGATACCCTGGAAGCCGTACAGATAGAGCGACGCGGGAACGTCGACGAGCCCGAACTCGTCGATTCTCGGCTCGACGAGCGGCGGCGCGGTCGGCCCGAGAGCCGCGGCCCTGACCTTCCCGCCGCGCCCTTCGAGTCCCCCACGGCTGGTCGGTCGGACTCCACGATAGCAGCGCATCGGGGAGTCGGCCAGCTCGGCGCGGTGTCCCACGTCGTTCCGGGGAAACACGAACGAGACGGGGTCGAAGCCCGCCTGCCGGGCGACGTCGACCGCGAGCTCGATCTCGGTCCGTGCCAGCGAGGCCGTCGTCTCCAGCGCGCCGAACTGAACGTGTGAGAACGTGTGGATGCCGAGGTCGTGGTCGGCGTCCGCCCGGCCGATGTCGCCGACGAGCTCCGGGGCACAGAACAGCTCCCGTCCCGCCAGCTTGCCCTCGCGCTCCGCGAGGAACCAGCCCGACGGTGCCGGGATGTCGGGATGGGAACCGTCGCAGTTGCTCAGGAACAGATGGCCCACCACCGCCCAGGTCGCCGGGAGGTCGTGTTCGTCGAACGTCTCGAGGGCAGCCCGCCACCCCTCGCGGCCGGCCTGCACGCGGTCCATCGGCGGAGACGCCTTGTCGTGGAATCCCCAGGCGAGTTCCGCGTCGACCGACAGTACGACAGTACCCATGTGCCCGCTCCGGTGCGGACGTACCGTTAGTATGCAGGTACTATCCGATTCCAACCGCGACGGTCCGCGGCCGACGCTGGGCCGAGGGACGTACCCCCGGCTGGTGGGCGACCGTCGGCGTCAGTTCAATGTTGCCACGGTCGTCTCGAAAAACCGCCCGAAAGAAGCGACTTTTCTCGGACAGTTCATCGGTCACTCCGGTTAGACAGTGACGACGAACTCGCAACTACACCATAACAAAGGGTAGTCCAACTGACCAGCGAACCACTTCCGGCCGACGTGCCGGTGATCGACCATCATGCTACAGAGTATCGTTCTCGATGCGGCGGGGAACCGACGACGTGAACGGAGGGACCGGCCATGAGCGACCAGAAACGGACCCAGGCGGCCGTCGACGAGGAAGGTCGGGTGGACCCGACGGCAGTGCTCGGCACGCCACCGGATGGGGAGCCACCGACGTTCGGCGACGCGCCGCGGGTGCGGGCGGGGACAGTGATCTACTCGGACGTCGTCGTCGGCGACAACCTCCAGACCGGTCACAACGCGCTGGTTCGGGAGGGGTCGACCCTCGGCGACGACGTGGTCGTCGGAACTGGCGCGGTCGTCGACGGCCACAGCACGATCGGCTCCGGGTCGAGCCTCCAGACCGGCGCCTACGTCCCGACGAACTCCGAGCTCGGCAAACGGGTGTTCCTCGGGCCGAACGCGACGCTGACGAACGACCCGTACCCGACCCGCCGGGAGGCGACGCTGGTCGGGCCGAAGCTCGAGGCAGACGTGAGCATCGGGGCGAACGCGACGGTGCTCCCGGGGCTGACCGTCGGCGAACGGTCGTTCGTCGCGGCTGGTGCCGTCGTCACCCGGGACGTCCCGCCGCGGACGCTCGCGACGGGCGTGCCGGCGACGTTCGACCCGCTGCCTGACCAACTCGACAGGAGGAACGAGGAGTCATGATCGAACTCGTCGACCCGGTCGTCGGTGACGCCGAGCACGACCGAGTCGCGTCGGTGCTGGCGGACGGCCAGCTGGCCGACGGCTCCACGGTACGCTCGTTCGAGGACCGCTTCGCCGACTACTGTGGCACCGAGCACGCCGTCGCCACGTCGAACGGGACGACCGCGCTCCACGCCGCACTGGTCGCCTGTGGCATCGGCGACGGGGATACCGTCGTCACGTCGCCATTCACGTTCATCGCGACGGCGAACGCCATCAGACACGTCGGGGCGGAGCCGATGTTCGTCGACGTCGACCCCACGACGTTCACCATCGACGTGGACCGCGTCGCGGAGGTCGTCCGTCGTCGGGACGTCGACGCCGTGGTCCCGGTCCACCTGTTCGGCCTGCCGGCGGACATGCCGCGGCTCCGCGAGCTTGCGGGCGAGCACGATCTCACAATCGTCGAGGACGCCTGCCAGGCCCACGGCGCGACCGTCGACGGCGAACCGGTGGGCTCCCACGGCGACGCGGGGTGTTTCAGCTTCTACCCGTCGAAGAACATGACGACGGGCGAGGGCGGGATGGTGACGACGGACGACGACGAGGTCGCCGCCCGCATCCGCCGGTTCGTCGACCACGGCCGAGACGGAACCGGGCGGTTCGTCGAGACCGGGCACAACTACCGGATGACGAGTATCGCGGCGGGCCTCGGCCTGGAACAGCTCCGGCGACTCCCCGAGTTCAACCATCGACGGCGTGCCAACGCGGCGACGCTGACCGAACGCCTCGCCGGCCTGCCGATCCGGACGCCCAGGACGCCGGACGGCCGCCGCCACGTGTTCAACCAGTACACCGTGCTGACCGACCGGCGCGATGCGCTCGCCGACCATCTGGAGCACCGCGGCGTCGACACCGGCGTCTACTACCCCACACCGGTCCACCAGGAACCGGCGTTCCGCTCCGTCGATGCGGACTGCCGTGTCGCCGACCGGCTCGCCGGCGAGGTGCTCTCGCTGCCGGTCCACCCCGGGCTCGACGACCGCGAGGTCCGGGCCGTCGCCGAGGCGGTCAGGGGGTTCTACCGTGAGTGACACACTCGCGGCTGGGGTGCTCGGCGTCGGCAACATGGGTGCCAACCACGCCCGCGTGTACGACGAACTGGCGGAGACGACCCTGATCGGGGTGACCGACGCGGACTCGGAGACGGCCGCGACCGTGGCGGACCGACACGACGTCCCGGCGCTCCCACAGTCCGAGTTGCTCGCCCGGGCCGACATCGTCTCGGTCGCCGTCCCGACGCAGTACCACGTCGAGACGGCCTGGGCCTGCATCGACGCCGGCGTCGATATCCTGGTCGAGAAACCGTTCGTCCACGACATCGAGGCCGGACGCGACCTCGCGGCGCGTGCAGCGGCCGCGGGTGTGACACTCCAGATCGGACACGTCGAGCGGTTCAACCCCGCGGTCCGTTCGCTGCAGTCGTTCGTCGACGAGTTCGACATCGTAGCGATGTCGGCCCGCCGGCTCGGGCCGCCCCCGAGCGGCGGCGGCCGGGACTCGGTGATGCTCGACCTGATGGTCCACGACCTCGACGTGCTGGCGTCCATCGTCGACAGCGAGGTCAGGACTGTCTCCGCGGTCGGCACGCTCGCCGACCAGCACGTCTCCGCGCAGCTCCGGTTCGCGGACGGGACCGTCGCGACGGTCGACGCGAGCCGGGCGACCCAGCAGAAGGTAAGGGAGCTGACACTCACCGCGAGCGACTGCTACGTCACGCTCGACTACCTGGCACAGTCGCTCGAGGTGTACCGGCACTCGCTCTCGGAGGTGGTCGCGGGGGCGTCGGGGGTCCGCCACCGGACGGCGAGCGTCGTCGAGCGTCCCATCGTCGACAACGGCGAGCCGCTGAAACACGAACTCCGGTCGTTCGCGCGCTCCGCCCGGGAGGAAACCGAACCGGAGGTGACCGCCGCGGACGGGCTTCGGGCGGTCGAGCTGGCCCAGCGCATCGAGAGCGCTCTCGGCCGAACGGAGGTGGCCGAACCGTGAGCGAGACCGTCCCGGGGACGCCCTACCCGCCCGCCGGCGACGAGCGGACGTTCCCCTGGGCGTTCGGTCTCGGCGAGTACCCGGTCGCGGTCTACGGGCTCGGCAAGATGGGCCTCCCGCTGGCGGCCGTCTTCGCCGAGGAGACCGGCAACGTGGTCGGCGTCGATATCGACGAGGGTGTCGTCGCCGGCATCGAGGCCGGCGAGAGTCACGTCGCCGGCGAACCGGGGCTCGACGACCTCGTCTCCAAGACCGTCGAACGTGGCGCGCTCCGGGCGACCACCGACGGCGAGCGTGCGGCCGAGTCGGCCCGCATCCACGTCGTGATGGTCCCGACGCTCGTCACCGACGGCGAGCCGGAACTCGGGGCACTCGACGCCGCAATCGAGGACATCGCCGCCGGACTCGACCCCGGCGACGCGGTGTTCGTCGAGTGCACGGTGCCGCCCCGGACCTGCGTCGACCGTGTCCAGCCGGCGCTCGTCTCGGAGAGCGGCCTCGACCCCGACGAGTTCGGCCTGGCGTTCTGCCCGGAGCGGACGATGAGCGGCCGGGCCATCGAGGACATCCGGGGCAGCTACCCGAAGGTCGTCGGCGGCGTCGACCCGGCGAGCACCGAGCTCGCCCGGCGCGTCTACCGGGAGGTCAACGACGCCGGCGTCCACACCGTCCGCGACGCCACCACCGCGGAGGCGGTGAAGGTGTTCGAGGGACTGTACCGGGACGTGAACATCGCGCTGGCGAACGAGCTCGCACAGTTCGCCGACGCGTTCGGTATCGACGTGACCGAAGCCATCGAGACGGCGAACACGCAGCCGTTCTGTGACATCCACACGCCCGGTGCGGGCGTCGGCGGGCACTGCATCCCGTACTACCCCCACTTCGTCATGGGGGAGTTCGAGCCGGACGCCCCGCTGCTGCGGACCGCCCGGGCGGTGAACGACCGCATGCCGGTGTTCGTCGCCGAGCGACTGCTCGACGAGCTGCGCGCGGTCGGCACCACGCCGGCTGACGCCACGGTCGCCGTCCTCGGGCTGACCTACCGGCCGGGGGTGGCGGAGGTTCGAGCGACGCCCGCGAAACCGCTCGCGGACCGTCTCGCCGACGCTGGCGTGACCGTGCTGGGCGTCGACCCCCTCGTCGACTACGTCCCGGGCTTCGACCACGAGGTGCTCGACCCGTACGAGCTGTACGACCGCGAACTCGACGGGGCGGTCCTCGTCACCGACCACGACGTGTTCTCGGAACTGGACTGGGGGGCGTTCGACCGTCTGGCGGTGGTCGACGGCCGACAGGCGCTCGACCTCGCCGAAACCGACCACAGCGTCTACACCGTGGGGGGTGGCTGACCGTGGTGCGCGATCCGCCGTCGGACTTCACGTTCGACGCGTACCGGCTGCTGCTGGACACGCTCGACGCCTGCGGCTACGAGAGCCTGACGATGCGGGAGTACCTGGAGCGCGACCGACTGCCGGACTCCTTCGTCGTCCACCGCCACGACGTCGACCGCAAGCCGGCGAACTCGCTCGTCTTCGCCGAGCTGGAGGCGGACCGGGGAATCCAGTCGACGTACTACGTGCGGACCACCGACGAGGTTTTCCAGCCCGATCTCATCCGGCGGCTGGAGGCGCTCGGCCACGAGGTCGGCCTGCACTACGAGTCGGTCGACCGGGCCGACGGCGACCCGACGCTCGCCCGGGACGTCTTCGGCCGGAATCTGGCGATGCTCCGGAGTCTCGTGTCGGTCGACACGGTCTGCATGCACGGCAATCCGCTGACGCCGCACGACAACCGCGACCTCTGGGACCACGCCGGCTTCGCCGAGTTCGACCTGCTGGGGGAGGCGTACCTCTCGATGGACTTCGAGGACGTGGTCTACTTCTCGGACACGGGCCGGACCTGGCGCGACGGCGCGCTGAAGGTCAAGGACCACACCATGGGCGAGGGCGACAAGCGCGTCTCCGCGGATTCGACCCACGAGCTCGCCACCCTGTTCCGGGACCATCGGGTCTCCCGTGCCTGCGTCCTCTCTCACCCCAACCGGTGGGCGGGCGACGTCGTCGAACTGCTGGTCGAGCGCACGAAAGACACCGCGACGAACATCGTCAAACACGGACTTCATCAGTTACCATGACCACCATCGTGATCGGACTCGACGGCGCGAACTGGCACCTGTTGCGGGAGTGGCTCGACGAGGGCCGGCTTCCCAACCTGCAACGACTCATCGACGAGGGCATCGGCGGCACCTCGCGGAGCTGTCTTCCGCCGCTGACCGTCCCGAACTGGAAGTGCTACGCGACCGGGAAGAACCCGGGCAAGCTCGACGTGTTCCGGTTCGACCGCATCGACACCGCCGAGCGAGAGCACGTGTTCCACGACGCGACGGACTTCCGGAGCTCGGAGCTCTGGGACTACGTCGAGGACGAGGGGCTCCGTGCCGGCGTCCTCAACGTCCCGTCGACCTACCCACCGAAGGAGATGGGCGGGTTCATGGTCGCCGGTGGCCCCGACGCCTCCGAGTCGGAGTACCGGTCGCTCCAGAGCGGCTACGCGACGCCCGACGACGTGGAGCAGTACCTCGACGAGGAGCTCGACTACCGGGTCCACCCGACGCCGATGATCTCGCCGTCCGACACCGGTGAGGACGAGGTCGAGGCCATCCTCGAGCTCATCGACATGCGGTTCGAGGCGGCCGAGCGACTGCTCGACCGAGAAGACCCCGACTTCCTCCACCTCACGGTGTTCTACTCGATGGCGCTCCAGCACTACTTCTGGCAGGACGAGCCCGTCGAACGGGCGTGGCGGCGCATCGACGAGAACCTGACCCGGTTCACCGAGCAGGACCACGATATCCTCGTGATGTCCGACCACGGAACCCAGCGCGTCGACACGGTGTTCTACATCAACCGCTGGCTGGCCGAGGAGGGCTACCTCTCGCTCGGGACGACGGTCGACCAGCTGTTCCGCCGGGCGGGGGTGACCCGCGAGCGGGCGCTGACCGTCGCGAAGAAGCTCGGGATGGTCGGTACCCTGCGGAAGGTCGTCCCCGAAGCCGTCCAGAAGGTCGTCCCGTGGGAGGAGGGCGTCAAGCGCGACCGCGTCCTCTCCGCGGTGAACTGGGAGCGGACGACGGCCGTCGCGAGCAACCAGGGCCCGATCTACCTCACGATGTCCGCGGACGACCCCGGGTACGAGACCACCCGTCAGGAGCTCATCGAGAAGCTCTCGGGCCTCACGCACCCCGAGACGGGCGAACAGTTGGTCGAGGCGGTCCACCGCGGCGAGGAGCACTACGAGGGCCCCTACGCGGAGAACGCGCCGGACCTCATCCTCGACCAGGGGCCGAACGTCCACACGAGCGACGCCGTCGGCGCGGGTCCGTGGTACGCGGACGAGGGCGTCTGGCGTGGTGGCAACGAGCCAGAGGGGCTGTTCCTGTTCTCCGGGCCGTCGTTCCGGTCCGAGGGACTGACACTCGACGCGCGTATCGTCGACCTCGCGCCGACGCTGCTCCACACGATGGGCATGACCGTGCCGTCGGACATGGACGGCCGGGTGCTGGACGTGTTCGAACCGGAGTCCGTCCCGGGGAAGACACCGGTCCGGACGCGGGAGCCACTCCCAGAGAAGCACGAGGGGGGCGGTGGCGACCGCGCGGGTGTGGAGCGCCGGCTGGCCGACCTGGGCTACCTGGAGTGACTCACGATGCGTGCGCTCTTCGACGTGACCCACCCGGCCCACGTGCACCTGTTCAAACACGCCATCTGCGAGCTCGAGCGCGACGACCACGACGTCCGCGTGCTCTCCCGCGAGAAGGAGGTGACGACGGCGCTGCTCGACGCCGCTGGCATCGACCACCGACCGCTCTCCCGGAAGGCCGAATCGCCGCTGGGGCTGGCCCGCGAGTGGCTCGGCCGAGAACTCCGGGTGCTCCGGGAGGTCCGCCGCTTCGACCCCGACCTCGTCGTGAGCCGGCTGAACCCGGCGGCGGTCCACGCCGCACGGCTGACTGACACGCCCAGCATCGTGTTCCACGACACTGAGCCGGCCGGATGGCTCGCGAGCTGGACGCTCCCGCTCGCCGACGTGGTGTGTACGCCGGCCGGGTTCGAAGAGCGCTGGTCCGGCCAGCGTCGCTACCAGGGCTACCAGGAGCTCGCGTACCTCCACCCATCCCGGTTCGACCCGAACCCGCAGGCCCTCCGCGAGGACGGTGTCGCGGTCGACGAGCGGTACTCGGTTCTCCGGCTGGTCGCGGGGGACGCCCATCACGACTACGGTAACGACTCCCTGCCGGCCGACGTCCGGGCACAGGTCATCGACACCCTCTCCGACCTCGGTCCCGTCTACGCGTCGGTCGAGGCCGACGGCGGGACGCCTCCGGGGACCGAGCCGCTGCCGGTCCCCCCCGAGCGCCTGCACGACCTGCTCGCGTTCGCGGACTGCTACGTGGGCGACTCGAACACCACCGCCGTCGAGGCCGGACTGCTCGGGACGCCCGCACTGCGCTACGACACGTTCGGTGCTGGCGCGTTGCAGAACTTCGTCGAACTGGAGTCCGAGTACGGGCTCGTCCAGTCGACCGAGAACGGCGAGCGGCTGCTCGAACTCGTGACGGGCGTCGCGAGACAGCCGGACGCGGCGGCGAAGCGCTGGCGCGAGGCGCGGAACCACCTGCTCGCCGACAAGGTCGACGTGACGGGCTACATGCTCGACCTGCTGGAACTGGAGGTGCGACGATGAGCGCGGTCCCCGACGACCACGAGTTCGCGCTGCTGTTGACCCACGACGTGGATCGCCCGTACAAGACCTACCAGTCGCTGTACTACGCGCTCCAGAACCGCGAGCCGAAACAGCTCCTCGAGTTCCTGTACGGCGAGAACCCGTTCTGGACGTTCGACGCACTGCGGGACCTCGAGGACGACCTCGGGGTGCGGTCGGCGTTCTACTTCATGGACGAGCGTTCGCTGACCGACCTGCCAGTCTGGCAGTGGTTCGACCCGGAGAGCTGGCGTCTGTTCGCTGGTCGGTACTCCCTGAACGACCACGATATCGTCGCGCTGATCCGGTCGCTCGCGGCGGACGACTGGGAAATCGGCCTGCATGGCTCGTACCACTCCTACCGGGACCGACACCGGCTCGAACGCGAGAAGCTGAGACTGGAGTCGATACTCGACAGGCCCGTGCTGGGTGGCCGCCAGCACTACCTGAACCTCGACGAGCCGGCGACGTGGGAACATCAGCGAGCGGTCGGACTGCGGTACGACGGCACTCCGGGGTCGTCCACGACGTTCGGGTTCGACGGCGAGTACGGCATCCGCCGTCCGTTCGACGACGAGTTCGTCGTCTTCCCGCTGACCGTGATGGAGACGACCCTCCCGGACCCGGATGAGAGGTTCGACCGTGCCTGGACCGCGCTCGAAGGACTGCTGGACGAAGCCGCCGCGAACGACGCCGTGATGAACGTGCTCTGGCATCCACGGTTCTTCGCCGGGGAGGACTTCCCCGGGCACGTTCGGCTCTACCGCCAGCTCGTCGAGACAGCGCTCGACATGGGTGCCTGGGTCGGCCCACCCGGGCGGCTGTACGAACAGCTCGAGTGGCCCGAGGCCACCTCGAATGCGCGGCCCTCACGACGGGGGGTAACTGGACGGTAACAATGGCCCACTCACGCATTTCACCGGCACCATCATGGACATCGAACGAGTCGGTCTTTCGGAGTGGGGGGACGCACTGCCAGATAGCGGTTTCGAGGTGTTCCACCTGCCCGGGGCGCTCCGGGTGCTGGACGACCACACCGACGGCGAACTGCAGCTGTTCGTGGGGTACAACGGCAGCCAGGCGGTCGCGTTCTTTCCAGCGATGGTGACCGACCGCACGGTCGGTCGGACCGTCACGTCACCCCCACCCTCGATGAACGTCCCCAAACTCGGACCGCTCGTCAGCTCGCCCAGTCCGAAACGACGCAAACAGGAGCAGACGAACAAGGAGTTCGTCCGTGGGGTCCGCGACGAACTGGACCTCGACGACTCGAGGACCGTCTTCCGGTTCCTCTGCTCGCCTGCCTACGGTGACCCGCGGCCGTACATCTGGGACGACGACGCCGTCTCGGTGTCGTTCACCTACCGGCTCGACCTCGCCGACCGGTCGCCGGACGAGGCACTCACGGCGGCCAGCAAGAGCCTCAGGCGTTCGGTCCGCGACGGTCGCGACCTCGACGTGTCGGTGTCCGTCGAGGGAGTCGAGGCCGCTCGTCGGGTGTTCGACCAGACGAAGGAGCGGTACGAGGAGCAGGGGCGTTCCTTCACCCTGAGCTGGCCGTACGTGAAGGACCTGGTTACCTGGCTCGACGAACGTGCTCGTGTGTACGTGGTGCGTGGGCCCGACGACGAGTTCCTCAGCGGCATCGTCGCGCTCTTCTCGAACGACGACGCGCTGTACTGGCTGGGCGGGACCCGGGCCGACTACGATGGGACGAGCGTCAACGCGCTCCTGCACTGGCGCATCGTCGAGGACGTCGCGGCCGGGAGGCCGCTCGACTCGCTCACCGGCTACGACCTGATGGGGGCCGACACGGAGCGCCTCTCGAGGTACAAGAGCAAGTTCGGAGCCGACCTCGTACCCTACCACGTCGTCGAGTCGAAGGGTGCACCGACAGCCATGGCCAAGCGCGTCTACGAGTACGTGAGACGATGACCGTGCAGGTACTCAACCTCGTCACCACCGCGGAGGCGACGTTCTACCAGAAGCAGTGCAGTGCGCTTGCCGAGCGGGGCATCGAACAGGAGACGGTCGCGGTGCCGGAGAGCTGGTCAGCGGACGGGCAGCGGTCACCGATCTCCTACGCCAGACTCGTCCCACGGACGCTGCGCCGGGCCCGGGACGGGTTCGACCTCGTGCACGCGAACAACGGACTGACCACACCGGCCGCGCTGGCACAGGTACGGCTCCCGGTCGTCGTCTCGCTGTGGGGTACCGACCTGTTCGGACGTTTCGGGGCGGTCTCCCGGGTGACGGCCGGCCGGGCGGATGCCGTCATCGTGATGACCGAGGGGATGGCTGCGGCACTCGATACCGACGCCCACGTCATCCCCCACGGTGTCGACCTGGACGTGTTCGAACCCATGCCACAGGATGCAGCCCGCGACCGTCTCGGCTGGCGGTCCGACCGGTACTACGTGCTGTTCCCGTACTCGAAGGAGCGGGCCGTCAAGAACTACCCCCGCGCTCGCCGGGTCGTCGACGAGGCGGCCAGGTACCTCGACCGCCCGGTCGAACTCGCGACCGTCAGTGGCGTCGATCACCACGACATGGTCAGGTACTACGCCGCCAGCGACGCGCTCGTGCTCACCTCGCGGCACGAGGGGTCGACCAACGCGGTGAAGGAGGCGCTGGCCTGCGATACGCCGGTCGTGTCGGTCGACGTCGGTGATGTCGCGGAGCGCCTCGCGGGCACCGAGCGCTCGCGGGTCTGTCGGTCCGACGAGGAGCTGGTCACCGGGCTCGCCGAGGTGCTGCCCAGCGAGGGCGAGCCCGGCGGCGAGCGACGGGCCGTCACCGACCTCGGGCTGGACCGGATGGCAGAACGTATCGAGTCGGTGTACAGGTCGGTGCTCGCGGAGTAGCCGCGGGGGAGGAATCCGGGAACTCAGTCGAACGACTCCGACGCCCCGGCCCGCTCGTGTGGGGTCGGCGAGTCGCCGACGAGTCTGCGGTTCGCCTCGTTCCTGTCCCGCGGGTAGCCGACGTCGACGCGCCAGCCCGCGAGCGAGACCGCCTCGACGTTGTGCTCGGTTGCGTACTCGTCGATGGCGTCGCTGATCTCGTACTCGCCGCGACCCGAGGGTTCGATTCGGCGACAGGCGTCGAAGATACCGTCGGTGAACGCGTAGAGCCCGGTCGCGACGAGCGTCGAGGGCGGGTCGTCCGGTTTCTCCACGATGGAGTCGATCTGCCCGGCCTCGTCGAGCTGGCAGACGCCGTAGCGGCTCGCCTCGGCGGCGGCGACCTCCTCGACGAGCACCGCGCCGTCCGTGCCGTCGGCCTCGAGCGCGCCCACCACGGCACCGATGTTCGCCCGGAACACGTTGTCCCCGAGCATGACGAGGAACTCCTCGTCGCTGACGGACTCCTCGGCGGCGAGGAGCGCCGAGGCGACGCCGTCACGCTCCGACTGGTGCGCGTAGGTGATGGGTCTGCCGCGGTGCTCGTCGCCGAAGTGATCGATTATCTGGCCGGCCTCGTAGCCGACGACGAGGACGAACCGGTCGACGCCGACCGAGAGCAACTGGTCGAGGCAGTCGACGAGCAGCGGCCGGCCGCCGACCTGGACGAGTCCCTTCGGCCGGTCGTCGGTGAGCGGCTGGAGCCGGCTCCCACGACCCGCCGCGAGTACGATAGCTTCCATGACAGCCAGAATCGGGAACTGTGCTGGCATTGTAACCAGGCGGGTACGGTGTGGCTCACAACGGTAGGACCCCCATTCTTAGCAGTCACCTCTCCGGAGGTTCGGGTATGTCCCAGCAGGTGTCCCGCGAGCCAGGTGGCTACGTGCGAGACAGTCAGGTCGGCGACGGCACGAGCATCGCGCCGTACTCGAGCATCGTCGACTGTCGCATCGGTCTCGACTGCCGGATCTGGCGGTACGTCAACCTCTACGGCTGCGAGATCGGCGACGAGTCGATGGTCGGCTCGTTCGTCGAGGTGCAGTCCGACGCCGTCGTCGGTGAGCGGTGCCGGCTCCAGACCCACGCGTTCGTCTGTTCCCAGGTGGAGCTCGGCGACGACGTGTTCGTCAGCCACGGCGCGAAGTTCATCAACGACCGCCACCCTCCGAGCTGCGACCCGGACGAGTGGGAGTCGACCACCGTCGGCGACGGTGCGGTCATCGGCACGAACGCGACGCTCCTCCCCGTCGAAGTCGGCGAGAACGCGCTCGTCGGTGCCGGTGCGGTCGTCACGGACGACGTGCCCGCGAACGCCATCGTCGCCGGCAACCCCGCCGAGATAATCGGCTACCGGGACTGACCCGCCCGGCAGCCCCGCCAGCAGTCTCCTCTCTGCAGACGAGCGAACCGCAGTCGGCTAGTTCTGCGACCGGACCGAGCGTCGTGGCTCGACCATCGCGTCCCCTCGCACGTCGACGACCGCGTTGCGTTCGGCGGATCGTTCGGCGTCGGCGAGGAGCTTCACCGCCCAGGTGCCGTCGACACCGGTCGTCACGGGTTCGCGGCCGTCGCGGACCGCCTCAACGAAGTCGCGGTCCTCGGTCTTCAGCGGCTCGTCACCGTCCACGTCGATGACCTCGGCCGGTGCCTCGCTCTCGACGATGTGGCTCTGGCGCGTCCCGGCGGGCTGGCTCGACGGCGGGACGTCGTACAGCTCGACGACGGTATCGTCGAGGTAGTCGACTGCCGCGACGGCCTCGCTTCCGACGACGACGAGTTCGCGCCGCTTGCCGTCGACCGGGATGGACCAGGACTCGCTGACGACGCCCGTAACGTCGCCGAAGTCGAGCACGAGCGTCACGGTGTCGTGGGTCTCCGCCGCGACGGCCTGGTCGAGCCGGCAGTACACGGTGTCGGGGTTGCGCTCCAGCAGGTACCGGTAGATGTCGACCTCGTGGACGGCGAGCGAGTGGAGCGCTCCCACCGGCCGGGCCGGCTGGCAGGCGTGCCGTGCGGTCCGGAGGTGCGAGACGGTGCCGAGCTCCCCCCGTCGAACAAGCTCGCGGACGGCGTCCAGCGCCGGGTGGTGCCGGAACACGTGACCGACGCCGAGGATGCAGTCGTGGTCGTCCGCAACCCGGACGATGCGGTTCGCGGCGTCGACCGACAGCGCGAGGGGCTTCTCGACCATCGCGTGGACGCCGTCGGCGAGCAGGTCGGTCACGACGGGTTCGTGGGTCGGCGACGGCGTGGCGACGATGGCGGCGTCGACGTCGTGGTCGGCGACGGTTCGGTGGTTGGTGACGTAGTCGAGCCCGTGCTCGCTCGCGACGCTCGCTGCCCGGTCCGGGTCGGCCTCACAGACGATGGCGTCGTCGACGACTCCCTCGTCCACGAACTCGCCGGCGATGCGCGCGTGGTTCGACCCCCAGTAGCCGGTGCCGACGACGGCGAGCTTCACGGCCGCTCACCCCCGTAGAAGTCCTCGATTGCAGCACAGACGTGTTCGACCTCGCGCTCGTCGAGCCACGGATGCATCGGCAACGAGACGATCTGGTCGACGAGCCGCTCGACGACCGGGAGCCGGGGCGTCGAATCCACCTCCTCGACGATCACCGGGTGCTGGTGGAGCGCGTGCTCGTAGTGGATACCGGTCTCGACGCCGCGGTCGGAGAGGAACGACCGGAGCGCGTCCCGTTCGTCCGCCTGCACGACGTAGAGGTGGTAGACGTGCTCGCACTCCTCCGCGACGGTCGGGGTCGTTATCTGGGGGACGTCGGCGAGCCGTTCGTCGTACAGGGCGGCGTTCTCGCGGCGCATCCGGCCCCAGTCCTCGACGTGCTGGAGGTGCTCCCGGCCGAACGCGGCCTTGAACTCGTCGAGCCGGTAGTTGAGCCCGAGGTCGACGTGGACGCCCGCCGGGTTCCGGCCCTGGTTCCGCAGTCGTCGTGCCGCGTCGGCCAGCTCGGCGTCGTCGGTGACGAGCATCCCGCCGTCGCCGCCGACGGTCATGTTTTTCGACGGGTAGAAGCTGAAACAGCCGAGGTCGCCGATGGTGCCGGCGTACTCGCCGTCGTACCGGGCCGCGTGTGCCTGACAACTGTCCTCGATGACGGTGAGTCCGTACTCGTCGGCGACGCGGCGGACGCCCTCCATGTCGGCCGGCTGGCCGTAGATGTGGACCGGGACGACCGCCGCCGGTCGTGCCGCGAACGAGGCCTTCGCCTCCAGGTCGTCGACGTCGATGGCGTACGTCTCGGGGTCGACGTCGACGAAGACGGGCTTCGCGTCGAGATTCATCGCGGCGCTCGCGGTCGCGAAGAAGGTGTGTGCGGGCATCAGCACCGCGTCGCCCTCATCGACGCCGGCCGCCCGGAGCGCGAGCGAGAGTGCCGACGTGCCGCTGCTGACGCCGACGGCGTGTTCGACGTCGAACGCGTCGGCGAACTCGGATTCGAAGGCTTCCAGCTCTGGTCCGTCGACGTACCTGCCGCTTCGCACGACGGACGCCGTCCGGTCGACGATGTCGTCGCTGACGTGTATCTCGGTGAACGGGACGTGTTCGACCATGTGCGCGAGTTGCACGAGGGGGGATGTTTGTTAGCGACCGCCCGCCAGGGGTAGGCGGCTGGTACCGTCCAGTCGTCGCTCACGTGGGCCCGATTCCGTTCGGGACACGACCGAGCTGCAGGTCGACTCCTGGCCCGGTTCTCGCCCCCTGCTCTGGGGCGTGAGGACCGTACCGGTCGCATAACAAAGGTCGGACTCGCCGACGGGCGGGACAGTATGCTACGCTTCGTCGCGACGAGTGCCACGCGACGGTCACGGCCGGGCTGTCGGGGGGAGAAACGCGAGACGAACGGCCGCAGGACCGGGGTCGGAACAGCACGATGACGAGCCATCGAACCGTGCGGACCGCGCTGCTCGCCATCGGCTACCTCGCACTCGCACTCGGGGCTGCCGTCGCGCACGGCTCCCCCGCCCGTGGGTACGAGCTCTCGATCTACGGCGCGACGCCCGCTGCCCTCTGGCTCGGCATCGCCACGGCTCTCCTGACAGCGGCCGTCGCCGGCCTCACCCCTGGTGTCTCCCGGAGCCGTCGGCTCGCGGCCACCGGACTGGTCGGGCTCTCCGGTGTCACGATTGCGGGGCTACCACTGCTCCGGAACTACTACTTCTACGGCTCCGGCGACTCGTTGAGCCACCTCGGCTGGGCGCGCGAGCTGGCCGGTGGTTCGCTCTCGCCCACCCAGCTCCTCTATCCCGGGGTCCACGAGCTCACCGTTGTCCTCGGGAGCGTCACGGGGGCCACCCTCCGGCTGACGATGCTCTGGGCGGTCCTCGTCTTCGCGACGCTGTTCCTGCTGTTCGTCGCGCTCTCCGTCCGTCTCCTCTCGGGGCGACGCGAGGGGCTCCTCGTCGGGGCGTTCCTCGGACTCCTGTTCGTCCCCATCAACGTCATCGCCATGCACATGCTCCCCCACACGTCCAGCCAGGCGGTGCTGTACGCACCGTTCGTCCTGTTCCTCCTGTTCGTCTTCCTCGAGCAGGACGGCTGGCGGCCGGTCAGGAACCCGCCGACCGCCGTGGGGGTGTTGCTCGGGCTCGCGTCGCTGTCGGCGATTCTGGTGCATCCACAGCAGGCGGCGAACCTCCTCGTCGTGTTCGCGACGGTGGCCGGCATCCAGCTCGTCGCCCGGGTGCTGTTCCCCGAGAGCAGGGCCGCGAGGCAGCGACCGGTGTACGTCCAGACCGCCATCTTCGCCCTCGCCTTTCTCGTCTGGGCCCCGCGGTTCCAGCGCGTCGGTGGCAACACCAGCGCCATCGCGTACAACATCGTGTACGGCTCCGGTGGTGGCTCCGAGGTCGTGACCCAGAAGTCGACCTCGCTGACCGCCGTCGGCGGTTCCGTCCCCGAACTGTTCGTGAAGCTGTTCCTGACCGACGTGGTGCTCTCCATCCTCGCCGCCTCGGTCCTCGTGCTGGCGTTCCTCGGCCGGCTGACCGAAGCGGAGACGGCACGCTCCCAGTTCGTCCGCTACCTCGGGCTGGCGCTCGTGCCGCTCTCGGGCCTGTTCCTGATGATGTTCGTCGGCGGTCCCGGTGACATGTACTTCCGTTACCAGGGGCTGCTGATGGTCCCGGTCACCATCCTCGGTGGAGTGGGGCTGGTGCGCTGGCTCGGGGACGACGGCGCAGGCGGGCGCTTCCCCATCCCGGCACGGGTGCTCATGGTCTGCCTGCTGCTCGCGATGGTGCCGCTCGGGGTGCCCGCGCTGTTCGGCTCCCCGTACGTCTACCAGTCGAACTCGCAGGTGGTCGAACTCGAGTACGAGGGCTACGAACACGCCTTCGACGTGCGGGCGGAGGGCATCGAGTTCACCGGCATCCGTGGCGGGCCAGAGCGATACGTCGACGCCGTGTACGGGACCGAGCAGGCCCGGAACCGGCTCGAATTCCCCGGCTACGAGGACGCCGTCGCGGGGCCGACGTTCGAGCGCGGACTGGGTTACGAGTTCAACAGGGACCGCTACTTCACCGTCGGCGGCGGCGCGTACGAACGGGAGGTGGGCCTCTTCGACGGCCTTCGGTACAACGCGACAGGCTTCCAGAAGCTCGGGACCGACCCTGGCGTGAACCGGGTGTCGAGCAACGGCGGCCTCGAGCTGTACTACCTCTACGGCGACGGCGAGGACGACGGTGAATCGGGGACGGCCTCGCTCGACTGCCCGGGACCGGACGCGCGGACGGACCGGCCACGAGCTGAGGGAGCGCCGGACGCCGGCGGGTGTGCCTGACGTGTCGGACGACCCCATCGCGACGATCCGGCGCGGCGCGAGCGCCTCGCTCGCGGCGAGCGTTCTCGACAAGGTCGCCAACGTCGCCCTGGTCGTCCTGCTCGCCCGGGTGCTCCTCACACCTGCGGAGTACGGCCTGCTCAACGTTGCCATCGCCGCGCTCTCGGTCGTCTCCATCCTCGCGACGCTCGGACTGCCGAAGTCGACGGCCCGGTACGTGAACGAGTACCTGGACGGTGAGTCGGGACAGGTCCCCCACGTCCTCCGGACCGGCGCGAAAGCCGTCGGCCTGACGACGCTCGTCGTGGCCATCGCGCTCGCCGTCTTCCACCGCCATCTCGCCGACCTGCTCGGGCAGCCCAGCGTCGCCCCGTTCCTGCTCGTGGGGACGCTGTATGTCGTCGTCCGGGCCGGCTTCAAGTTCATCAACGCCGTGTTCCAAGGGCTGAACCGGGTCGACCTCAGCGCGCTCACCGCCGGGGTCAACGGCGTCGCTCGTGTGACGTTCGCGGTGGGGCTGGTCGTCCTCGGACTCGGTACCTACGGGGCGTTCCTTGGCTACGTCGCGGGCTACAGCCTCGCTGTGGTGGTCGGTGCCGTCCTGCTCATCGGGCGTGTCTACATCCCGACCGATTCCGCGAGCGAGATGGAGCCCGGGCTGAGCCGACGCCTCGTCGAGTACGCCGTCCCGCTGACGGCGACGCGTGGCGCGAACGTCCTCGACAAGAAGGTCGACGTTGTGCTGGTCGGCTCGTTGGCGAGCCTCGCGGCGGCCGGCTACTACACGGTGGCCAAGCAGCTCTCGGACATCGTGTCGATGCCGGCGGCGTCGTTCGGCTTCGCGCTCTCGCCGGTGCTGGGCGAACAGTCGGGGACGGGCGACCGGGAGCGCGCGGCCCGGCTCTACGAGCAGTCGCTCACGTACGTCCTGCTCTGTTACGTGCCGGCGTGTGTAGGGCTGGTGCTCGTCGCCCGGCCGACCGTCGTCTACGTCTTCGGCTCGGCCTACGCGCCGGCAGTTCCGGTCGTCCAGGTGTTCAGCGGGTTCATCCTCGTCAACGCCGTCAACAAGATCACGAGCGACGCGCTCGACTACATGGGCCGCGCTCGCGCCAGGGCGACCGTCAAGACCGCGATGGCCGTCTCGAACGCCGGCCTGAACGTCCTGCTCATCCCGGTGTACGGCGCGGTCGGCGCGGCGGCCGCGACTGTCTTCACCTACACCGTCTACACGGGGACGAACGTGTACGTCATCCACACCGAGCTCGGGCTCCGCCCGCTGCGGCTCGTTCGGCGAGCGGCGGTCGTCTGTGTCATCGCTGTCGGGATGGGCGTCGTCGTCACGCTCGCACTGCCGCTCGTCGGTGGGCTCGCGACGCTGTTCGGAGTCGTCGGCGTCGGTGCCGGAGTGTGGGTGGTGCTCGGGGTGGGCTCGGGGCTGCTCGACGTGGAGCAGCTCCGGACGTTCGTCCGGTGAGTGCCGGCGACGGTCGGCCCGCTCAGAAGGAGGTGTTGCGTTCGTCGCGGGGCCCGCCCGACGAGGGGGACTCTCCACCCCGGTCGTCGTAGAACTTCCGCCCGACGTGGCGCTCGTCGAGGTTGCACACGAGGTGTTCGTACAGGGCCGTGGCGCTGTCGAACGACGCGCCGTCAGCGGGGGCCAGCAGGTCGTCGATGGTCGTTGTCGCGTCGACGCCAGGGGCGCTCACCTCGACGAGTCCGATGCGTCGGCGGACCTCGTCGTCGGCGACGGGATAGTCGAGTGCGAAGCCGAGGTAGGGTTCCAGTTCGTTCGGGCGCATGGTGGGTAGGGGTCTGACCGACTCGGTCGGTCGTCTGAAGACCGACGCGCGGGACGCCTAAACCCGATGGACCGTTCACCCTGGAATGCGACTCGTTACAGCACTAATAAGGTGCATAACAAACCCCGCCGCCCTCGCCAGTGCGGGGGATGCCGTCGAGTCACGACCCCGCCGTCAGCGCGGGCCGACACGCGGAGGAATCGTCGCCAGAGGGAACAGCCGACCTCGCGGACGCGACGGTGCTCGTCACCGGTGGAGCGGGCTTCATCGGACGCCAGCTCGTCCAGACGCTCTCGCCGGGCGTCGAGACCAGAGTGCTCGACTCCGGGACGAGCGACCGTCGAGCCGGGCTGCCCGACGAAACAGCGGTGCTCGAAGGGGACGTGACGAATCCAGCGGACCTCGCGGCGGCGATGGCCGGGGTGGATGTCGTCTTCCACCTCGCGGCGTACTCCTCGGTGCCGGCGACGCTCGACCATCCGACGCGGTCGCTCGACGTGAACGCCGTCGGCACCGCGGCGGTCCTCGACCGGGCACGGACGCAGGACGCCAGGGTCGTCGTCGCGTCGAGTGCGGCGGTGTACGGTCGGCCCGCCGAGACGCCGATCCCCGAGGATGCCCCGCTCAGACCGCGCAGTCCGTACGGGGTCGGCAAGCTGGCCGCCGACCGCTACGCACGTCGGTACGAGGACTGGTACGACGTTCCGGCCGTCGCCCTGCGGTTCTTCAACGTGTACGGCCCCGGGCATCGGAACGGTGTCCTCGCGACGTTCCTCTCTCGCGCCCGGCAGGGCGACCCACTCGTGATTCACGGTGACGGCTCTCAGACGCGCGACTTCGTCCACGTCGACGACGTGGTCCGGGCACTGCTCGCCGCCGCGAGGACCGACGCCACGGGCGAGGCGTTCAACGTGGGGACCGGCGAGACGACGACTGTGCGGGAGCTCGCACGACTCGTCCAGGAGACGGTCCCCGGTGGGGTCGACGTGCTGCACGACGACCCGCGGCCGGCCGACATCGAACACAGCTGCGCGGACGTCCGGAAGGCCCGCGAGCAGCTCGGGTTCGAGGCCGAGCTCGAGCTGGAGGAGGGGCTCCAGCGCCTCGTCGACGGTCCGGACAGCTGACCGCGGGTCGAACTCAGCCGAGCAAGGGACGGATGTCGGGATGGTCGGCGTGCTGGCCCGGTTCGACACGGCCCGCTGCCACATCGTCGCGGAACGACTGCCAGCCCTCGTGTCTCACCATGATGCGGACCGGGACGGACTGGACGTCGAGCAGCTTCGCGATGGCGAGCCGGTTCCGTCCGTCGCAGAACAGGAACTCGCCGTCGCGGCCGACGTGGACGGCGATGTCGTCCTCGATGCGGCGCGCGAGCCCGTTCGGTCGGTCCTTCCGGGCTGGTTCCGGGCCGTCGCTTCCCAGCAGTTCGGCCTGGGACCGGACGCCATTGCGGGCGATGTTCTCGTACAGTTCGTCGAGCTCCGCACACCGGCGCTCGAAGTCGGCCCGACAGCGACACCCCCACCAGCGTTCGCCGTCCTCCATCCTGTCGAGGATCTCCGCGAAGAACCTCGTCTCCTCCCAGGGCACACCGTCCTCGAAGTGCGCCCGGAACGACCGGTAGAGCGTCCGGTCGGTGAACCGTTCCGGATGCCGGTCCCAGTTCCCGCCGACGACGCGCCCAGCGCGTCGGTACTTCGGTGCATCGTCGAAGAACTCGGCGGTGCGCTCGATCGCCGACGGTGGAATCCGGTCCACGCGGAACGGGTCGATAGGTGCGTCGTATGACAGGTACGACCGGCCCCTGACCCACGCCAGGTACGCGCCGGCGTAGACCGAACGAGCGTGGCCGAGGGGCCGGGCAGTCCACGGGTACGCGGAGATCGTCCGGCGGCCGAGTGCCCTGACCGCCCGTTCAATCCGTGCACTCATGGAGCGGGAGTAACATCGTGTTTTTCGTCATGTTATTCTGGCGACACTCTAAAACAACTCTATAACAATCCGGGTCGCTCCCCAAGCAGAGTCTGGGGTGGCCGTGAAGCGGCGCTCCGTGGTCGAGAGTCACCAGTCTCTCACCCCCCAAACCCCCTGCGACTGAACGTCGTCACTACCCATCCACCGACTCCGGGGTTCACGTTCCGCCCACGCCCGGCGGGGATCCATCACCATCATCCGCTTCGCCACCCCCTTTCCTGCGGTCCTCACGTTTCGAGACGTCCCTCCGTCCGGCGCACGAGCAGCGGGCTGCACGGTCACTCGTCGTCGACGAGGGTGTGTTCGGTGGTGCTCTCCGGAGACGCGGTTGCGGCGTCGCGGATCGACTGCTGGAGCCGGACCGTCCACTGTCCCTCGGAGAGCGGCACGGGCATCGGCTCGCCCTCTTCGATGGCTCTGGCGGTCTCGTCGTACTGGTAGTAGTGGCCGTTGAGCTCCTTCTCGGACTCCCAGCCGCCGTCCCGGGCGCGTCGGGCGACCGACCGCAGGTTCCCGAGCGTCGACCGCCCCCGGGCGAGGACCTCGTCGGCGTTCTTCATCGCGCGGGCCCTCGAGGAGGCCTTGTAGTCGCGCTCCAGTGGGACCAGCGACTGCGAGACGAGGTCGACGACGAGCGACCCCTCCTCGCCGTGGACGTACAGCGAGCGGTGCGGAACGGTCCCGGAGAGCATCGTCGCCGAGCAGAGCCGTCCGTCGGCCGTCGGGTACTGGATGGTCGCGCCGTCGTAGCCGAAGTCCATCTCGTACTCGCCGCCGAGCGTGGTCGTGGCCTGCACGTCCTCCTCGTTCCGGGGATAGCCGCCGACGTTGAGCAGGATGTACAGCGGGTGTGGCAGCCCCTCCTCGAACTCGCCGCCGACCAGCTCGAAGCTCCACTCGCCCCGGTTCGGGACGTCCGGGCGGGTCGAGCCGGTGTACAGCAGATCGACACCCCGGACGCTCCCCAGCGCGCCGGCCTGGATGCGGTCACGGGCAGCCCGAACCGCCGGCCCGAACAGGTGGTTGTGGACGACCGACGCCGGCACATCGTGGGCTTTCGCGGCGTCGGCGATGTCCTCGACGGCCCGCACCGTCTCGGTCACGGGTTTCTCGATGAGCACCGGGATCCCCCGTTCGATGGCGGTGACGGCGATGTCCCGGTGGGTCCGAACCGGCGTGCAGACGTGCAGCCAGTCGAGGTCCTCGGTGTCGAGCATGTGGTCCAGGTCGGTGTAGGGCGTGATGCTGTGGCGCCGGGCTGCCGCCCGCGCCGCCTCGCTGTCGAGGTCGGCGATGGCGACGAGCTCTGTACGCGGACAGGCCGAGAGGCCGGAGAGGTGGGTTTCGGAGACCGTCCCGGCACCGACGACTGCGGTCGTGAGCGTCATGCTACCTGCCATGGACCGTGGCACGGCTTTCGTTATGCGGGGGCAGTACGACGGTAGCGGCGGACTAGGATAGCAGCTGGCGGGCGGTGGGGGACGCGCTACGAGCCGTGGACGAGTCTGCGGAGCCCACCGGCACGACGCCGGAGCCAGCCGAGTCCGGGGGCGCCGTCGAGCCACCAGACGAGTGACGCCAGGAGCAGCAACAGGAGCTCGAACGCGAGGTACCGCCGTCCGACCGGGCTGGTGAGGAACGCGAGGAACTCGCGGTGTTGCTCGAGCAGGTGGACGAACGCCGGGCTGTCGGGCTGTCTCGTCGCGGTCGGCGTCAGTGGCCAGAGCAGGAAGCCGGTGTCGAACTCGCCGCCGAAGACCCCCGACGCCAGCACGTCCAGCGGCAGGTGGCTGAGGTAGCCGACGCTGAACGCGACGCCGAGCGCCCCCGCCCGGCGGTCGCGGGCGACCAGACCGACCAGGAGGACCACCGGGACCGCGACGAGCAGCGAATGCGCGAGCGAGCGACCGCCCGGCAGCACCCCGAAAACCCACGACAGCGGCTTGTCGACCAGGTCCGGGAACAGGGCACCGACGGCCACCGCGGCTGCGGCGGTCGCAGCCGGTCTGCGACCGACCAGTCGGCTCCCCAGACTGTACGTCAGGTACGCGACCGCGATGTGCTCCCAGGGCCACATGGTCAGCGGCCCTCCGAGCCGAACGCAGTCGTGTCGAGGTCGGTGGTTCGACGAGCGATTCGTTCCTCGTCGTCGTCCTCTCCAGCTTCGTCCCTTTCCTCGTCACCTCCTTCCTCGTCGTCCCGGTCGACGCCCTCGTCCGCAGCGTCACCGGCCTCGTCCGCAGCGTCACCGGTCTCCTCGACCGACAACCAGAGGTAGAGATGATGGGCCGCAGCCTCCGGACTCGGGTTCGTGGGGGCCTCGCCTTCGTAGACGTAGAAGCTCAGTCGCAGCGACTCGCCGAGCAGGTCGGGGGCCACCGAGAGCTCGCGTACCACTCGCTGGTCCGCCGACACGGTCAGTGTCACTCGTTCCAGCTGGCTCCGCTGGACGACCTGCTCCGACGGACCGATTCGCTCCACCACCGCGACGACGGTGTAGCTGGTGCGTTCTCCTTCGCCGTTATCGACGAGTAAGGAGGTGTCTATCGACTCGCCCACGGTCACCGACCGGGGGTAGTCTGCGGCGACGTACTCGCCTGACTCGTTCTCGGTGACGAGTGTGACGGTGGTGTGCGAGGCGTCCGGTCCGGGCGCGGCGAGCCCGTGACCGACCGATGCGACCGCGACCAGCATCGCCAGCACGAGGACGACGTCGAGGCGGTCGAACCGACCCTCTGCGACGAGGGTGCGAGGATCTGCGACGCCGTCGCGACGCTCCGGCGGGTAGTTTCTCCGGCGGATGTAGCCCACGCCTGCGCCGAGCACCGTCCACGTCACGAGCAGTTCCAGGAACGGGACTGCGGCGAGACCACCCGGAGACAGCGGTGCGAGAAGCAGCGCTCCGAGCACCACCAGCGCGACGCTCGCGCCGACGGCGACGGCCAGGCGTTCGATGCGGTCGAGGCTCCCGGGGTCCGTCGCATCCGACGCACGCACAGGCAGCAGCGCCGTTACGAGCGCGTACCCGGGCGCGAAGGTGACAACCGGGACGCCGATGACTGTCCGGAGGAGGACGCTGTCGAGGATGGCCAGCAGCACGGCCGCGACGAGGACGAATCCGACGAGCAGCGCGAGGTCGTAGGAGTACCGCGGCGCGGATTCGGCCCGTGTCGGCTCCCGTGCGGGCGCGTTCTCTCCGACGTGCGCGTCGCTCATCGGCGGGCTCGATGGCGGCTCGTCGGTTTGCCCGATGAGGGGCGGGGGCTATCGATTCGGGTCACTATCTCGCTCCCTGGGGCGACCGTCGCATTGTAATGAGACGCCTACCCGGCGCTGTCATCGGAGAGCGGCCACACCCCCCGGTTAAACGGCGCACATAACAATCCGCAATGTGTGTGACTTTTCCTCATGGCAGGGACGACAGTCGACCCGGAGACGTTCAAAGCCACCCTCTCGAACAGCCCCTCCGCGGTAACGGTCCTCACCGTCTCGGGGACGGACGGAACCGACCCACACGGCATCACCGTCAGCTCCTTCGCGAGCGGTTCGCTCGAACCGCCGCTCGTGGTGGTCGGCATCGACCGCGAGAGCGAAACCCACGAACGCCTCGTCGGCGACGAGACCGGCTTCTGTGTCAACCTGCTCGCCGCAAACCAGCGGGACCTCGCCGAGCACTTCGCGGACATGACCGATCTGGGCGACCCGTTCCGTCGGTCGCACAGGACGAGCCGGTCTGGCGCGCCGGTGTTCGACGACGCCGTCGGCTTCCTCGACTGCGAGCACTTCGAGGCGGTCGAGCTCGGTGACCACGTACTCCACGTCGGACGGGTGGTCGACGCCGCCGTCCTCGACGCGTCGGCACCGCCGCTCACCTACTGTCGCGGTGAGTGGGGGACCGTGACCGATGACCCGCCAACGTGGCGGCGCGTCGGCTCCTGAGGGGTTCGGAACCGGCCGGGACGGTCGCTTCGGCCCGGACGGAGACCGGCCTAGGCGTGGAAGTAGTTCATGCAGTAGTACACCGGCCGCTCGTAGATGTCGGGCTCCTTGGCGAAGTGGACGTGCGAGCCGATCTGGGCGTTGTTGTAGTGGGCGTGCGCCGGTCCCTGCAGGATGCGGTGGAGGAGGCGCGGGTCGATGCGCATCCGGACGTACTCCTCGCCGTCGGCGGCCTCGTCGCGCGAGCGGTACTCGATGCCGTCCCCCTGGAGCGACAGCGCGGCCGTCGTGTCCTCGACGAGGTCGAGCAGGACGGTCGTGTCGCTCTCGAAGCCGATGCCACGGCGCTTCTCCTCCATGTGCTCGTACGCCACCGGGAGCAGTTCCTGCAGCTCCGCGAGCGACGGCATCTCGTCGTCGTGGTAGTCGAACGACCGGTCGGCGAGCTCCTCGTCGATGTAGGCCTGCTTCCGTTCGGGGTCGACCGGGGTGTACGGTGCCGACTGCGTCCCGGTCTCCAGGTCGAACGCCTCCTCGCTGTTGAGGAGGATGCAGGTCGAGTCCTCGGGGACGTTCTCGCTCGCCTCGAAGTACTCCTTCGCCTCCGCCCGGCGCATGACGCCGACGTACTGGTTCAGGTCCGAGAGCGGCCCGGCGAGGGTGTAGCTCCCCGCGAACGGCATGTAGTAGTCCGGCTCGAACACCTGGACGAACGATTCGGCGTCCTGGCACATCTCGACGGCGACCTCCTCGGCAGCCTCGAGGCGCTCCTCGTGGCTGTAGTCGAGCATGCACTGCGGGTAGAAGTTCGCCGCGCCGTACTGCATCAGGAGCATGTCGACCTCGCCGTAGCGGTCGAGCACCCGCTGGGACGCGGCGGCGGTCATCGGCCAGCGACAGTCGTTCGCGTTGACGAGGACGTGCTCGCCGTCATCGAACACGCCCATCGAGTCGATCTGGGTCGACCCCTCGGTGCCGCCGGTCACGTCGTCCATGAACCAGCCGCAGCCGAAGTACTTCCCGCAGACCTCGGGGTCGCAGTCGTCGGATGCCAGCACGTTCAGGTGGAGGTCGTCGCCGAGGTGCATCCGCTCGTCGTGGGGGAGTTCGATGACGTCGAACCCCCACCGGCGGAGGTTGTCCGCGAGGAAGTCCCACTGGTAGTCGTGGACGATGACAGGCGTGTCGGTGTCGAGGCGCTGGAGTGTCTCCGGATGACAGTGGTCCGGGTGGATGTGCGAGACGTAGATGTAGTCCACGTCCGCGTAGTCCTCGGGCTCGAACGACAGCGGCGGGTAGTGCGCCCACGAGCCGTAGAACGCTCCGTCGACGAGCCAGGGGTCACAGAGGACGCGGGTGTCGCCCTCCTCGACGACGACGCTCGACGACTTCAGGTGTCTGAGTTGCATACGCCGGCGTTCCGATGCTCGTCGCTTTGTTACCGAGTAACTGTACGGGGTAACAGCCTGCTATCGGGTCCTGCAGGCGACTCCTATCGCTTCACCACGCGGGGAGTCACCTGCTGGCCCGATGGAGCAGGTGGGTCAGCACGGCTGCGAGTGCGAACAGGCCGGCGAGGACGCCGTAGCCGGGTGTGCCACCGTCGTCACCGCCAGGGGTCGTCGTCCGCCTGTCGGTGGACTCGCCGCTCTCGCGCACGACGACCTCTGCGCGCTGGTCGCCGACCTGTGCGGTGTAGGTGCCCGCTGCACTGACCGTCACGTCGAACGCCACGTCGCGGCGCTCGCCGTCCGGCAGGACGACCTCCTGACTCTCGACGACCTCCCCGAACAGCTGGAGGCCAACGTCGAACTCGCCCTCCGCGTTGCCCACGTTCTCGACGGTCGCGGTGACCGTGAACGACTCGTCCACCCGCACCGGATCGTCGACCGCGACGTCCGACACCGCGAGCTCCGGCTGGGCCTCCGCCACCTCGACATCGGTTCGCGCGCCGCCGACCTCGACGGTGTACTCGCCGGGCTCGGGGAACGTCGCGTTCACCGTCACGCTCTCGTTCGAGAGCGCCGGGACGGTCACCTCCCGGGAACCGACCCGCTCGTCGTCCGCGACCAGGTCGACCCGGATGCTGCCCTCGCCACCACCGTCGTTGACGAGGTCCACCCGGACAGGCGTCGGCTCGCCGGCCACCGCCGACTCCGCGTCCGCGCCGCGGACGCTGATGGCGGGCTCGTTCGACTGGCCGACCCGGACCCTCATCGACGCGGGTTCGCTGGTGCCGACGGCGCTGGCGGCGACGACCGTCGGCGTGTACGTCCCCGCGCTCCCGTAGCTGACCTCGGTCGTCGCGGTGTCCGTGACGCGGTCGACCGCGCCGTCGCCGTCGAAGTCCCAGCGATAGCTGGTGGCCGGCACACCACCGTCCGTGTTCGCACTGAGCGTCACCGGCCGGTTTCGAGGCACCTCGGCGGGTGTCGCCCCGACCGACGGTGTCGGAAGCGAGAACCCCGCACAGCTCCCCGGGGCGACGAGTATCGGTTCGGTCATATCGAGGCTGACGGACTGGCCGCCGTCGCCGACCAGCAGCCACCGCTGGACGCGGTGGTTCGGTGCGCCGGAGTGCTCCCACTGACCCCAGGCGGGTGCGCGTTCGTTGAACGCGGGCCGGACGACGATCGGCTCCGTGGCCGACGCGATGCCGCGGAACGCGCCACCGTCGGTCCGCTCGGGACCCCACTTCCAGTCGACGGTCGTCTCGGTCGTCCCGACGTCCCAGACGTCGTCGCGCCCGGGGTAATCGTCGTCCTGGACCGCCCAGGAGCCGGCCGCCGGGAGGTTCTGGAACTCGAAGGCGGCGGTGCTGCCGCCCCCACCGCCGCTGTCGAGCTCGCCGTGGAGGGCGACCAGGCTGTCCCCGCCTGGCCCCCGGTAGACGAACAGCGTGCTGGTGCGGTCGCGCTGGTACTGCCGGAAGCCGTGTGCGCTGTAGTCGTTCGCGGTCCGGTTCGAGTACGGGTTCCGGTAGTCGTACGCCGATTCGACGGACTGGCCACCGGTGACGGGGGAGACGTCGACGCAACGGTCCCCCTGGACGACGGCGTAGGTGTTCGGTGGCGGTGCGGTCGCGCCGCCGCCAGCCGTCGCGCCGACGACCGTCGCACTCAGGAGGACCACGAGGACGAGGGCGAGCGAGGCCAGCAGGGGAAGGCTCCGGCGCACCGCCGGCCCGTGCCCCTCGACCCGCCCTTCGTCACCCGCGGACGTGTCCGGTTCGAACATCGCAGTGGTCTGCGGGGAGTCGGTGCATTGTTATGCTCCGCGTGCGCGGGCCGCCTCTGCACCGTGTCGGGGTCGTCGACCGTCCTCCCCGTTGCGACCTGCACCGACAACCGCCGGCTAACAATGGCCGCAGGCTGACTCCCCTTCCACGAGTCCCGCAACTACCATGTACGAAGGCCAGACAATCGGCGTCGTCGTCCCGGCGTACGACGAGGAGGGGTTCGTCGGCGACGTGATCGAATCGGTTCCGACCAGTGTCGACAGGGTGTACGCCGTCGACGACCACTCCACCGATGGGACCTTCCGTGAGATGCGGGAGGCGGCGGCGACCTGGAACGAGCGCGAGGACGGGCCGACCGTGGACACGATACGCCACGAGCGGAACCGTGGGGTCGGCGGTGCGATCAAGACCGGCTACCTGCGGGCACGCCAGGACCGGACCGACGTCACGGTCGTGATGGCGGGCGACGGGCAGATGGAGGTCGAGATCTTCGACCGGTTGCTGGACCCCATCGTCTCGGGGGATGCAGCGTACGTGAAGGCGAACCGGTTCGCCTCGGACGACGACATCCGCCGGATGCCACGCCTCAGACGGTTCGGAAACCGGGTGCTCGAGTTCCTCACTCGGATCGCGAGCGGCTACTGGTCGACGGGTGACCCCCAGAGTGGCTACACGGCCATCTCGCTCGAGGCACTCGACACGGTCGACATCGATAACCTGTACGAGTACTACGGCTACTGCAACGAACTGCTCGTTCGACTGAACGCCCGCGAGTTCAGGGTGGTCGACGTTCCGCGTCCCGTCACCTACGGGGAGGAACAGAGCGGTATCTCGCTCGGCTCGTACGTGCCCAGGGTGTCGGCGATGCTGCTCCGGAGCTTCATCTGGCGACTCAAGGTCCGGTACCTCGACAGACGCGTGCGGGACGTCCCGGGCCTATATGTGCTCGGATGCTGTGGCATCGTCCTCGCGGCCCTGGCCCGGGGGCTGGGACGGTCAGAGCGCACGGGGAGACTGGCCCGAAACTCGATGATGGCGCTGGTGCTCGCGATGCTTCTCGACCGCGCACGGAACGGTCACCTCGACGATATAAACTCTGAACCTTCCAAGAAGGATTCCGAGTGATTTAAGGTATGGGGACAGTCTATAGCAGGTATCCGAGCATTCGCCACCGGGCACGGTATCAGTAGAGTTCGTTGACAGTAAGAGCGGGTGGTGGTTGGCATCGGCGACACTCGGGGACTAACTATGAACCAGGGAAGCACTACGAACGGTGACGCGGGCACCATGCAGGAGTACGAGACTCGGTTCGAACAGCACGGCGACGAATCTGTCGCGACGACGGTGGCGGTCGCGGTCGCCGAAGCAACGGGGCAGGACGTGATGGAACTTGGCCCACTCGGGTCGTCGGTCGATTGCGAGGCGCTCGACTCGCTAGTACGGTCCGCGGAGTCCACACTCTCCGTCTCCTTTCTCTACGAGCAATGCCGGATCTTCATCTCCGGAGATGGAACCATCGAGATTACGCGTCTTTGATAAAAGCGCCGGCAATAATGGATTATTGCCAACACGTTTACTACGGTGATTGGGGGCGGGCGGCGCGACGGTGTAATTCACCGCATCGCCCCTATTAATCCGCCACTGACGGAAGCAGTTGGACGCGGTTATGGTAAGATTCGTGGAATTAATTTTATAAGTGCCCTTGTCAATAGTACGCATGGTTGGGAGCGCTGGCGAACGGTGGCAATATCGCCTCGCACCCTTTGCGGTAGGCGACCGTGTAATGCAGATTTAGTGCGATTTGACAGGGAGTTCGAACGATACGAGGCCACGAAACAACGGAAATGAGCGCCCAGAACGATACGATTCCGACAGACGGTGGAGAATCGGCTACCGAGACCAAAACGGGGGACGAGCTGAACACGGGCGAGGCGGAGTCTGCGTCTACCTCAGCGGCGCGCGAGCTACCGCTCGACATCGTCTTCGAGATCATCCGGAACGAACGACGCCGACTGGTGCTGCAGTACCTCGAGGAGACGGACGAGGAGACGGTCGCACTGGGGGAACTCGCCGAGCACATCGCGGCCATCGAGAACGACACGACCGAGCAGGCCCTGTCGGCGCAGCAGCGCAAGCGCGTCTACGTCGGCCTGTACCAGTGTCACCTGCCGAAGATGGCGGACTCGGGCATCGTCGAGTTCAACAAGAACCGCGGTACAATCTCGCAGGGACCGAACGTCGACCAGCTCGAACCCTACCTCAACGTCGATACGAGCAAGAACGACGGGTCCCGGGAGGCGGTCGTCCTCGGCAGCGTGGCGGTCGTCGGCTACGCGCTCGCCGCGTTCGGCGGTTTCCCGGGCGTCGTCGCGGGCGGTGTCGTCATCTTCACATCGTTACTGGTGCTGGCGCTGAGCAACGGCAGCCGGCTGTCGCAAGGACAGTCGGAGTGACAGGTCTCTGCCGCCAATCACCGACGGTGTGGGAGATTCGGCGGCGGCTCCCGGCACGCACCGCCATCAGTTGTCCGTGACCACGGACCGCCAGTCCGGGGCTCCTTCTAGGAACGTGCTACCCGACATAGCTAGTTACTGTAGCGCACCAACTGACGTATAACTAAACGGATACTGGCGGACGCTACGGTATCGTGTTCCCCGTGAAACTGCGGGGGATACCCTACCATGTACACACTCGCATTACTACAGCACGGACCGGCCGACCGTCGCGCGGGTCGTGGGGTCGACTGATGTGTGGTATCATCGGGTACGTCGGAACGGACGACGCCGTGGGCACGTTGCTCGGCGGCCTCGCCAATCTGGAGTACCGTGGCTACGACTCCGCAGGTGTCGCCGTCCGCGATAGCGACATCACCGTCTGCAAACGCGAGGGAGATATCTCGGCGCTGGAGGCTGCCCTGGATGGCCGGTCACTGAAGGGCACCCTCGGTGTCGGCCACACCCGCTGGAGCACCCACGGCGAGCCGAGCGACCGCAACGCACACCCGCACACCGACTGTCGCGGGCGCGTGGCCGTCGTCCACAACGGCATCGTGGAGAACCACGACGAGCTGCGCGGTGAGCTGGAGGCCGCGGGCCACGAGTTCACGAGCGACACCGACACCGAGGTGATTCCCCACCTCATCGAGGCGGCGAGGCGAGCGGGAGACGACCACGAGACCGCGTTCAGACGCGCCGTCGACAGACTGGAGGGGAGCTTCGCGCTGGTCGCCCTGTTCGCGGACGACGACCGGCTGTTCGCGACCCGAGAGGGGTCGCCGCTCGTCCTCGGGCTGGACGGCGACGAGTTCTACCTCGCGAGCGACGTCCCGGCGTTCCTCGAACACACGAACGACGTCGTGTACATCGAGGACGGCGACGTGGTCGTGCTCTCCCGCAACGGTCCGACGGTCAGCAGTCCGCTGGGAGAGAACGTGACGCCGGACCGGAAGACCGTGGACTGGAACCCCGAGGACGCGACCAAGCGGGGCTACGACCACTTCATGCTGAAGGAGATCCACGAACAGCCCCACGCGGTCAGACAGAGCATCCAGGGGCGCATCCCGGATAGCCGGGAGTACGTCGCGCTCGACGAGTTCGAGCCCGGGGAGTTCGACGACGTCCGCGACGTGCAGTTCGTCGCCTGCGGCACGTCGTACCACGCCGCGCTCTACGCGCGGCAGTTCCTCCTCGACCGTGGCATTCCGTCGAACGTCCACAGTGCCGGCGAGTACGCGACGAACCCGCCGCCGCTGGAGGAGGATACCCTGGTCATCGGTGTCACTCAGAGCGGCGAGACCGCGGATACGCTCGCGTCGCTCAGGTACGCACAGGCCGCCGGCGCGCGCACACTCGCGGTGACGAACGTGGTCGGCTCGACCGCGGCCCGCGAGTTCGACGACGCGCTGTTCATCCGCGCCGGCCCGGAGATCGGTGTCGCGGCGACCAAGACGTTCTCGTCCCAGGTGGTGACGCTCGCGCTGCTCTCGGAGGTCCTCACCCGGGACCGCACTGGCTCCTACAGCGACCAGCTCGACACGCTCCTCGCGGGGCTCCAGGCGCTTCCGGACCAGTTCGAGTCGCTCCTCGGGACCAACGAGGTCTCGCACCTGCTCGAGAGCTACCGCGGCCAGGACGCGTACTTCTTCATCGGCCGCGCCGAGGGCTACCCCGTCGCGCTGGAGGGCGCGCTGAAGTTCAAGGAGATCACCTACGAGCACGCGGAGGGGTTCGCGGCGGGCGAGCTGAAACACGGTCCGCTCGCGCTCGTGGGGCCGAAGACCCCGGTGTTCGCCGTCTTCACCGGCCGCAACGTCGAGAAGACCCTCGGCAACGTCCAGGAGGTGAAAGCCAGGGGCGCACCGGTCATCGGCATCACCCACCAGGACCACGACAAGGTGACGGCCGTCGTCGACGACGTGCTCCCGATTCCGGCGGCAGCACCGTGTCTGCGCGGCCTGCTCGCGAACGTCCAGCTCCAGCTCGTGTCGTACCACGTCGCCGACGCCCTCGGGCGCGACATCGACAAGCCACGAAACCTCGCCAAGAGCGTCACGGTGGAGTGAACGGATGAGTACTCGAACGATGCAAGTCAGGGTGGTCGAAGTCGAGTATCACAGTCATACGGTAACTAGCTGCTTGATAACTAAGCCGACTTCAACCGTACACCGTTCTATCCGGCCACATAACACGTGGCGGCGCAATCCCCAGTAATGTCAGAAACAGAGGGAGAGGAGCTGACCCAGGACGTCGTGTTCGACATCCTCAGCAACTCGCGTCGCCGGTTCATCCTCTCACGATTGCAGAAGCGGGATGATCCGATCGAGCTGATGGACCTCGCCAACCAGATCGCCGCGTGGGAGAACGATACGACCGTGGACGAACTCACCGACAAACAGAGCAAGCGGGTGTACGTCTCGGTGTACCAGACACACGTCCCGAAACTGGAGTCGGTCGGGCTCATCACCTACGACCCCGACACCGGCCTCATCGAGCTCTCCGACCAGGCCCGCGAGATCGACCGGTACATGCCGGACGACGACGAGCAAGAGGTACCGTGGCACCGATACTACATCGCGCTCGCGGGCCTGTCGGCCGCCTTCTTCCTGCTCGTCGTCGCCAACGTCTCCGTTCTGGGTGCACTGAGCACACCGGTCGCGGGCATCGTCATCGTCGTCGCGTTCGCCATGTTGTCCACAGTACACTTCGTCACGAACCGTCGTCGCAACAAGGAGATGGATAGCATCCCCGTCCAGCGAGGTGAGAGCTGATGCGGCGTCGGTTCCACCGGCTGGCTCTCACCGCTGGGGGTCGCTCCCCAGCCCGTCCATCAGCTCGCTCACCGTGGTGCACTCAGAGCAGCGGTGCAGCGTCCCCTCGTTGTCTCCGAAGACCCGGACGAAGCTGGCGGAGACGTGCGTCCCGCAGTTCTCGCAGGTCGTCGGGTCGGTGCGTCCGTCGGGATGTACGTGTTCCATGGCTCGGTTACTCCGAGACAGTCTCGGCGCTTTGTTATCCGAGCACTACGAGGTGGTCGGCGTGAGCGACGAGTGGAACGACATCGGCTTCGTCATCAGTTCGAACTACCGCGTGACGGTGCTTCGGCGGCTCGACGAGGGGCCGGCGACGCCCTCACAGATCGCGGGTGAGTGGGACGTCGCCATCACGCATGTCTCGCGGGCACTGAACGAGCTGCGCGACCGTGACCTCGTGGAGCTGTTGGTCCCCGAGAACCGACGCAAGGGTCGCGTCTACGGAATCACTGAGAAAGGGGAGCGTATCTGGGAGCAGATCGAGGCACAGAACCTCGTCGAGTGAGTTACTCGGCGTCGGCTTCCTCCTCGCCTTCGGGCAGTAACTGTTCGGGCTGTCGTTTGTATGCCGGGGTTTTTGCGAAGCGTTCGATTCTCCTCCAGTCGTCCTCGGACAGTCGTCCGGACATACTCGATGGGACCGCGGAGCGGGGAATAGTAATAGTGGACGTACGAACCCGTGCGATATGGCAGCACAGTGCTACCGGGCCGAAGGCTGTGAGCTACTGCGCCACAGGGGATGCCGAACCCGGCGGGAAGGTGCCGCTTAGAGCGCCCTCAGCACGGCCGCTGTGGCGTCAGAGACCGCTTACATCGACTATGTACTGCATAGTTAACAGAGCCACGTCCGAGTCGGGAGACGAGACAGTTCCAGCATGGAACGAGGAAACGTACTGAGCGTCGGGCTCGCGATATGTCTGCTGTTCGCACTCGGAGCGAGTTCGAACGCGCTCGGCGACGCAGTGACGACGGAGCCCGACGAGGTCATCGACGTCGACTACTCGTCGCTACCGTTCAGCGAGGACGACGCGGGCGAGCTGCGCGACGCGGTGACCGGCGAGGACGAGGGGGGACCGAGCACCGAACCCGGTACCAGCGGTCAGCGGGTCGTCCCGGAGGATGAGGGCGAGTCGGAGTCGGTGGAACCTGAAAGAAGCGGTCCGGGTGGGGGCCAGCAACTCGACGACGGTGAGGGCGACGAGCGCCGTGAGATCCCCCGGGACATGGGGGGCGAACCGCAGGATGAGGCGGGCGCGAATCCGGACGTCGACGGCGACCAGGAGGCACCCGGTGACGAGCAGGGTCAGGGGTCGACGCCGACCGAGCCAGAACGCTCACTGCTCGACCGGCTCCTCGCCCTCCTCGGGCAGCTCCTGCCGTTCGTGCTGCTCCTCGGTGCACTCGCCCTGCTGTACGTGTTCCGTCACCGGCTCACCGGCCTCTTCGATGGTCGCGACGCCGAACGCGCGACGCAGTCCCAGTCGGTCACCTACGTCGCCGACCCGGAGGACGAGGTGAGCGCGGCCTGGTACGAGATGGTACGCACGCTCGGTCTCGACCAGGACGTCTCGAAGACACCGCGCGAGTGCGAGGAGGCCGCCCGAGCCGCCGGGGCCGACCCGTCGCTAGCCCGGACGCTCACCGACCTCTACGAGCAGGTCCGCTACGCGGGCCAGCCGGTCACCGAGGAACGGTCCCGCCGGGCTCGTGAGACGGTCGAGGAGTTCAAGCGCCAGTACGGTGGTGTGACATGAAGCTCCGCCGGGCGGGCCTCGGACTAGTCGGCATCGCTGCCATCGCTGGCTTCCTGCTTACGGGCGGGAACATCGCGAGCCTGCTCCCGGTCGACGCGGCCGTCGAGTTGCTCGGCAACGACTATCTGGTCGTCGCCGCG
>NZ_JANHJR010000003.1:900000-1051925 GCF_024495425.1 Haloarchaeobius litoreus | reverse complement strand
CTGCATACTGTCGGAGCTGGTGAGATGTCCGGCGTTGAGTCCAATTAAACCGCAGGCTCCTCCGGTTGTAGTGCTCCCCCGCCAATTCCTTTAAGTTTCATCCTTGCGGACGTACTTCCCAGGCGGCTCACTTCACGGCTTCCCTACGGCACAGCACTGGCTCGTAGCCAGTGCCACACCTAGTGAGCATCGTTTACAGCTGGGACTACCCGGGTATCTAATCCGGTTCGTGACCCCAGCTTTCGTCCCTCACTGTCGGATCCGTCTTCCTGAGGCGCTTTCGCCACCGGTGGTCCGTCCAGGATTACGGGATTTCACTCCTACCCCAGACGTACCCCTCAGGTCTTCCGGTCCCAAGCCGATTGGTTTCCGCCGGACGCCTGCTCGTTGAGCGAGCAGATTTCCCGACGGACCCTCTCGGCCAGCTACGGACGCTTTAGGCCCAATAATATCGGTCATCACTCGAGCTGCCGGTGTTACCGCGGCGGCTGGCACCGGTCTTGCCCAGCTCTTATTCCTGTACCACCCTACGGTACAGAAAAGCGAGGGCTCTATGCCCTCGCACTTGGAGTTCCCTTATCGCACTGTCGTGCAGTGTAAAGTTTTCGCGCCTGCTGCGCCCCGTAGGGCCCGGTATCTTGTCTCAGATACCGTCTCCGGGCTCTTGCTCTCACAACCCGTACCGATTATTGGCACGGTGGGCCGTTACCCCACCGTCTACCTAATCGGCCGCAGCCACATCCTATGGCGCCGTAGCATTTCGGGCTCAACCCAGTTCCAGGGAGAGAGCCGTATGAACTATTAGCCTCAGTTTCCCGAGGTTATCGTTCTCCATAGGGTAGTTTGGCCACGTGTTACTGAGCTATCTGCTACGAATATGAATTCGTGCAACTAGCATGGCTAAATCGAACTCCAATAGCAATGACCTCCGGCAGGATCAACCGGAATGCTCCCGAGCGTAAGCTCGGGGGGCTTGGCGGGTGCACCGCGTGAACGGTGCATCCATATCACATTGCGTGGTCCGAGTCCGGTGAGCCAATCGGCATGGCCGATCGAGCGTCACCGAACTACCAAGGCTAACATCAGATTCCATCGTGTACGGCGGACCGCAGGGGTGGAATCCTCATTTCCTTACGGACCTGAACATTGTCGAGAAGACATCTTAAACCCATCGGAGTCGTTCTCCGAGGGCGGCCCCTCGAACGTTGGTCCGTGACTGAGGCACGAGTTGAACGTGCCCCAAATCGCGTCGTCTTTCGCGTTCGTATCCGAATGCCCTGTGACGTATAAGGGCGTCGGTTCGTGCCAACGCCGACGTGGATGTCGGCGGGCGGTTGCATTAGTATCGGAGGCCTCGTGTAGTACATAAGGCCTTCGAACCGAGGCGAACCGTCGCCCGGAGAGCACCGGAGACGTTCCTGCCTCCGAGCCGGATCGCGGCCGGAGGGAGTGGCGCGTCGCGCCACGTCGTTTGCATTCTATCGAAGAGCGATGATACACTTAAGGCCGTCGAACCATCGGCGGCGTGTGAACCGCATGACGTGAGACTGGTTATCGTGCTCGGTGCCCGTTACAGAACGATGTCGCGCGGGCGGAGGCCGACCGGTCATCCCTCGCGTGTGCGTCCGGTCTGGTCGGGATAGAACCGCGCACCCTCCACTCGACGCTCCGCCCACAAACGCCTTTCGAGCCTGCGGGCTACTCGCTCGTGGTCCGGATCAAATAGGGTAGTTTGTTCCACACGTGCGAACGCACGTGCGAGTGAGGAAGTGGCGACTCAGTCCTCGAGGTGGTCGATGCCTTTCTTCGAGACGTTCGCCTCCGTGATCTCCTCGGGCATCCAGTCGGGTTTGTCGTCGGGAGCCGTCTCGTTCCAGGCCCAGCCGTCGTAGATGTGTACCTTGTCGGTTCCTTTCTCGCGGAGTCGGATCTCGGTGCGGTCCGCGTCGTCCTCGCTCGGCGCGGGATCGAGTCGGCGGGCGGCCTTCAGTGCGGCCTGCCGTGGGGTGTTGCCTGAGAAGACGCTCTCCTCACCACTGTCCTCGCGCAGCGCGAAGTTTCGCTTACCATCTTCACGTACCATGATTGTCCCTCCATGCTCATTGAGCGCATGCCCCACCATAAATATATCCCCAAAAACGGGGGACGGCGACGATGTGTTTATAAATGATGCCCGGTTCGGGGGTGGATTTCGTCGTTCGAACGCCCGATTTTCGCCGGTTTTACCCCACCGAAACTCTCGCCCGCGGTGGTCTGTGGCGTCGAGACGTAGAAAACACTTAAGTACATCCTATGGCGAACACACGAGATAGACTACCGCGATGGTACGGAAAAAGAAGTTGAGCCCGAGTGGCGCCAAAGACGAGAACGGCGAATACCACAACGTCCACATCAACCTCCACGAAGACGAGCTCGCAGTTGCAGGCATGGACATCGGCGACGAGGTGTTCGTCCGCGTGCGCGAGGACAAGATAATCATCCAGAAGGCAGACCAAGACGAAGTCGAACACGAGTTCTAACGCCGTACCATCCCCACGGCTGTTTCGGGAGATTTACCCGCAGCCGCGCCGCTTCCCGACGTATGGACGCGTACGATGTCGCGAGACCGCTGCTGTTCCGTCTTGACGCCGAGACCGCCCACGAGACCGTCCACCGGGGCCTGTCGGCTGTCCAGGGGACGCCGGTCGAGCGACTGCTCGCGCGTCGCTACACCGTCGACGACGACAGGCTGGCCGTCGGGGCGTTCGGTCAGTCGTTCCCGAACCCCGTCGGCGTCGCCGCGGGCTTCGACAAGAACGCCGAGGTTCCGCGTGCGGTCGCCGCCCTCGGCTTCGGCCACGTCGAGGTCGGAGGCGTCACCGCCGAGGCACAGCCGGGGAATCCCCGCCCACGCATGTTCCGCCTCCCGAGCGACCGCGCGATCATCAACCGCATGGGGCTGAACAACCAGGGCGCGGACCGCGTCGGTCGGCGGCTCCACGAGTCCGACCTGCCGGACGTGCCCGTGGGCGTCAACCTCGCGAAGTCCGAACACACGCCCACCGAGGAGGCACCCGCGGACTACCGCTACACCTACGAGCGCGTCGGCGACGCCGCGGACTTCTGCGTCGTCAACGTCTCCTGCCCGAACTCGGAGGGCTTTCGCGACCTCCAGAACCGCGACGAGATGGCGGCCATCCTCGGCGAGCTGGTCGACGCCGGCGCGGACCCCCTCCTCGTGAAGCTCTCGCCGGACCTGCCCGACCCCGCCGTCGAGACCGCACTCGACCTCGTCGACGAGTTGGGCCTCGACGGTGTCGTCGCCACGAACACCACGACCGACCGGCCGGACTCGCTCACGCACGCGAACGCGGACGAGACGGGCGGGCTCTCCGGCGCACCCATCGAGGAGCGCGCCACGGAGATGGTCCGCTTCGTCGCCGAGCGCGTCGACGTCCCCGTCGTCGGCGTCGGCGGTGTCGCCTCCGCGGAGGGCGCCTACCGGAAGATCCGCGCCGGGGCCTCCCTCGTCCAGCTCTACACCGCGCTCGTCTACGAGGGGCCCTGCCTCGCCCGCGACATCAACGAGGGCCTGCTCGACCTGCTGGAACGCGACGGCTTCGACTCCGTGGAAGACGCCGTCGGCGCTGACCTCTAAACTAGCTTGCGACGATTTCTGAGCTATCCACGTGGCGCGCGACTGGCGAGACTGCGCGAGCGGTGCGCGGTTCGGAGCGAGCGCTAGCGAGTGAGAACCGCGACTGCGAACGGGGAGCGTGCGACCCGTGAGCGACAGCGAGCGCGTCGAGCCATTCCGTGCGAGGGATGAGCGAGGGAGCCTGCGAGCGAACGGGGGCTCGTCGGACCGCAGCTCCGACGGTGGGATTGAAAGGGGCTGCTCGCTCGACGAACCCGGACCCAACAAGCACCGGAGCGGAGCGAGGAGCGCAGTTGTGGTCCCGGGAGTCGAGCGAGCAGGGGCTTTCTGGGCGTCGTCGTCACCAGCAGTTCCCATAACCGAAACCAGTCCATCGAACCAAACGACAGAAATCGCGACAAGAGAGACGAGTTACTTCAGCGCATCGAGCCGGAACTCGAACGCGACGACCGGAAGCTCCAGATCGTGTTCCACGAGCACGGCCGGATGCAGCTCACCCACCACTCCAACCTCCGCATCGTCCATCACGACCGACGCTGTCCGTCCGTCGATGAACGACGGGTGCTCGGTCGGCGGCGTCGACAGCTCCACGTCGAAGTCCCGCGCGAGTGCCTGCAACACGGCCTTGGCGTCCTCGTAGGAGGCGTCGTGGCGGGCGAGCGCACCGGCGACGGTGTGGCGTTCGCCGACGTAGGTGTCCTCGGCTGCGTCGTACTCCGCTGCGAAGCCGACCTCGGCGATGTCCTGCGGGTACGAGCGGTGGGTGTTGTTCTCCAGCACCATCGCGAGCGACGGGAGCGCCCACGACCGGACCATGGTGTAGTCCTCGCTGTAGGGCTCGGTGATGGTGACGGGCTCGCCCGCGCCGACGCAGTCGTGCTCGTCGGGGTGGACGCGCATCCGCTCGTAGTTCTCTTCCTCGTTGGTCATGTGGAAGTTGAGCAGGTCGGTGAAGCCCAGTCCCACGAGCTGGTCGCGCACGGCGTCTTCGAGGTTGGAGCGGTCGTGACGCCCCCCGACGGTGCCGACCTCGGGGTACTGGGGCTCCAGCTCGTTGAAGCCGTACGCGCGGCCCACGTCGTCGACGAGGTCGAGCGGGTGGAGCACGTCGACGCGGTACGGCGGCACGTCGACCCGATAGGTGAGCTCGCCGTCCTCCGTCTCCTCGGTGGTGGCGTCGAGCCCGGACCGTTCGAGCAGATCGACGACCTCGTCGGGGTCCAGGTCGACGCCGAGCAGGCCCTCGATGCGGTCGTGCGTGACGTGCTTCTCGCTGGTCGAGAGGGCCGGCCGCACGAGGTCGACGCCGGGGTCGACCCGTTCGATACTCTCGTCCGCGTAGACCGGGTCGTCGGGGTAGTCGACGGTGACCTCCTCGACGGTCGCGCCGCGGGCGTCGAGCGCGTAGCAGACGATGTTCAGCATCTTGTCGATGGTCCACTGGTCGGTGCCGGTCATCTCGACGAACAGGTCCCGCGACTCCGTGCTGACCTCGGTCCGGCGGCCGTTGATGACCGGCGGGAACGAGAACAGCCCGATGTCGTCGTAGATGGCGGGGTAGCGCTCGTAGTCGGCGACGATGTCGGCGTACTCCTTCCCGGTCTGGTGCTCGGTGAGCACCTCGCCCGGGGTCAGCTCCCGGTCGCTGTCGAGCGGGACGAACCGGTCCCCGTCGGGCTCGACGCCGACGTACTGGATGCTGTTGCCGCCACCCTCGCTGGCCAGCTTGCCCTTCAGCATCGTCAGGTCGTGGATACCGATGGCACCCTTGACGCGCTTGCGACCCATGGTCGCGTGGAGCTTCTCCTGCAGCTGGATGAGCGAGTCGAGCGCGGCCTCGTCGAGGCTCACGTCGCGGATGACCGCGCCGGTGACGAACGGCCGCTCGTCGGGCACCGACGCGTCGACCTCGATGGTCCAGTCGGCGTCGTTCGTGTTCGGCACGTAGACGCCGCGGTCGTCGCCGTACTGGTAGCGCAGGCTGCGCGCGACGCCCTCGACGCTCAGGCGGTCGAGCCGGTCGGGAGCGAACTCGAGCTGGAACTCGCCCTCCTCCGTCTCGCCCTCGAACTCCAGCCCGAGGCCGAACAGGTCGTCCTTCAGCTCCTCGTCGTCCTTCTCGTCGTGGCCGGTGAGCCGGCGCAGCTCGTCGGGATTCACGTCGACGACGGGCATCAGTGCACCACCTCCTCGGTCCGCAGGAAGTCGAGGTCCACGAGCGTCCCGTGCACGTCGCGGATGTCCTCGAAGCCGTGGGTGAGCATCAGCAGGCGCTCCAGCGCGAGCCCCCAGGCCATCACGTCGCAGTCGACGCCGAGCGGGCGGAGCACCTCCTCGCGGAAGATGCCCGAGTTACCGATCTCGACGATCTCGCCCGTCTCGGGGTGCTCGCCGAACAGCTCGAAGCTCGGCTCCGTGTACGGGTTGTAGTGGGGCTTGAACTCCAGGTCGGTGATGCCGAACTGCTCGTAGAACTCCGTGAACGTGCCCATCAGGTCGCGCACCGAGAGGTCCTCGGCCATCACCCAGCCCTCGATCTGGAAGAACTCCAGCAGGTGGGTCGCGTCGAGCGTGTCGTTCCGGTACACCTTCTCCACCGAGAAGTACCGTTGCGGCGGCTCCAGCTCGCCCTCGGCGTGGCCCGACAGGTAGCGCATCGACAGCGAGGTGGTGTGCCCGCGCAGGTCGACGCCCCGGGCCACGTCTTCGGTCCACGGCGAGTGGTAGCCATCGCCGTCCGGGCCGACGCCGTTGCGGTGGGCGTCCTCGACCCGGTCGACGAGGTCCGCAGGGAGGTCCTGCATCGGCGGCACGTCCAGCGCGAACTGGTCCCAGTGCGTGCGCGCGGGGTGGTCCTGTGGCATGAACAGGCAGTCGTTGATCCAGAACTCCGCGTCGGCGTGGGGGCCCTCCATCTCCTTGAAACCCATCCCGACGAGGGTGTCCTTCACCCTGTCTGCGGTCTGGCGCAGGATGTGCTTCTTGCCGCCGTAGCGCGTCTCCGCGTCGGCCTCGACGTTGTACTCGGCGAACTCGACGTCCTGCCACTCGCCGCTCGTGAGCAGTTCGGGTGTGAGCTGGCCGACGGTCTCCGCCGCCTCGACGCCTTCCATCAGCACGGTCACGCCCTCGTCAGTCAGCGTGACCAGCCGCTCGGTCGACTCCGAGACGGTGACGAGGTCGCGGCTCACCAGCTGCTCGCGCACCGACGCCTCGATGTCGCCGGCGTCCACGCGCCCGTCGGCGAGCGCGGCCAGCACCGTCGCCTCCCCGTCCGCGTCGGGGTCGGCGTCCGGGTCCGCCGTCAGCTCGCCCGCGTCGATCCGTCCGTAGCCCTTCCGGGCGTAGTTCGCCAGCGCGATGTCGACCGCACCGCCCTCCAGCCCGGACGCCCCGATGACCTGTCCCATCGAGACGGGCTCGTCGGTCGCCCCGACCTCGACGGCCGCCCGGTAGAGCCGGACCTCCGGCAGCCCCGACTCGACGTACGTCTCACCTTCGTCGGTGAGTGCGACTCGCTCCTCGGTTCGCTCCTCGACCGTGAGGAGGCCGCTGTCCTGTAGCTCGAACACCGCGCCGACGACCGTCTCGGGCTTCTCCCCGAGCTCGTCGGCCAGCGCAGACACCGACCTCGCGTCGGTGGCGCTCGCGGCTTCGAGCACCGAAACCTGTGTCCCTGGTAGTTGCATTGGTGGTGGATGCTCGCGTCTCTCAGTTAGCTATTCCGGACGAGCGCGCGATTTCGTCGGCCGACGGCGGATTGGTCGCCGTCCGCCGAGTCCGCCGCGCTCACGCCAGCGCAAAAAAGCCGAACCCCAGGGTGTCGCGACGACCGCGCTTGCCTGCGATACCTCGATGGCGGGATTCGGCTGCCATGCTCCCTCGTTTCTGTTAGTCGGGCAAAAGCCTTCGGTCAGCGTGTGAGTTCGTTTGTGTCGGGCGACTATCCGATAGGCGCAGGACACTCTGGAACCGCGAACAGCCAGAAAGCCCCGGCGGGCTACACTCCCGCGCCTCGCTGCGCTCCTCGTTCCTGCGGTGCTTGCTTCGCCGAGATTCGTGTAGCCCGCCGCCCCTTTCAGTCCCACCCGACAGCGACCGCACCGCACCTCATACCTCCCCAGCCTCCTGCGGTGCTCGTTCCTGCGCTCCTCGTCCCTCGCACGAGTGTCTGCTCGCGGCCTCGCAAGGCTCGGCACGCTCGCCAGCCGCGCGCCACCCGGCTGACCGGGGAGCTACAGAAAGCATTCGCTCCAGAAGGCAAGAACGACCAGAACCACCGAATTGAATCTACAGCCGGTCGAGCACGGCCTCGCGGTCGTACTCCAGCGTCAGCTCCCGCGACCGGCCACGACCCTCGACCTCGGCGTACTCCGTCTCGACGATGCCGAGGTCGTCGAGCTTGTTGACGATCTCCGAGTAGCGGGTGTAGCCCAGTCCGGTGCGCTCGTGGAATATTTCGTACACGTCGCCGGCGCGTTCGCCCTCGCACTCGGCGATGACCTCGACGAGCGCGAGTTCGGACTCGCTCAGGCCCTCCAGCGAGCGTCGGAGGTGGACGTACTTCGACTTCTCGTAGGCCGCCTTCACGTCCTGCTCCTCGACGGTGCGGGATGCGCGCATCTCGGCGTGGAGGCCGGCGCGGCGGAGCAGGTCGATGCCGACGCGGAGGTCGCCGGTCTCGGCGGTGAACTCGGCGACGAGGTCGAGGATCGGGGCCGGGATCACGTCGTCCTGGAAGCCGCGTTTGACGCGCTCGCGGAGGATCTCGACGATCTCGCCCTCGTCGTACGGCGGGAAGTAGATGTCCTCGGGCCGGAAGACGGACTGCACCCGTGAGTCGAGCTCGTCCATCACGTTCAGGTTCGGGTCCGAGGAGACGACGATGACGCCGATGCGCGCGCCGGAGTGCTCCTCGTGGGCCCGGAGCAGCGAGTACAGCGTATCTGAGGCCTCGCTCTCGTAGAACAGGTAGTTCACGTCGTCGAGCGCGACGACGAGCACCTCGTCCTCGTCGACGAGTCGCTCCGTGACCTGCGAGAACAGCTTCTTGAACGAGATGCCCGAGGCGGGCGGCTCGTAGTCGAACATCCCCTCGAACAGCCGGGAGAACACCGAGTAGCGCGTCGCGTTCATCTGGCAGTTCACCCGGACGGTGCGCACGTCGCTGGTCTCCGCCTGGAGCTCCGAGAAGAGCTTCTGGACGGCCGTGGTCTTCCCGGTGCCAGGCGGGCCGCGGACGACGGCGTTGAGAGGACGGGACCCCCGGACGGCGGGGCGGAGGACGTACTGCAGGCTCTGAGTCTGGGTCTCGCGATGTTTGAACGTCTCGGGGACGTAGTCGATCTCGAACACCCGCTCGTTGCGGAAGACGGACTCGTCCCAGCCCAACATTCCCTCGTCTGGAGGGTCCTCAGCCATCACTTTCACCACGCTACGCTGAGTACTTAGTCCTTCGGCAGACTCGCGTCAGACGGCCGAAAATGGTCGCGACGGTTCTGCCCGGTTTCCCTGCCCGGTTCAGTGCATCTCCTGGATGCCGCTTTTGATGTCGCCCTCGTTCATCGACATCCCGTGGACGTTCTGGGCGTGCTCTCTGACCATCGACACGATCTCGCCCTCGTCCTCGGAGTGTATCTCGAACGCACAGCCCTCCTGGCTACAACCGAATGATTTCGCCATGGATCCGGCTACGCGAGCGGGCCACTTCGACATGAACCACCTAGCTGGCGGGTAACGACGGCTGACTCGCCAGGACACCGATAAGTCGACGTTACCACCGTCTCCGTAGCCCCCTCACTCGAACTTCTCCAGCAGCCGGTCGTAGAACGCGCCCTCGGACTCGCCGGCGAGCTTCTCGACGATGAGCTCAGGCGTCGAGCGCGCGAGGTGGTCCTTCACGGGCGAGCGGTTCACGACGAGCTCGCCGTCGACCAGCCCGACCGCCTCGATGCCGTCGACAGTGACGGAGAAGTTCGCCGTCTCACGTATCTCGCCCGCGAGGTGGGAGACGAACACCGCCGACGCGCCGTTCTCCTCCAGCGCTTCGAGGATGCCCGCGATGATCTTGGCCGACGCCCCCGGCTCCGTGATCGACTCCAGCTCGTCGACGAGCACCAGCGAGTCCGCGCCGCCGTCGGCCACGTCGGCGAACTCCCGAACCGTGGACTCGAACGCGCCCGCGTCGAGGGTCCCCTGGGTCTTCGCGTGGTAGTGCAGCGCCGAGAACCGCTGGAGCCGCACCGACTTCGCGGGGACGGGCAACCCCATCTGTGCGAGGACGACCACGCTCGCCACGAGGTCGAGCGTCGAGGTCTTGCCGCCGGAGTTCACCCCGGACAGGAGCGCGACGCCGTCGATGCCGTAGTCCACCGGGTCGACCTCGTCGTGGGTCACGTCGAGCAGGAGCGACCGGCCACCCTCGATCTCGATACCCGAGCCGTCGAAGGCGGGGAGCGTGCAGTCGTAGTCCGCGGCGAAGCGCGCGACCGCGAGCTCCACGTCGAGCTCGAGCGCCGCCCCCACGAGCGCCTCCGCGTCGGCGCGCCGGTCCGCCAGCTCGTCGGCCAGTTCGCGCTTCAGCCGGGTCTCGCGCCGCTCCTTCGCGGCGTTCACGTCCTCGCGGAGCCGCGAGACCACCGACTCCTCGTGCTCGACGGGGTACGTCGGTTCGTCGCCGAAGGCTCGCCGGGCGACCTCGGCCTCGCCCGCGTCCAGATCGAGGCTCTCGACGAGGTGGTCCCGCGCGGCGTCGACGGCCGCTGCGTACTCGTCGGCGAGTTCGCGAGAGAGGAGCGAGTCGACCCCGGCCCCGCGCTCGACCAGCGAGAGCAGGTCCGCGCCCTCGATGGTCACGTCGCGCTCCTCGATGGCCTCCCGCAGCCGGTCGTTCGCCACGCTCTCGGCCATCCCGACCGCCGCGTCGAGGTCGTCGAGCGCGGTCGCGAGCCGGTCGACCTCCTCGTCGCCCGCGATGCCGCCGTCCTCGGCCAGCCCCGAGAGCGCCGATTCCAGGTCGTCGAGGTCGCAGGGCGCGTCCAGCCCCGCGGCGCGATGCACCGCGATGGCCGCCCGGATGCGGTCGCGGTTCGTCGCGAAGAACGCCAGCGCACGCTCCGGCACGACCTCGACGGGGTCCGACAGCGTGTCGGGCTCGACCCGCACGTCCCCTTCGACCTCGACGCCGGCGAACGTCTCGTCCAGCGCGACGACGGTCGAGTAGCCCCGCGCGAGGTCGGCCAGCCCGCGTGCGTCGTCGACGACCTCGACCGGGAGCTCCGGAATCGCCTCCCGGGCCCGCGCGTACGTCTCGCCGTCGGTCGTCGCCAGACAGCGGTCCCGGACCGACACGTCCCGGGGCTCCTGCAGGGGTTCGACGCCCGCCAGCGCGTCGAGCACCCCCTCCGAAACCTCGCGGTCCATCGCGCACTCGGTGAACGCGCGTACCTCGTCGATGCGCGACCGCGCCGCGCTCGGGTAGAACGTCTCCATCCGCTTGGCCCCGTAGTCGGTCACGGTCCGGGCCTGCAGCTCGCCGAGCAGCTCCCGGTACACCTCGCGGGCGCGGTCCGTCGCGAGGAAGCCGCCCGGGTCGTCGTGTTCGGTCCGGATGGCCGCCCGCGCGATGCGGGCCGCCCTCCCCTCGGAGACGCCCGGCGCACGCGAGAGCGTCGCCACGTCACCCGCCCGTAACGCCGCCTCGGGGTCGTCGAGTTCGGCCAGCGCGTCGGCCGTCTTCGCGCCGACGCCCGGTATCGCCGACAGTTCCATCGGGTTCCCCTATCCGCGGCTAGGCGAAAAAGCTCCCGCCGACTTCGCACCGACGCCGGTATCGCCGACACTCCCGCGAGCGAACGGCGCGGGTCGGAACGAGCGAAGCGAGTGAGAACCGCGCCATGAGTGAGTGGGAGGCCGTCGGAACGCGAGGTCGAGCCTGCGAGACCGAGCGCTCCGACGAGCGTTCCATCGGCCTCCTCTATCCGCGGCTAGGCGAAAAAGCTCCCGCCGCCGACGCCCGGTATCGCCGACACTCCGGCGAACGCGGGAGAGTGCCGAGACCACGCAGACGTTTCATCCCGGAGTCCGAACTGTCGACCATGCACGCGAACACCGTCCGCGAGGCGTTCCCCGAACTCGACGCCATCCAGGATGACGACCTCAGGGCCGGCGTCGTCGAGGCCTGGGCGACCACGATGGACGACCACGGCGTCACCGACCTCGCGGCGGTCCCCTGGTTCCCACCGGCCCAACGCGATCTCGGCCTCGACGACGAGTACCTGGTCGAGCACGTCCGCGAGGTCACGGCCTGCGCACTCGCCCTCGCCGAGAGCCTGCTCGACCACCGCGACGTCAACCTGTCGCTCGACACCGTCGTCGCGGGGGCGCTCGTCCACGACGTGAGCAAGCTCGCCGAGTTCGACGGGATGGACGCGACGCCGGTGTCCGACCTCCTCGGGCACCCCCACTACGGCGTCCACCTCGTCGCGCGGGCCGGGCTGCCGGTCGAACTCGCCCACATCGTCCTCTCGCACACCCACCGGACGACCGTCGAACCGGCGACGCTGGAGGCGGTCATCGTCGCCCACGCCGACACCGTCGCGGCGGCGGCCATCCGCTCGCGCGCGACCGACGACCTCCGGACGGTGTGACCCGCCCGTGTCCCGACGTGTCATACCGCCGGGACCCTTTTTGAATGCAGCCCTGTCTCTCCGCCGATGACCGACGCCAGCCTCGATACAACGGACCTCGAAGCATACCTCGCGACCGAGCTGGACGCCGAGATCGCGGCCGTCGGGACGCTCTCGGACGGGCTCAACCTCGTCCTCGCGGTGTCGACACCCGAGACGGAGTACGTCCTGCGGCGGCCCAACAAACTCCGCGACAGGCAGTACATCAACGCGCTCCACGACGAGTACGGCGTGATGGAACGGCTCCACGACACGCCCCTCCCGACGCCGGAGCCGGTGCTGTACTGCGACGACCCGTCGATACTGGACGGCGCGTTCTTCGTCATCCCACGCGTGCCGGGCGAAGTCGTCCCCCTCGGCTCGGACCTGCCCGAACGGTTCCGACATCCGGCGGCGAGACGACAGCTCGCCCACACGCTGGTCGACACCCTCGCAGACGTCCACGCGCTCGACCCCGAGCAGTTCGAGGGCGTGTGCGACCGCCGAACCCCGCGCGAGCAGGTCCAGAACGGCCTCGACCGGCTCGACGAGGCCACGGCGGTGACCGGCCGCGAGTTCGACCGGCTCCGGGCCCTCGGCGAGTGGCTCGTCGGGAACGCGCCCGAAGACCCGGAGACGACGCTCGTCCACGGCGACTTCCGCCCCGGAAACGTCCTGTTCGCGGGCGAGGAGACGCCGGAGATAACCGGCGTCCTCGACTGGGAGGCGGCGCTGCTCGGCGATCCGCTCACCGAGCTCGGCTACCTCCTGCTGCGCTGGGGCGACGCGGACGACCCGACACCGTCGCTCGACGCCATCGCGGAGCGCTACCCCGAGCACGAGCGGACAGTCGCACACCTCCGCGAGCTGAACGAACGCGGGCTCGCGCCGTTCACGACCGACCCCGGAAGCCCAACCCGGCGAGAGCTGGTCGACCGGTACGAGGAGCGGACAGGTCGGACGTTCAAGCACGAGCGATTCTACCGGGTGCAGGCGGCGTTCTCGCTCGCGTCGGTCTGGGTGGATCTGCACCGCTACCGGGTCGAACACGACGAGGACTCCGATTTCGAGCCGTTCATCGACCACATGACGCTGCTCGCGGAGGGCGTCGTCGACGGCGAACGGCCGCTGTAGAACGGATTCCGGCGACGGGCGAACGCTTATACCGTTCGTCTGTCAGCGATAGGTCATGCCAACCGTACAGGCGGACTCACACCGTGGACGAGTGTGTCAGGCGTTGTCGACGCGAGACTGGATGGATTGCCACGACGTCGCGAACGAAATCGGGTACTCCACCGGTGGGGCCTCGAGCGTCCTCTCCGATCTGGCAAGAGCGGACTACGTCGAACGAAAAACCGTCGAGGGACGCGGCTCGGTGCAGTACGAGTATCGATTGAAGTCGAACGTCAGCGTCCAGTAACGGCTCTGAAGACGAACCGGGTCAGACCGCGACCGTCGCGTTCGCGTCCGTCCCGTTCCACCGCGCCGACCCCTCGGCCGGCCACTCGTCGTCGTCGCCGGCGAGCTCGTCGTGGTCGACGGCGTAGATGGTCACCTTGTCGTTCTCGAAGGCGACCGAGATGCCGTCGTGGTGGTGGAACTGCCGGATGTCACCGCCGTACAGCTCGTTGGCGCGGGGGCCGACGTAGATGTACCGCACGTCGTGCTCGCGGAGCGCGCTGGTCGCGTTCGCCCAGGTGCCGGTGTAGATGTCGTCGACCTGCTCCATGCGGTGGAGGTACGCCTCGCCCCCGCGATAGTTGACCTGGTGGTCCCAGCCGAGCACCGTCGGCAGGCCGGTCAGCGTCGCGGCCGGCGTGATCCAGTCGTACTCGACGTAGATGTGTTCGGGGTCGTCGGGCACCGGCGTGTCGACGGGTTCGACGATGACGGGGCGACCCTCGCGGTCGTCGAGCCAGTGGATGGCCTCGATCTCCTCGGCCTTCCAGCGCTCGTGGGTCGCGAGGCCGTCGATGGTCGCCGGCGCGTCGTCGTCGTACGGCGTTTTCACCTCGTCGGCGAACGCCAGCGCGACGAACGGCGTGCTCGTGAGGACGACGCCGATGGCGAGGACGGCGATGCCGAGCGTCGCGAGAGACGACCGTGCCGGGGAGCCGCCGTCGGCCGCCGCCGTCGTGTCGGCGTGGGTGTGCGGACCGGCGTCGTCCGCCTGTGCCCCCGGTCCGGCGTCGTCGACGCCAGCCGTCTCCGGCATGTCCGCGTCGGCCGTGGACTCGCTCGCGAGCGCGTCCCAGGCCTCCGAGAGCACGAGTGCGGTGATGCCCCCTGCCCCGGCGGCGGCGAGCGTCCAGCCCTGTACCGCCACCTTCAGCGTCGTGTTCCAGCGCGGCAGGTCGTACGGCGCGACGCGGGCGTGGAGCACCTCGAACGAGAGCAGGAGTCCGACGCCCGCGACGACGAGCACGCCCTCGAAGCCGGCCCGGTCGGTTCGGACGAGCCACCACATACCGAGCAGGATGGGGCCGACGACCGCGAACACCGCGAAGTCGAGCACGTGGACGAGCACCGCGCCGACGGCGAGGAGACCGACCGCGCCGCCGACGGACGCCCACGTCGGCAGCGCGCGGATCTCGGGCCAGCTCCGGTAGAGGACGAAGCCGGCGAACAGCGCCACGATGCCGCCGTAGATGACGAGGAACGGCGCGAGCCCGGTTCTCGGGGGAAGGAAGCCGATGCCGTCGTTCGTCGGCACGTGTCCGAATATCAGGAACGGCGAGGCGAGCGCGACGCCGAGGACACCCACGAGCGCGGCGAACACCCCCGCGAGGACTACCCGCCACGTCTCGGCGGCGAGCCGACGACCGAGCGCGGAGCCGGGCGCAGTGTCGGGCGTCCCGTCCTCCGCCGGCTCGGCAGCCGCCGAAACCGCGGGCTCGTAGTGGAGGCGCTCGCCGAGCGCGCCGGGCAGCAGCGTCGCCGGGTGTGCGTCGGCGGCGGCCATCGCGAGCCACGCGAGTCCGACCGCGGTCGGGAGCGACCAGGTGTTCATGAAGCCGAAGACGCCCGCGATGAGTCCGATACCGCCGTAGACGAGGCCGAGCCGCCGGAGCCGGTGCTCGGCGGGGGTGAGGTAGTACGCCAGCGCGAGCGCGGCGGCGACGAGGATGTAGCCGTTCGCGAGCGCGTGGCCGTGGAGGTCGGACTTGATGAACGAGTACAGCGGGAACTCCTGGAGCGTACCGGGGACGACGTAGCGGGTGAACCACCAGCCCCAGCTGTCCATGTGGCCGCCCTCCTGGATGGCGGCCCGCATCGCCTGGTCCATCGTCTCGATGCCGTCGTCGCCGATGTAGAAGCGTCGGGCGACGAAGCCGAACGCGGGCTGGCCGTACTCGACGGCCACATCGATGGGGAGCGCACCGAACACCAGCCGGACGAACGTCGTGAGCGCGCCCGCGATGGCGACGAAGAAGACGCCGAACGCGCCGCCGAGGCGGTACGAACGGTCCTTGAGCGAGGTGACCGTGCCGACCAGCCCGTAGGCGGCGACGACGAGCATCGCGTAGAACGCCGGGATGCCGAGGTTGAACGCGTACCGGGCGGGCGTGTCGGTGAGCATCGCCATCATGGCGACCTGCATCTGCGTGCCGTAGTAGTACCGCAGGGGTTCGCCGGCGAACCAGAAGTCCTCCGGTGGGAGCGAGCCGGCCCGGAGCAGCGACTTCACCAGTCCGAAGTGGAGGAACTGCTCGCCGCCGACGGGCGTGATACCGGCGTTGTACGCGCGGAACGCGGTCAGGAACAGGAAGCCCAGCGTGAAGACGACGTAGCTGCCGGCGACGCCGCGCCAGTCCGGCTCGACGCCACGGTGGAGGACGATTCCGGAGACGACGACGACGACGAGCAGGCTGGCGAACACGGTGAGAGAGCCGAACGTCGCCTGGCCGAGCCAGAACACGAGGAGGACGGTCGGGAGCAGTGCGGCGGGAATCGCGAACGCGGCCCCGCGCCGGGGGAACTGGCGGAAGACCACCGCTGCAAGGGGGGCACCGATGACGGCGAGGGCGGCGAACACGAGGAGCCACTTCGCGACGATGAACACCTCGAACATACGTACGAACGCACCGCCCATCCGGCGTAAACCTTCTGGAGTCCGCAGTCGGGTAGCCGGCTCCTACTCCCGGTAGTCGGTGTCGCCGTCACAGACCACGACCGGGCCGTCTTCGGTCAGTCGCACCTCCGACACCGCACAGTTGCCCTGGTCGTGCTCGGTGAGTGCGGTGACGATGTCCTGCCCGCGGAGGTGGCCGAGAAGGACGTACAGCGGGCCACCGTGGGTGACCACCGCGACCGTCCCACCATCGGGGACCTCGGCGACGAGCCGGTTCCACGCATCGAGCACGCGCTCGCGTGCCGTGAGCAGGGACTCGCCGCCCTCGGGGTCGGTCCGTGCCGCCTCGACGCCGATCTTGTGGACCGCGAACTCCGGGTGCCCCTCGAACAACGTCTCGTAGGAGAGCCCCTGATACACCCCGAAACTCCGCTCCCGCCAGCCGCGGTCGTAGTCGACCGGACAGGCGACGTGCCGGGCGACGAGCCGCGCCGTCTCGCGGGTCCGCCGGAGGTCCGAGGCGACCAGCCGGTCCACGTCGTAGCTGTCCGCGAGGTGCGTGCCCAGCCGCCGGGCCTGTTCGCGCCCCGTGTCGGTCAACGAGGTCGGTGCCCAGCCCTGGATGCGCCGCTCGCGGTTCCACGTCGTCTCGCCGTGGCGTGCCAGCACCACCGTCGCGTCGTCGGCGACCGACTCCATACTGGATGGTCGTCGGCCGCAGAGAAGTGTGTACCGACTCTCCCTCGTGGGGTCTCAGGCGTCGTCGCCGTCGTCGGTGCTGCTCCGCCAGCGCGCGACGAACAGTCCCGCCTCGAAGAGGACGACGAGCCCGACGACCAGGCCACCGGCCTGGACCTCGGTCAGCGTCACCCGCTCGACGAGTTCGACCGCGCGCGGCTCGGGGGTGCCGAGGTAGCCGACGGCGATGGCACCCAGCCACACCGGGACGCGCGTCGCCTGGACGGTGTCCCACGCCCGGAGGCTCCCGATGTAGTTCTTGTTCACGTAGGCGACCAGCTCGAACACGAAGACGATGGCCGCTCCCAGCAGCAGCGACGTGGCGTCACCGAGCCCGAGCGTCGCCAGCGCGTCGGTCACCGCGGGCGGGAGGTCGCCGTAGTACCCCGTCGGGATGGGCCACGGACCGAGCGTGTAGCCGACCAGCCCGGCCAGCACGTACACCTTCGGGCGGCTGTTCCGGAGCTCCGCGACCGTCGGCACGGGCGAGGTCTCACGCGTCCACTTCAGCAGCAGCAGCGTCCCCTCGAACAGCCCGATCATCGACGCGGCGACGATGAACGGTGCGACACCGGTCGGGTCGGGCGAGAACAGGAACGAGATACCCATGAACGCGCCCCAGAACAGCAGCCGGCGGTCCTGGAGCCACTGCCGGGTCGTGATTCCCATCATGATGGCGAGCATGATGAGCAGCGGAATCTGGAAGACGATGGCCTGGAACGCCATCAGCGTGATGATGAGGTTGAACGTGTCCGAGAGCGCGAACGCGATGTTCGCAGAGCCCTCCGTGTAGTAGAGGAAGTACTCGAACAGCGCCGGGAGGACGAGGAAGTACGCGAAGGCCATCCCCGCGACCGCGAGCACGAGGCTCACCGGAACGGACGCGAGGTAGTAGCGGCGCTCCTTGGGGTAGAGCCCGGGACGCATGAACAGGTAGGACTCGTAGACGAACAGCGGGAGCGCGACGACGATGCCCGCCAGGCTCGCCACCTTGATCTTCGTCAGGATGAACTCGAGCGGCGAGTACACGTGCGGGCGGGTTATCTCCGTCGTCGTCGGCAGCAGGTCGTACCACATCGTCGTGATGATCTGCTCGGAGGCCGGGATGGCGAGCGCGCTCGCCGCTGCCGCCGCGAGCAGGACGATGCCCAGCCGGCGGACCATCTCCTCGATGTGGACCGCCAGCGGCAGCTCCTCGTCGTCCGGTGGCCCCTCGAACTCCTCGTCGTCGTCGAACGGGTCGCCCGGTTCGCCGGGCGTCGTCGGGTTCTCGCCGATGGCCTCGCTCGGCCGGGTGGCACCGGCGGCGTGGCCGACCGGCACGTCCTCGCCGCCGTCGGCCTCGCTCGGGAGACCGTCGCCGTCGTCGTCCGCCGGCGTGGGGTCGTGCGGGCCCATGTGTATGTCGTCGCCGGTCGCCGGCGACTCGACCGGGACGTCGGCCGGCTCGTCCGGAGCGTCGTCGGCCGCCTCTCGCACCGATCTGGCGGCTGCCTCCTCAACCGACTCCACGGGCTCGTCGTCCGCGGAATCATCGGCGGGGTCGCCACCGGGGAGGTCGGGTTCGCGTGGCGGCTGCTCGTCGTCCTTCGAGAGCCCCGTATCGTCCGGATCCTCCGGCATCTACCAGAGGTAGAAGTCGCGCGCGTTATAGACCTTTTCTTACCCCCGTCGGCGACTCGGAGAAGAAGATTGATGTGAAAGAGGTGGAAAGCTACCCCAACGAATGAGTTCCGTCATCGGTGAGGACACCGCCCGAAGCATCAACAGCGGGCGGGAGACGGCCGGTGTGATGCTTCGAACGCTCCAGAAGCATCTCCAGAAGGTGTTCATCGTGTTCCTCGTCGGGATGATCGGGACCATCTACTCGCTTCGCCTGTTCATCTGGGATTTCCTCCAGCAGAACACCAAACAGCGGATGCCGCCCGACATCGCCCTGCAGGTCGACGTCATCGCCCGGACGCCGTTCGACGTCATCCTGCTCCAGTTCAAGATCGGGGTCATCGTCGGCGCGCTGCTCGCGCTGCCGCTCCTGCTCTACTTCGCGAAGGACTCGCTGGCCCAGCGGGGCTTCCAGCCCGACGTGCCGCTGTCGCGCTGGCAGATCGGCGGCATCGTCGGGGCGGTGTTCATCCTGTTCATCCTCGGCGTCATCTACGCGTACGTCGTCTTCTTCCCGTTCATGTTCGAGTTCCTGGCGACGAACGCGGTGAACGCGTCCATCAAGCCCAGCTACGACATCACGATGTGGACCGAGTTCATCGTGTTCCTCACGTTCTCGTTCGGGCTCGCCGCCCAGCTCCCGCTCATGATGTCGTCGCTCTCCTACGTCGAGCTCGTCTCCTACGAGTTCTGGCGTGACAACTGGCGCTACGCGTTCCTCATCATCTTCGTCTTCGGCGCGCTGTTCTCCCCGCCGGACCCGTTCACCCAGATCATGTGGGCCATCCCGCTCATCTCGCTGTACGTGCTGAGCCTGGGCTTCTCGAAGGTCGTCACGAACCTGAACCGCGCCGGCGGCTCTGGGCCGAACGCACCAGACCAGAACCTGCTCCGGAAGCGGATGCTACAGTTCGTCGGCATCGCCGTCGCCTCGGCGGCCGGCACCGCCACCTTCTTCGCCAGCGAGGGGACGCAGATCGTCTCCGAGCAGCTGTTCCCGGCCATCCCGTCGATGGTCCGTCCCGGCCCGCTCTTCCCGACGAGCGACCCGCTCTCGCTGTTTGTCGTCGGTCTCCAGGGCGCGTTCGTCATCGCGGGCTCGGCGCTGGTCATCTACACCATCAACATGCTCCGCCTGCCGGTCGTCCCGAAGGGCGGGACCCGGCCGGGCGACCCCACGTCCATCGACGTCGGCCAGCTCGACGCCGCGGGCGTCCGGGCGGCCCCGCCCGAGGTGTTCGCGGAGATGAGCGAGGAGGAGGCCGTCGGCTACGCCCGCGAGGCGATGGACGCCGACGAACCCGACAAGGCCGAGGCGGTGCTGGACCGCTTCGACGAGGCGGAGGCGGCCCGTGAGGCGGAGGAAGCCGCCGAGCAGGCTGCCCAGGACGAGCCGAAGTCACTCGCCGACCCCACCAGCATGGGGATGGAGCGCGAGAGCCACGAGAACTACGTCGAGGACGAGGAGGAGGAGGGTGGCTTCCTCTCGCGGACCACCGCCGGCATGGTCGACCCGTTCACCGAGGACGAGACGACCGAGGATGACATCGGCGGCTACTACTACGACGTGATGTTCATCTTCGAGTCGATCACCTCGAAGCTGTTCCGCGTCGTCGGCCTGTTCATGGTCGTCATGTTCGGCAGCTTCTACTGGCTGTACACGGGCGGCCTGGGCGACATCAAGCGGAACTTCATCAAGCGCATCCCGCCGGCCGTCCGTGGCGACCCCGCGGCCGTCGGCTTCGACACGGCGTTCGAGGCGGGGAAGCCGCTCATGGACGCGATGACCGTCGCGCCGGGCGTCTCGCAGGCCCCGTCGAGCGGCCCCGCCAACCCGGGAGCCGTCGCCAGCGGCCAGCCCTACTCGGAGATCGTCGCCAGCATGGGTGGCCCGAGCGAGGTCGGCCTCATCGTCGCGCTACACCCCGTCGAGGCGCTCATCTTCGAGGTGAAGGTGAGCTTCCTGTTCGGCGTCGCCGCCGCACTCCCGGTGTTCATGTACTACGCCTGGCCAGCGATGAAGGAGCGCGGAATCGTCTCGACCGGCGAGAACTCGACGTTCCTCGTCTGGGGCGCCGCGCTGTTCGTCGGCTTCGCCATCGGGAGCGTGCTCGGCTACTTCCTCGTCGCGCCGACCATCATCTCCTACCTGGTCGCCGACGCCATCCAGGCCGACATGGTCATCTCCTACCGCCTGAAGAGCTTCTTCTGGCTCATCTTCTTCACCACCCTCGGTATCGGCATCTTCATCGACATCGTCGTCACGATGCTGCTGTTCCACTGGGGCAACATCGTGAAGTACCGGACGTTCCGGGAGTTCTGGCGGCCCATCGTCGTGAGCATCTTCCTCGCGGCGGCGCTGTTCTCGCCGTCGGGCGTCCTGACGATGTTGGTCCTCTCCATCCCCATCGCCCTCGCGTACCTGCTCGGCCTCGGCCTGCTCAGTATCGTGACCGTCCCCTGGCGGCTCCGCGGTGGTGGCGGTGGTGGCGGTCGCGGCGAGCCCGAGGAGCCGGCCGCCGACGAGGCGGCCTGATAGGTCGCTCCCGACGCCGATCCGCACTCGCAACTCGTTCGCGTCGTCTCGGTCGACGACGCTGTTGGAGTCGATCGCACGACCTCATCGTGATAGGGACGATTCACGGGGAGCGGACCGGGCGAGTGTCCCCCAACCCTCCTCTGTCACCACGTCACCCGTCTTTCGACGAGCCTTCGAGCGGAAACGGCAGGCGGCGACTGCACGCTCACGCTTCGATCCAGGCCGCGATGTTGGCAGTCGGCGTCGTTCCCCGAGGACAGATGACGGTGCCGGTCCGGTGTCCCCTGGCTGGAACGTGCGTGAAAACCAGCGAGCGCTCGACGCTCCCGCACCGAACCACTACTTCGACCGAACTGAGGCCGGTTTCTCCTTCGTTTTCCAGACTGACTGTCACGCGAATGCTCCCTCCCTGTGGACTGTCGGACGGCAACGGCTCGACGGAGTCGATGGTGGCGGTCGGCTCGGCGGCAGTGGGCGCGACGATTGCCTGCGACGCGATATACCCGAGCAGACCAACGAGCAGGAGGGCGCTGACGATCATGATGCCGGTCTCGAGGAGGTCGCCGCCCGCGATTTCGGTCGCGGTGTCGTCGTCTGTACCGGACGCGTCCGTCTCGGACTGCTCGTCGGGTGTCATCCGAGGATCACGCGTGCGCCGCTTGCGCCGATGGCGGCGGGAAATGCGAGGACGACCGTCCGACGCGTCCAGGTCGCGACCGGTTCGCTCTCGATGCCCCCGAGTGCGACGAGCAACCCGAAGGCGACGAGGAGCCCCACCACGGTGACGATACAGGTCTGGCCGACCTGTCGCCAGCGCGAACGACCCTGAAGCCGTCGGGACTGGCCGCGGAACTCGAGTTCGTAGAGCATCAGATACGTGACACTAACTGTGACGAGGAGGAGCACGCCGACCCGTGTCCAGTCGATCTGTGCGGCGATCAGCCCGATTTCGCCCGTCGGAGCGATGGGGGCAGCGAAGAAGATCGCCCCCAGCGCGAACACGCCGAGGTTCTGCGGGAACCCCGCCTCGGAGAGCTCCTCTTGCTCGCCGCTGAGTAACTCGTTGGCCAGCGCCGCGCCGACCGCGAGCGGGACGACCTGTATCAGCCCCATTCGGACGACGACAGGAAACGGCGTCCGGAGATCGACGACCCCGAGCAGAGCCAGCGTCGCGTACCCGATGAAGAGGCTCTGAAAGACGATCTCGGTGAACTCGACCCAGAGGGGCGACCCGCCGTCCCGACGCAGCCCGGTATCGGTCCCTCCTGACTCGGCGTCCTCGTCGGATCTGAAGCCGACACTGCGCGTGATCAGAACGACCAGCGCGAGGCCGGCGACGACGAACCCGAGCAGGTGGACGGCCGAAATATCGGCAGCCAGCCGCCAGCTCTCGACGGTGTAGGCAAAGGAGATGCCGAGGACCAGGAGCGCGCCCGCCATTCCTCGCCCCTGCTCCCGGAGTTCGACGGCGAGTTCCATTGCCCGAAGGTACCGTCCCGTGGTGAAAATTATAGTGAGGTTACTCCGGCAACGACAGGGTACCGACGCCATCGCACAGAGAGGCTCCGCCGAGGGCGATCTGACGCCGTTCGTTCGCCGGACCGACGTGAACTCCTGTAAGCAGTAACGTTTTAATCGTCCGATTCGCATCTTCGCCAGAGAATACTATGGGAGCAGAACATCACAGCGACCGCAGTACAGCCGTCCGAATAGCCACGTCCGTCTCTGTACGGTGACAGTGGGATGCCCAAGATCAGCGTCGAGATTCCGCAGGAACTGCTCGACGACCTCGACGAGCACGTCGGCGACGACGGGAAGTTCGTCAACCGCTCGGACGCCGTCCGCTCGTCCATCCGGAAGAACCTCGACATCCTCGACGAGATAGACGCCCGTCACGACCGGCTGGAGGACGACGACGAGTAGGAGACGACGCGCGAAGAACGGCGAGAACCAGCTACAGCGGCTTCGCGAAGCCGAAACGGGGCTTCACTTCGGTCACCTCGACCTCGACGGTCTCGCCCTCGTCGGCGCCGTCGACGAACACCGTGAAACCGTCGACCTTGGCGATGCCGTCGCCCTCGCTGCCGACGTCCTCGATGGTCACCTCGATGGTGTCGCCGGGGCGGACGGGCGCGGTCAGCCGGTGCTTGGCGACCAGATACACCTCGGAGGACTCGTCGCGCGACGCTTCGGGCGTGGTCGTCCGGACGTACTGGAACTCGGCCTCGATGTCCTCGCGCAGGTCGTCGAGGTCCTGCCCCTGGAACACCTTCACGGCGAAGTCGCCGCCGGTGTCGAGCACGTCCAGCGCGGTCTCGAACGCCTGCCGGGCGAGGTGGACCGAGCGGGCGTGGTCGAGCTGGTACTCGCCGGTCATGTTCGGGGCCATGTCCGAGAGCACCACGTCGACCTCGTTCCCGGCAGCCTCGCGGACCTGCTCCTTCGTGTCCTCCTCGGTCATGTCGCCGCGGATGGTCTCGACCCGGTCGTCGTACTCCTCGTCGAACGCCTTGATGCGCTGGAAGTCGACGCCGATGACCGTTCCCTGCGAGCCGACCTCTTCGGCGGCGACCTGCAGCCAGCCGCCGGGGGCGGCCCCGAGGTCGACGACCGTGTTGCCCGGGCCGAACAGCCCCTCCTTCCGGTCGAGCTGTTTGAGCTTGTACGCCGCCCGCGAGCGGTACCCCTCCTGTTTCGACTTGTTGTACCAGTGGTCCTTGCGCGCCATGGGTGGTCAGTTGCCTGTTGTAGCCCGCGAGCGCGGTTAGGGCCTTCGTTCCGTGCTCACCGCCCACCCACCTTCTCCGTGACACGGAACTCGCCGGGCGGGTTGAGGATGCCGACGACGGTCCCCATCGAGTGGACGACGGTGACCAGCGGCGCGAGCGGCAGCGCGAGGCTCCACTTCAGCTCGTCCCGGCCGTAGCACTGCAGGCCACGGGCGTACCAGAACAGCGTGAGCAGCCCGAGACCGAACGAGAGGACCATGAACAGCCCGCCGGTGCCGACACCGAGACCCAGCACCGACAGCGGGATGGCGACGAGGGTCACCACCGGCGAGAGCGCCCACGCGAAGTTGCGGATGCGGGTGAGCAGCTGGTAGCGCAGCGGGAGCCCCGTCGCGGCCTCGACGTTGCCTGCAGCCCAGCGACGGCGCTGCTGGGTGATCTCGGAGAGCGACGGCGGGGCCTCGTTCCGGCAGGTCGTCGACGCCAGCTCGTAGCTGAGGTCCTCGACCTGCTGGGCGGCCGCCCAGACGAACGCGGTGTCCTCGACGAGCGTCTCGCGGTCCCAGGTGACCTCCTGCTCGACGGACTCCCGGACCGCGATGCCGCCACCCCACGCGAACAGCGGGATGGAGAGGCGGGCGAACGCGCGTTGCTCGATCTGGACGCCCATCCGGTAGACATCGGCGAGGTACGACAGCACGGAGCCGGTCCGGCGGGGCTGTTCGCGGAGCTGCACCACGTCGGCGTCGGGCAGGCCGTCGAACGACGCCATCTGGCTGTCCTCGTCGAGGTAGAGGACGAACTCGCGGTCGCAGTCGAGCGCGCGGCGTGCCCACTCGATGGCGCGACCCTTCCGGACGGCGTCGCAGTCGAACCCGTCGGGGACGACGTGGACGGTCGCGCCGTCGACGTCGATGTCCGCCTCGGCGACGACGTGGACGTCGTCGAGTTCGGCCGGGAGCGAGTCGACCGTCGCCTGCACGACGGACGCGGCGTCGATGGTGAGGATGCGGACCTGCACGTCGTCGCCGCCGTGGACGGGTTCGGGCGGCTCGTAGTTCGCACCGACGACGTAGGTGAGAACGACCCAGACGAGCGCCGTCAGCGCGAACAGCGTGGTCGTGGCCCACAGCAGCAGTGCCAGCGCGCGCTGCCACTCGACGAGGCCGAGTGTCACCGACGGCACCACCACGGCCAGCGCGGCGAACAGCAGCACCGCGCCGACCGTCGTGAGCGTGATACGTTCTGTATTCATCGTGTCCCCGGCTCGGGCTCACGGCCATATGAACCGCCGAGACGGTCCAGTCGAGTTCGAACCGTTTCGGACGCCGTCTGCGGGTTTGAATGGATTAAACGGTCGAAAGCCGGGGGAGGTGCGACGTTCGGGACGGGCGACCTGACGTTCGACGGACTCACCGTCGAGGGGCCGGGAGCGACGGTGACGAACTTCTGAGAGCCGTGCGACTGGGCGATTCACACGCGCTCGCGCGACCGAAAGGGTGTTTTTTTAGTGTCCGGTTTCGTAGCGTGATTCAACATGTTCAAGGCCATCGTGAGCGCCGAGACGCTCAAGACGACGCTCGACTCCGTGAGCGTCCTGGTGGACGAGTGTAAGGTCCACCTCGACGAAGACGGCATCGAGATACGCGCCGTCGACCCCGCCAACGTCGGCATGGTCGACCTGCGGCTCTCCGCCGAGGCGTTCGAGTCATACGAGGCCGACGGCGGCGTCATCGGCGTCAACCTCTCCCGGCTCGAAGACATCGCCGGGATGGCCGACGCCGGACAGCTCGTCGAGCTCGAACTCGACGAGGAGACACGCAAGCTCCACATCCAGATCGACGGGCTGGAGTACACGCTCGCGCTCATCGACCCCGACAGCATCCGCCAGGAGCCCGACATCCCGGACCTCGACCTCTCCGCCGAGATCGTCATCGAGGGCAAGGACATCAACCGCGCCGTCAAGGCCTCCGACATGGTCTCCGACCACATCGCACTCGGCGTCGACGCCGACGACGAGCTGTTCTACGTCGACGCGGAGGGCGACACCGACGACGTCCACCTCGAACTCACCACCGAGCAGCTCATCGACCTGCAGGCCGGCGACGCCCGCTCCCTGTTCAGCCTCGACTACCTGAAGGACATGAACAAGGCCATCCCCGCCGACGCCGAGGTCACGCTCGAACTCGGTGCGGAGTTCCCCCTCAAGATCACCTTCCCCATCGCCGAGGGGCAGGGCTCGGTCCTGTTCGTGCTCGCACCGCGCATCCAGAGCGACTGAGGCCGTTCTCGCTCTCTCCTTTCTCACGCTCGCCGCCACGCCGCGTGCCCGAGTGACGCGGCCGGGAGGCAGACCAGCGACCCGAACAGGAACACCACCGCGGCGAGTTCGACGAGGGCGACGGCGCTCACGGCGACGACGACCGCTGTCAGCGCGCCCACCCCGAGCGCGACGTTCCGGTCCCCTCGTCCAAGCGCGATACCGACGACGAACGCGTGGGCCGCCGCCAGCGCGGTCGCGGCCATCGCGAGCGCCAGTGTCGGCTGGTCGGTTGCGACGAAGTAGCCGAGGAACGGGACGAACGCGACGAGCGCGACCGGCCAGTGGGCCTCGGTCACGCCCGCGACGACGTCCCGGTAGCCCGGCGACGACCCTGTCATGTGCCGGGGTTGGAGTCGCGCCGGGAAAAGCACAACGTCGTCCGCCGAGGTGGGCACAGGAGTCAGCGTGAACGAACGTAGGGTCACCGTAGCGCTAGCCGTGGGGGCCGTCGCCGGGATGGCACGAACGGTCGTCCGGCCCCCTGAACGGTTCACGAACCGTCGGCAGGGAACGCGCAACTATGCCCTCGAACGGCGTACTCGAAGGTAATTCTCGACCGGGGGGTTGGGAGTCAGGGACCGTCACCTCGCACGAGAAGCACCAGCTATGGAAACACCGATCACCACCACAGACGACCGAGAGAAGACCGCAACCGGAATCTCGCGACGCCGCGTGCTACAGAGCACGGCGCTGACGACCGGCGTCTTCGGACTGGGACTGCCGTTGTCGAGCACGACCGTGCTCGCGGACGAGCACACCGACGGACGCATCGACACCTGTAACGCGACGCTCGACATCGTGCTCGCGCTCGACTACTCCGGCTCCATCGGCTCCGCCCTCTGGGGCGACATCGAATCCGGTGCCGAGAGCTTCGTCGACGTGCTGAACGACGACAACCAGCTCGGCGTCGTCACCTTCGGCGACACCGGCAAGGCCTACGACTTCGGCACGCAGGAGTATCTCCTGCTCGCCCAGGACGGCACGACCGACAACCGGCCCGCGATGAAGGCCGCCATCCCCGGCGTCGCGCCGCCCAACGAGAACGGGACCCACATGGCCGCGGCACTCGACCTCGCCGACGACATCCTCGACGGCCAGGGCCGCGACGGCAAGGAGGTCATCGTCCTCCTGACCGACGGCGAGCCGAACTACCAGAACGGCATCGTCGGCAACGGGTCGAACCCGCCCGAGGACGAGGCCGACGGCACCGTCGGCGGCGTCTCCGGCTACGTTCCCACCGCGACGACGGGCTTCGACCCCGAGGGCGACGGCGACAAAACCTACGCGTACACCGGTGGCTCGACCGGCACCGACGCCGTCATCACCGACGGCGAGCGCGACGAGACCGAGGCGGTCGCCACGGTCGCGAAGGCCGACGGCACCCGCATCGTCGCGGTCGGTATCGGCAGCGGCGTCGACGACGACTACCTCCGCGACCGCATCGCGACCGCGCCCGAGGACTACGTGCAGGTCGCGAACTCCAGCGAGCTCGGTGCCGCGCTGCGGAACCTCCTCTCGGAGATCTGCGACGAGTGCGACGAGTGCGAGGACGAGGGCCTGCTCGCGAAGTACGAGTTCGAGTGCGTCGAGACCGTCGACGACGAGTGCGTCGCGTACGACTTCGTCCTCGAGACGGGCGACGAGAGCCTCGTCTCCTACACGGCGGGCAGCTACGTGAACAAGGACGGCGAGGAGTTCGAACCCATGACCGCCACCTTCGACACCGGGTACTGCACGGTCTACGCGGTCGTCAAGGCCGGGCGCGGGCTCGAAGTGCAGGAACTGGTCGCCGAAGACGGTCAGGTCACCGCGGAGTACATCGCACCGCACGCCATCAGCTTCGTGGCGTTCTTCTGCACCGAAGACGCCGCGGAAGCGTTCGCCGAGAGCTTCCCGTCGAACCGTGGCGGTGGCCCCCGGGCACGGTAACACTGCCGTCGAACAGCCGCTTCGATTTTTTCCGACGCTTCACCGATACCGGTCGATGACCGCCTTCGCCTCGCGTGCCGCCTGCTTCCAGCCGTAGCCCGCCTCGTAGACGTGTCGCTTCGCCTCGACGAGCTCCTCGGGGGAGTCCTCGGCGAAGCCGCCGCGCTCCCACGTGCCCGTCTCGTGCAGCCACTCGATGACCTGCTCGCGCGTCTCCGGCCACGAGAGCCCGACCATCTCGTAGTAGGCGACCAGCGCGAACACGCTGTTGTCGTGACAGCCCGGCACCGAGCCGTACTCGTAGACGGTCTTCACCGGCTCGTACTGCGGCGTCGTCAGCAGCTCGCGGTACTCGTCGGGCGAGCGCAGCTCCAGCCGGCCGTCGTGCTCCTCGACCCGCTGGACCGTCCGCAGGTGCTCCAGCGCCGCGTTCTGGAGCCCGCCCCAGTCCGCCGCGACCGACGGCAGTTCGTCCTCGTGTTTCACCCCGCCCGCCAGCGCCGCCAGCACGTCCGCGTACGCCTTCTCGACCGCGTGCCACTCGACGCCCGCGAACCGACACTCCGGGTCGTGGAGGTCGTTCGTGCTCCGGCAGTCGGGACAGGGATACTCGAAGTGGCGTGCCACGTCCACAGTGAGGGGAGTGCTCGTCTAAGAGTGTACCGTTCCGGTATCGGACTCGGTTGGAACCGTCGTTGTGGTTGCGTGGGTCACCGAAACCGCGAGAATCGGCGACGAATCCAGCCAGAAAGCTCCGCTAAACGCAGAAACAGCTCGCGACGACACAACCCAGAAAGCCCCGGCGGGTGACGCTCCCGCGGCTCGCTGCGGTCCTCGTACCTGCGGTCCTTGCTTCGCCGGGGTTCGCGTCGCCCGCCGCACCTTTCAGTCCCGCCCGTCTGCACCGCGACCGCACCGCACCAGCCCTCCCCCTCGACAACCACGCGCCTAGCGGCGCGGGTTGTCTTGGCCGTGTGGCTGGTGACGGTGTCGTCGAACCATCCAAGGTTTACAAATATTGTAAACTTTTCACCGTGGCGCGCGGCTGGCGAACGTGCCGAGCGCAGCGAGGCCGTGAGCCATTCGCGCGAGGGACGAGGAGCGCAGCGCCAGCGAGCACCGCAGGAGGCTGGGGAGGTTCGAGGGCGGTTGCGGTGGGTGGGGCTGAAAGGGGCGAGGCGCTCGGCGAACCCGGACTCCGCAAGCACCGGAACGAAGTGAGGAGCGCAGCGTGGGTCCCGGGAGCCGAGCGCCTCGGGGCTTTCTGGCCGTTGTCGTCGTCAGTGAATCCCACGACAAATGGGATATACGGACTGTCGTCAACACCAGCAGCAGTCGCAGTAACCGAACCAGCACCTCCCGAGCACTAGCCTCATTCGGAGACTTTACACCACATCGAACACTCCCACAGTACAGAGTGGACCCGTCGCGAATCTTCGAGGAGTTCCCCGCGCCCTCCTACCGCGGTGCCCAGGAACAGGCGCTGAGAGACATCCAGGCGGCGTTCGACGCGGGCAACGAGGTCGTCCTCGTCCGCGCACCGACGGGTAGCGGCAAATCGTTGCTCGCGAGGGCAATCGCGGGCTGTGCGGCGACGGTGGACGAGGTCGCGCCGAGCGACGCGAGCGGGGCGTACTACACGACGCCGCAGGTCTCGCAGCTGGACGACGTGGCCGCGGACTCGCTGCTGGAGGACCTGAACGTCATCCGCGGGAAGTCGAACTACAACTGCATCCTCCCCGGGGAGCGCGACACGCCGGTCAACCGGGCACCGTGCGTCCGCGAGGCGGGCTACGACTGCTCGGTGCGCCACCGCTGTCCGTACTTCTCGGACCGGGCCATCGCGTCGAACCGCGAGATCGCGGCGATGACGCTGGCGTACTTCATGCAGACGGCGGGCTCGGAGGTGTTCCGGAAGCGGGACGTCGTGGTCGTCGACGAGGCGCACGGGCTGGCGGAGTGGGCGGAGATGTACGCGACCATCGAGCTGAGCCCGCAGACGCTGCCGAACTGGGACGACCTCAGAGTACCAAAAATCGATTCGCTGGACCGGGCGGTGGACTACGCCGACGCGCTGCTTGGGACGCTGAAGCGTCGGAAGGACGAGCTCATCGGCAAGCCGGAGCTGTCGGCGGCGGAGGTGTCGCTGCGGGACCGGCTGCAGGAGCGCATCGGCGAGCTGGACTGGTTCGTGGGCGACTACCGCGACCCCGAGAGCGCGACGGAGTGGCTGGTCGACCAGGACCCCGACGACGGCTCCAACGACGGCGAGGGCGGCCCGCTCACCATCAAGCCGATGAATCCCGAGAAGTACCTGAAGCACACCGTCTGGGACCGGGGGAACCGCTTCGCGCTGCTGTCGGCGACCATCCTGAACAAGGAGGCGTTCTGCCGGCAGGTCGGCCTCCCGCCGGAGCGCACCGCCCTCGTCGACGTCGAGCACACGTTCCCCGTCGAGAACCGGCCGCTGTACGACGTGACCCAGGGGAAGATGACCTACGAGCACCGGGACGAGACGCTGCCGAAGGTCGCCCGCGTCGTCACGCGCGTGATGGGGCACCACCCCGACGAGAAGGGGCTGGTCCACTGCCACTCCTACGGCATCCAGGAGCGCCTCGCCGAGCTCCTGCGTGATTTCGGCGTCGGCGCGCGGGTCCGCACGCACTCCCGTGAGGACCGCGACGGCGAGCTCGACAGCTGGAAGGCCACCGACGAACCCGAGGTGTTCCTCTCGGTGAAGATGGAGGAGGCGCTCGACCTGAAGGGCGACCTCTGTCGCTGGCAGGTGCTCTGCAAGGCCCCGTTCCTGAACACCGGCGACTCCCGGGTCGCACACCGGCTGGAGCAGGGCCAGTGGGCGTGGTACTACCGCTCCGCCCTGCGGACCGTCATCCAGGCCTGCGGCCGGGTCGTCCGCGCGCCCGACGACTGGGGCCACACCTACCTCGCGGATTCGAGCCTCGTCGACCTGTTCGACCGCGCGCGGAGCGACACGCCGCCGTGGTTCGCCGAGCAGGTCGACCGGCTCTCAGACCCGGACCTCCCCGAGTTCGACCCGAGCGCGGCGCTCGCGGGGATGGACGAGGGAGCCGCGGCGGGCCGACGGTACCAGCGCGGGAGTGGGAGCGAGAGCAGCGGCGGCGAGGGCGACGGCGGGTCGGGTGGAACCAGCGGGGGCAGCGGCTACAGCCGGTCGCGCAGCAGCCGCTCGGGGTCGTCGAGGTCACCGATGGCCGACGTGTGGGACACCGACGGCTGACCGGCCGGTCGACGTGTGTCGGGGAGCGGCTCAGAACGCCGCGAGAACGCCGACGACCGACGAGAGCAGCATCAGCGCGACGAAGAAGAGCGCGATGATCTGCTGGCGGTTGAACTCGGGCATACTCCCGTCTTCTGCCTCCGAGGGCTTCAATCCCTCGGCCTCAGGCCGTCGCGCGGCGGACGACGTAGGCGGCGAGTCCGAACAGGCCGGTCCAGCGGACGGCTGCCGTCGCCAGATCGACCCCGTCGAGGAGCAGTCCGTAGAGCTCGTACGACAGGGCGAGTCCGAGCCCGTGGACGAACACCGACTCGAAGAGGTCGAGGAGGAGGTGGCCGACCGTCTCGACGAACCACGTCGCGAGCAGTATCGAGACGACGCCGAGCAGTATCCAGGGGAGTTCGCCGAGGAGCCAGCGCAGGTCCGCGTCTCGTGTGGAGGGCATCGTCGGAACGGCTCACGGGAGCGGGAAATCCCTTCTGGTTCGGACCTGCCCCGGGACGGCTGTCAGTCCACCCGCGCGTCGACGACGACGTGGACGACGCCCTCGCTGTGGCTCTTGACCTCGCGGCGGTCGAGCACGGTCACCTCGCGACCGTGCGCGTCGCCGACGGCTTCCAGGCGCGAGACGGGGTGGCTCCACGGGTCGTCCGCCGGTTCCGTCGCGTGGACGTGGAGCGTTCCACCCGAAACGACGGCGTCGAAGGCGGCGTCGAGGTAGCTCCGGCCGTCGTCGCCATCCCCGGCGGGGGCGACCGCGTCGTAGTAGCCCATCACGACCCGGTCGGCCGTCGTCTCGACGTCGCGGCAGTCCCCGAGGACGAGCTCCATCCGGTCGAGGACGGCGTTGTTCGCGGCGTTCTCGCCGAGGTACCGGAACGCGTCGGGGTTCTTCTCGACCGCGGTGACGGTCGCCCCGGCGCGGGCCATCGGCAGCGCGAAGTAGCCGATGCCGGCGAACATGTCGAGCACGCGCTCGCCCTCGCCGGTGGCTTCGCCCATGTGGACGCGCTCGGCCTGGTTGCCCGGGGAGAACATGACTCGCGCGAGGTCCAGCCCGTACCGGGTCCCGTGCTCGACGTGGACCGTCTCGGTGTCGCCCAGGCCCGCGACGACCCGCACGGTGGGCTCGCGGAACTCGCCGTCGACGCCCGCGCGGGCGCAGACGGTGTCGGCCTCGCCGTGGAGTTCGAGCAGCGCCTCGCCGACGGCCTCCTCCTCGTCGGCGTCGAGGTCGGTGAGGGAGACCAGAATCACGGTGCCGACGACGGCCCACGACGACGGCGCGCGCTCGACGGCCGCGTCGTCCCAGCCGCGTTCGCGCAGCAGCGTCGCGAGGTCGGGCGCGCGCGGCTCGGGGTCGGTCTGGCGGACGACGCGGCGGACGCTCGTCTCCGTGGGTGGTTCGGTGACGGGGAGCGCGACGGCCGCCTCGGGGACCGGCTGGACCCGTCGGTCGTCGTCGTACACCCCCTCGGCGCGCAGGCTGGCGATGGCGACCTCGGCGCGCTCCCGTGCGACGACGACGGCGAGCGGGCCGTCGGCGGTGGCGTCCGCGACCTCGGGGAGGGCGTCCACCTCGTCGCCGCGTTCGTCGTCGCCGGGCTGGCCGTTGTCGTCGCCGCGCTTGCCGTCGTTCATCTCACCACCAGTCGTCCTCGTCGTCGTCCTCGGGCGGGAGGACGTGCAGGCCGGCGCGGCTCTTCAGTACCCGAACCGTGTCGCCGTCCGCCTCGAAGTAGTCCGGCCGGGCGATGGTCTTCGCCTGGTACGTCTCCGGGTCGAGCACCTGCACGGAGTGCTCGTCCTCGACGGCGACCAGCGAGGTTTCGACGCCGTCGTCGACGGTGCCGAGCTTCCGGGCGTCCGGGGCGTCCCCCTCCTCGTAGCTGGCCTCGTAGCGCTCGCCGGTCGTGACCCGGACACCCTTCAGGTTGCCGCGGGCACTGCTGACGAGCACCGGGCCGCCGTCGTCGTCCTCGTCCGCGAGTTCGATGACGTCGCCGGGTCGGTACGGCGGGAGGCGGACGGCGTAGGTGACGCGGTACACCTCGTTGCCGTCCTCGTCCTCGGTGACGAGCGTCTCGTGGTCGGTCCAGGCCCCGCCGAACTCCTCGACCACCTTCGCGGCGATCTGCTTGCCGATGTTGTTCGTCGAGACCTTCACGTCGAGCCCATCGTCGGTCTCGCCCATCTCGGTGACGAACGCGTTCCGGTCGCCCGTCGCCTCCATCCGGTCGACGACCATGTTCGAGATCTCCTTCGCGCGCTCGATCTCCTCGCTGTCTGGGGTGCGGTCGAGCGCACGAATCTGGACGATGGAGGCGTAGTAGTCCCCGGCGATGCGCCCACACCGGGTGCAGGTCTGGCGGGCGATACGGACGGGCACCGTCACCTCCGCCTCGCGGTACTGGCCGCGTACGACCCCCGAGAACAGGCAGTGCATCCGGATGTTGTTCTGGTCGACCTGCTCGGGCTGGACCTGCCAGGAGACGTCCTCGGCGTCGACGTGGACCGCGAGCGCCTCCGACACCTCCTCGATTGCCACGTCGGTGTAGTCCTCCGCGCCGATGTCGACCCAGCGACGGCCCCGGAAGACGGCACCGCAGGTTGCACAGACGCGCACCTCGATGCGCTCCGGCGCGTCGACGAGCTCGAACTGGTCGAAGTAGCAGTCGTCGCAGACGCCCACGTCGGACTTGCCCAGCGGGTCGCTGGCGGCCGCCTCGGACATCGCCTCCCCGCAACGGGGGCAGAACGAGCGCTGGTCGGTCATGACCGACTCGTAGGCCGTTCTGCCGTATAAAGCGCAGGATTCGGCGGTGGACGGCGGCGTCCCTCGCTGGCGTGGCATCGCTGGGCCGACTCGCCGACGGCGACGAACTTTAGACCGCTCGACTCCTTCCTGCGAATATGCAATGGAAAGCGGACTGGGGGCTACGGCTCCGCATGTTCGTCACGATGTTCCTGTTGACGGCGGTGTATCTCGCCTTCATCGGGGCGCTGTCGGTGTATCTCGGGTTCGGTTTCACCGGCATCGTCCTGGTGTTCGCGCTGTTCTCCGGCGCGCAGTGGTTCTTCAGCGACAAGCTCACGCTGTGGAGCATGGGGGCGAAGGAGGTGAGCGAGGACGAGTACCCCGAGCTCCACGGGATGGTCCGCCGGCTCTCCCAGCAGGCCGACGTGCCCGTCCCGAAGGTCGCAGTCGTCGACTCGCAGGTGCCCAACGCGTTCGCGACCGGTCGCTCGCAGAAGCACTCGGCCGTCGCCGTGACGACCGGGCTGCTGAAGACGCTGAACCGCGACGAGCTGGAGGGCGTCCTCGCCCACGAGCTCGCCCACGTCAAGAACCGCGACGTGATGGTCATGACGATCGCGTCGTTCCTCTCGACCATCGCCTTCCTCGTGGTCCGCTTCGGCTTCTTCTTCGGCGGGGGCCGCAACCGGAACAACGGCGGCGTCTTCGTCGCCATCGCCGTCTCGCTGGTCGTCTGGATCATCTCCTACCTGCTCATCCGGGCGCTCTCGCGCTACCGCGAGTTCGCGGCCGACCGGGGCGCGGCGGTCATCACCGGCAAGCCCGCGGCGCTGGCGTCCGCGCTCGCCAGCATCTCCGGCGGGATGGAGCGGGCCCCGAAGGAGGACATGCGCGAGCAGGCCGAGATGAACGCGTTCTTCATCTTCCCGGTCAGCGGCGGCACCATCACCCGCCTGTTCAGCACGCACCCCTCGATGGAGCGCCGCATCGATGCCCTCCAGCAGCTCGAACGCGAGATGGAGGCGACCTGAACCGATGGACCGGGCGCGAGCCGGGGCGATACTGCTCGTCGTCGGCCTCCTCGTCGCGGCCCACCCGGTCTACCTCGACCTCGAACCCGGCGACACGACCGTCGAGGTGGTCGCCGAACCCGCGGACGGAGCCGTGGCCGAGGACCGCGTGACGAACGCCTCGAGCCTCGCCGATTCCGCGCGGGCGACCCTCCGCGAGGCCGTCGACGGCGACCAGGCGACGCGCTGGCGCGGGGCCGACAGCGCCGCCGTCGTCCCGCTCATCGAGGCCGACTACGTCCGCCTCGACGGACAGGTGTACCGCGTCCAGGTGTTCCCCGCGCAGGGCCTGTTCGACCGCGTCGACACCGTCGTCTCGCCGCTGGTCGCGCTCGTCGGCGTCCTCGCGGCGCTCCTCGGTGGGCGGACCATCTGGGACGTGGGCGCGACCGGCGGGGACGACCGGGCACCGCGATAGGGAGGCCTAAGGCGGTCCCGGTCTTTTCGCCCGATATGGGGCTGTTCGATTCTATCCGCGAGATGCTGGGCACCCGCGCCGAGGCCGACGCCGCCCGCGCCGCCGACCCCGAGGACCTCTTCGGGATGAGCACGGCGTACATCACGATGGCCACCGAGCTCGACTACGCGTCCACCGGCGACGCCGCACTCTGCTTCTCCGGCGTCGACAGCACGGACTTCGCCGACGCCGTCCGCGAGGTCGAGGACATCCTCGCGGCCGGCTCCGAGGAGACGGGCACCGACTTCGACCTGCGCGAGGACGACCACGGCTACCAGTGGGTCGTCCTCCACGACGACGACCCGGAGGACCTCGTCACCAGCATCCACTTCGCCGCCGACACGTTCATCGAGCGCGACTACGGCTCCCGGCTGCTCGCCGCCGTCTTCGGGTTCGCGAACGACGACCGCACCGCCTACTGGATCTACTCGTTCCGCCGCGGCGCGTACTACCCGTTCGTCCCCCGCAGCGGCCAGGAGCGCGACGACGCCCTCGAGTTCAAGCTGGAGAGCAACCTCGACGGCGAGCTCGACATCGAGACGGACAAGCAGTACTGGTACCCGCTGTGGCCGAGCAACAGCGGGACACATCCGTGGGAGTGAGACGAATCGGGTGACGGGTCACGGCCCTCGCCGACCCCGCGCTCGCGCTGGTCGACCCGCGCGTCGGCCCGCGAGCCGGCCACAGCTGACCGTCTCGCCCCCGTCTTCCGGTTTAATCCCTCGCCCTGCTACCGAGTCCACCCCCATGCCACGTTCCACTTTCACTTTCACTCCCCTGTTTACGGGGCTTTATACCCCATCGGGACTCACGGACAGGTATGGCAGACGTAGACCTCGAGAAACTCCCCGGCGTGGGACCGGCAACGGCAGACAAGCTCCGCGACGCAGGCTTCGACTCCTTCCAGGGCATCGCTGTCGCGGCCCCCTCCGAGCTATCGAACACGGCCGACGTGGGCGAGTCCAGCGCCGCCGACATCGTGCAGGCCGCCCGTGAGGAGGCCGACATCGGCGGCTTCGAGACCGGCTCGCAGGTGCTCGAACGACGCAACGAGATCGGCAAGCTCAGCTGGCAGATCGACGAGGTGGACGAGCTCCTCGGCGGTGGCGTCGAGACCCAGTCCATCACCGAGGTGTACGGCGAGTTCGGGGCCGGCAAGTCCCAGGTCACACACCAGCTCTCCGTGAACGTCCAGCTCCCGAAGGAGGTCGGCGGGCTGCGCGGCTCGACCATCTTCATCGACACCGAGGACACCTTCCGCCCCGAGCGCATCGACGACATGGTCCGGGGACTCCCCGAGGAGGCCATCGAGGCCACCCTGGAGGACCGCGGCATCGAGGGCTCGCCCGACGACGACGAGACGATGGACGAGCTCGTCGACGACATCCTCGACAAGATCCACGTCGCGAAGGGGTTCAACTCGAACCACCAGATGCTCCTCGCCGAGAAGGCCCAGGAGCTCGCCGGCGAGCACGAGGACGGCGAGTGGCCCGTCCGCCTGCTCTGTGTCGACTCGCTCACCGCCCACTTCCGCGCCGAGTACGTCGGCCGTGGCGAGCTCGCAGAGCGCCAGCAGAAGCTCAACAAGCACCTCCACGACCTCGACAAGGTCGGCAACCTGTTCAACTGCGCCGTCGTCGTGACGAACCAGGTCGCCTCGAACCCCGACTCGTTCTTCGGCGACCCGACCCAGCCCATCGGTGGCAACATCCTCGGCCACAAGTCCACCTTCCGGATGTACCTGCGCAAGTCCAAGGGCGACAAGCGCATCGTGCGGCTCGTCGACGCGCCGAACCTCGCCGACGGCGAGGCCGTGATGCGCGTGCAGGACGGCGGGCTGCGGCCCGAGTAACGCCGCTTCGGCCTCGGCGCTAGTTTTTCGCTTCCCGACCACGTACCGTCAGGTATGAACTGGCGACGACTCCTCATCGCGCTCGGCAGCGGTGCGACGACGTTCCTGCTCGTCGGCGCGGCCATCCTCTCGGTCATCCCCGACATCCCGGGCGGCATCATCGGCGTGTTCGGCGGCCTGTTCGCGGGGCTCGCCGCCGCCGTCGGCGTCTGGGTCGGTCTCGGCCGTGCGAGTGCCGCCGTCGAGCGCATCGCCCTCGGCTACGCCGCCTTCGCGTACGCCTTCCTCGGCATCTGGTTCATGCGGTACGCACACGTGATAGACGGCGTCGGCTTCCAGGGTCAGTTCCTCGGCGGCATCGTGCTCGCGGTGGCGGTGGTGGTCGTGGACTACCTCCGGCCGCCCTCGCGGGCCGTCGCGGAGTAGTCGTCCGGGGGTTCGTCGTTCCGTCCCGCGGTGATCCGTCACGTCCACTGTTTCCCACAGTCTTGGAATTGAAGTGCAATACTATATCCGTCGGTGTCGAACCTCTACCTGTGAAGACACCATGAACGGCTACGCACTCGTCGTCGCGACGGACGAGTTCGAGAAGATCACCGCAGCGAGCATCATCGGCTCCATCGCCGCAGCCTCGGACATCCCGGTCGACGTGTTCGTGACGATGAACGGGCTCCGCCCGTTCGAACACGAGGTCGTCGAGACGCGGGACTTCACGACGGGACCGCTCGGCGAGGCGATGCTGACGAGCGAGGAGACGGAGGTGCCCCTGTTCACGGAGCAGTTCCGCGACGCCAGGGAGATGGGCCCGATGAACCTCTACGCCTGCACGATGGCCATGGAGATGTGGGGCCGCGAGCTCGACGACTACGTCGACATCTTCGACGGGGAACTCGGCGTCTCCGGCTTCCTGACCAAGGCCAGCGACAAGCAGGTGATATTCGTCTGAGCTGCCCCGTCGCCGACCGCACCGCCATCAGAACACCACACCAGATCACGAGATATCCAACAATGAGCGAACAACTCACTGCCGACGTAACGATCGACGCACGCGGTGCCGGCTGCCCCGGCCCCCTGATGGACCTCATCGGGAAGGTCAAGACGGCAGACAGCGGCACCGTCTTCGAACTGCAGACCTCCGACCGCGGGTCGGTCAGCGACGTGCCCGAGTGGGTCGAGAAGGCCGGTCACGAGCTGGTCGAGACCGTCGAGCACGAGGACTACTGGAGCATCTACGTCCAGAAGGCCTGACCCATGACCCGGATCGTCATCGTCGGGGGCGGCACCGGCGGCACCGTGCTGGCCAACCGGCTCGTCGAGGACCTCGACAGCGAGGTCACGGCCGGCGAGGTCGAGGTGACGCTGGTCAACGACTCCCCCGACCACGTCTACAAGCCGACGTACCTGTACGTCCCGTTCGGGAAGAAGACCGTCGAGGACGCGGTCCGCCCGCTCGCGGACCTCGTCGACCGGCGGGTCGACCTGGAGATCAACCGCGTCGTCGGCATCGACACCGACGCGAAGACCATCGAGCTGCAGGACGGCCGCGACACGCTGTCGTACGACCACCTGGTGCTCGCGACCGGCGCGAAGCTGGTGCCCGACGAGGTGCCCGGCCTCGTCGAGGGCGGCCACCACTTCTACGGCCCCGATGGTGCCGAGAAGCTCCGGGACGCGCTCGCGGAGTTCGAGGGCGGTCACCTCGTGCTCAGCGTCGTCGGCGTCCCGCACATGTGCCCGGCCGCACCGGTCGAGTTCACGCTCATGGCCGACGAGTGGTTCCGCCAGCGCGGCATCCGCGACGAGGTTGAGATCACGTACACCTACCCCATCATGCGCCTGCACGGGCTCGAACCCGTCTCCGACTGGATGGAGCCCCGGTTCGCGGAGCGGGACATCCACACGGAGACCTTCTTCAACGCCGAGGAGGTCGACCCCGAAGCCGGCGTCATCAGGTCGATGGAGGGCGAGGAGCTCGACTACGACCTGCTCGTCGCCATCCCGCCCCACGCGGGCGACGACCTCATCGCCGGCTCCGGCCTCGGCGACGACGGCTGGGTCGCCGTCGACAGGCACACCCTCGAGGCCGAGCACGCCGAGGACGTGTACGCCATGGGCGACGCCGCCGACGTGCCGACCAGCAAGGCCGGCTCCGTCGCCCACTACGAGGCCGACGTCGTCGCGGACCGCATCGCCAGCGAGGTCCGCGGTCAGCTCCCGACGGCGACGTTCGACGGGAAGACCGTCTGCTTCATCGAGGCGGGCATGGACGAGGCGACGTTCGTCGAGTTCGACTACGAGCACCCACCGGAGCTGCGCGACGAGTCCCGGCCCGTCCACTGGGCGAAGCTCGCGTACAACGAGACCTACTGGCTGACCGCCAGGGGGCTGCTCTGAGGTGATACCGATGGCAGAAACCCCACAGGAGCTCGAGGCCGAGGAGCTCACCGAGGCCATCGAACGGAACCCCGAAGCCGTCGCCGAGTTCGTCGCCCGGCTCGACCGGGTGAACGAGCTGCTCGACGTGCTGGAACTCGGGACGAGCGCGCTGGACGACGAGATGGTCACCCGCCTCGCCGGCACCGGCTCGACGCTCGCCGAGTCCGCCGACGCGATGGCGACCGACGAGGCCGTCCGGCTCGCGGAGGCGGTCGGCGAGAACGGTGACGAGCTCGCCGACGCCATGGCCACGGTCGCCGAACTCCAGCGCAACGGGACGCTCGACGACCTCGCCGCGCTGTCGGACCTGCTCGCGCTCGCGAACGGCGCACTCGACGACGAGATGGTGATGCGTCTCGCCGCCACCGGCAGCGGACTGGGCGAACTCGCCGACACCGCTGCCGAGCCCGAGACCGTCCGCGGGCTCGAACGCATGCTGGACGCGGTCGGCGACGCCAGCGCCGAGGAGCCCGAGCCGGTCGGGGCGCTCGGGCTCGTGAAGGCGACCCGCGACCCCGAGGTCAAACGCGGGCTGGGCTACCTGGTCGCCATTGCCAGGGCGCTCGGCTCCGCGTGAGAACGAGTTCGTCCAGCCCGCTCACTCGTCGTCTTCTTCGGTAGTCGTCTTCCCCAGGTCGAGCTCGCCGCGGTAGATGTCCGCGCCGTCCTGTGCCACCTTCTCGGCGAGCACCGCACACTTCACGCGCATCGGGGAGATGTCGACGCCGAGCATCTCCGTCATGTCGTCGCGGTCCATCTCGGCGAGCTCGTCGAGCGTCTTGCCGCGGACCTCCTGCGAGAACATGCTCGCGGCGGCCTGCGAGATGGCACAGCCGTCGCCGCGGAAGGCGACACCCGCGATGGTCTCCCCGTCGTCCTCGAGCTTCACGTCGATACGGATCTCGTCGCCGCACATCGGGTTCTCGCCGACGTGCGAGAACGTGGCGTCCTCGATCTCCCCGTAGTTCCGGGGGTTCTTGTAGTGGTCGAGGATCTGCTGCCGGTACATGTCCGAGCCAGGTCCCATTGTTGGCAGTGGATAGGGGAGTTCGGTGGAAAAGGGTTCCGCAGCGCCCTGCGAGAGTCAAACGAGTCTTTGAGGTTGGGATACGCACTTACAACCGTCTCGCATCAGTCGTCGTATGGTTCCCCGACAGACCGACGATGCAGCCGACCGCCCCTCGGAGGTCGACCGCCGCCGCGTCCTCGCCGGACTCGCCGGGGTTGCAGCCGCGACCACCCTCCCGGCCACGGCGGCCGCGTCGCGGTCGGCCGACCAGGCAGCACCGCTCGAACCCACCGCCGAACTCGCCATCGAGGGCGTCTGCGAGGCCGTCGTGAGCGAGGACGGCGAGACCGTCTTCGCGGCGACCCGCGACGGCTTCGCGACCGTCGACGTGAGCGACCCCGCGAATCCAGCACTGCTGTCCGAGGAGCGCGACCTGACCCACGACGGGCAGGGGCCGATGCAGCGGGTCTACGACGTGAAGTACGCCGACGACCGGCTCGTCGTCGCCGGACCGAACGCCGGCGGGCGAAACGAGCTCTCCGGGTTCTTCCTCTACGACGTGAGCGACCCCGCGAACCCCGAGCGGCTCGCCTTCCAGCCGACGAACTACGGCATCCACAACTGCTTCTTCGACGGCACGCACGCCTACCTCACCGGCAGCGGCGTGCCGAACGAGCCGACGATGATCTACGACGTGACCGGCGACTCGCCGGAGCAGGTCGGCGAGTGGTCCGCCGTCGACGAGGACGACGCGTGGCGCGACGCCGGGCGGAACTCCCTCTCGTGTCACGACGTGTACGTGCAGGACGACACGCTGTACGTCGCGTACTGGGACGCCGGCACCTGGGTCGTCGACGTGAGCGACCCGGCGAACCCGAGCGCGGTGGCGAAGCTCGGCGAGCACTCCGCCGCGTACCTCGCCGAGATCGGAGACGGCTTCACGTCCGAGTTCATCGAACTGCCCGGCAACGCCCACTACGTCCAGCCGAACGCCGACGGGTCGGCGGTGTACGTCGGCAAGGAGGCGTGGGACCGCGAGGACACCCCCGACCACGACGGCGGGCCCGGCGGCATCGAGCTCTGGTCGATGGGCGACGAGCCCACCCGCGAGACCATCCTCGCGCCCCCCGAGGACAACGACGGCGCGACCTCGCACAACTTCGGCGTCGACGGCGACCGGCTCTACACCTCCTGGTACGGCGGCGGCGTGCGGGTGTACGACGTCACCGACCCGACGGCCCCACGGCTCCTCGGCGGCTGGCGCGACGACGAGACCGCCGTCTTCTGGACCGCGAAACCCATCCACGAGGGGTTCGTCGGCGCGAGCTACCAGAACCCCGAGAACAGCCGCGAGGAGCGCCAGCAGGGCCTCGATGCGCGCCTGCTCCTGTTCCCCGAGCCCGAGGGCGAGGGCGAGCCCGCGCCGACGATGGAGCCCCGGCCGGTGCCCGAAGGGGGCTCGGACGGCGACACTGACACGCCGACCACCCGCCCACCGGACGGCGGCGGCGAGGGCGGAACGGCAGGGACAACCGACGACGACCCCGTCACGCCGGCCTCTCACACGCCGGGGACCACCACCACCGACGACAGCACCGACGGCGGCTCGCCCGGGTTCGGCGTGCTCGCCGCACTCGCGGGCGTCGGCGCGGCCGCCGGGCTGGCGAGACGGCGACGGCGGCAGGACGAGGAGTAGTCGGCGCGGGGCCGACGGGCTCAGCGTTCGCCGGCGACCTCGCGCTCGAACTGCTCGACGAACGTCTCGAGGAAGGCGTGGCGGTCGGCCGCCAGCTCCCGACCGGCGTCCGTGTACATCCGGTCCTCGATGCGGAGCAGCTTCTTGTGGACGTGGTTGAACGAGGTCTCGCCGGCCGGCGAGTCGTCGGCTACCGGTGGCAGGTCGGGGTCGTGGAGGGTCCGGCCGTGCTCCCCGGCGTAGGCGAACGTCCGGGCGAGCCCGACCGCGCCGATGGCGTCGAGGTTGTCCGCGTCTGAGAGCAGCTCCGCTTCGCGGCTCTCGGGCTCGACGTCGTTCGAGAAGCGGTGGGCGCGGACGCAGTGTGCGACGGCGTCGACGGTCGCTGTGTCGACCCCCTGTGCGTCGAGGATACGTCGGGCTTCTCCGGCTCCCCACGCCGCATGGTCGTCGATTTCGCCGTCGGCCTCGCGCTTGCGTCCGATGTCGTGGAGCCACGCGGCCGCGAGCAGCACGTCCTCGTCGACCGCGTGGTCGGTGCGGTCGACGAGCGCCTCGGCGTTCTCGACCACGCGCTCGACGTGGTGCCAGTCGTGCGTCGGCGCGAGCCCGCCGAAGTACGTCTCGGCGCGCTCGCGGAGGGCGGGGATGTCCATGGTTCGGACACCGAAGCCAGCGGCAAAAACGGTCCGATGGCGGAGCGGAACTGGTCGGGTCAGGCGAACAGCTGGCGCGCGTCGTCGATGGCCTCGACGAGCACGTCGACCTCTTCCTCGGTGTTGTAGATGTAGAACGACGCGCGGGCGGAGGCGGCGACCCCGAGCGTGTCGTGCAGCGGCTGGGTGCAGTGGTCGCCGGCGCGGATGGCCACGCCGTGGTCGTTGACGATGCTCGCGAGGTCGTGGGCGTGGACGCTCCCGACGTTGAACGCGACGAGGCCGCCGCGGCCCTGGTCGGGCGACGGGCCGTAGATGTCAACGTCCTCGAACTCGCCCAGGCGCTCGTAGGCGTAGCGCGCGAGGCGCTCCTCGTGGCGCTGGATCCGCTCCATGCCGATGTCGTCGAGGTAGTCGATGGCCGCGTCGAGGCCGACCGCCTGTGCGATGAGCGGCGTGCCCGCCTCGAACTTCCACGGCAGGTCGTTCCACGTCGCGTCCTCGTAGGTGACCTTCCGGATCATGTCGCCGCCGTAGAGGTACGGCTGCATCTCGTCGAGGATGGCCTCCTTGCCGTAGAGCACCCCGATGCCGGTCGGGCCGGCCATCTTGTGGCCAGAGAAGGCGTAGAAGTCGGCGTCGATAGCTCCCACGTCGACCGGGCGGGTCGGCACCGCCTGTGCGCCGTCGATGAACGCGTAGGCGTCGTGCTCGTGGGCGAGGTCGGCGAGGTCGGAGACCGGGTTGACGGTCCCGAGCGTGTTCGAGACGTGGACCGCGCTGACCATCTTCGTGTCGTCCGTGATGAGGTCGGCCGCCGCGTCCATGTCCAGCAGCCCGTCCTCGTCGATGGGGATGTACTTCGCCGTCGCGCCGGTGCGCTTTGCCACCTGCTGCCAGGTGACCAGCGAGGCGTGGTGCTCCATCTCGGTGAGGACGACCTCGTCGCCCGGCCCGAGCTCCTCCATGCCCCAGGCGTACGCGACCAGGTTCATCGCCTCCGTCGTGTTCTTCGTGAAGACGATCTCCTCGCGTCCCGCCGCGCCGATGAACTCCGCGACCCGGTCGTGGGCCTCCTCGTAGGCGATGGACGCCTCCTGGCTCAGCTGGTGGACCCCGCGGTGGACGTTCGCGTTGTAGCCGTAGTAGTAGTCGACGATGCTCTCGACGACCTGCTTCGGTGTCTGGCTCGTCGCCCCGTTGTCCAGGTAGACCAGCGGGACGTCGTCGCCGACCGTCCGCTCCAGGATGGGGAAATCCTCGCGGATGCGCTCGACGTCGAGTGCCTCGATGTCCTGCGTGCTCATTACCGTATTCTGGGGGTCCGAGACCCAACTGTCCTTCGGTCGCTTCGCGTTCTGCCCCTGTCTGTGACGGTGCTCGGTTCCGGTTCGGGCGGTCGTGCGGGTCGCCTGCCTCACCGAGGTTTATAATTATTGTAAACTTTGGCGGCGATATCGATGTGTCAGGCGGGTGGCGCGCGGCTGGCGAACGTGCCGAGCGCAGCGAGGTCTCCGCGAGTCTGCGAGCGGAGGGCAGCGAGACGACGAAGGAGTCTCGCCAGGCCGTGAGCCGTACTCGTGCGAGGGACGAGGAGCGCAGGGAGCGGTCACGAGACGCTCGCGTCTCGTGGGCCCACCGGAAATCTCCGATTTCCGGGGACGCTAGCGACTGAGCACCGCAGTCGGTTGGGGAGGTACGAGGTGCGGAGGCGGTGGGCGGGACTGAAAGGGGCCGGTCGCTCGCCAGCCGAGACGACGCAAGCACCGCAGGAACGAGGAGCGCAGCGAGTCACAGGCGGCGAGCGACCGGGGGCTTTCTGTCTGTTCGTGGGGCAAGCGAGTCTCACTATAGAACCAAATTCTCGGCTATCGCCATCACCGAATCCGCAACCAGAAACAGTCACGACGAACAGTCCAGAGAACAGCCGAGACACACGAAAACTCCACTGCCGAAGCCTTAAACGCGTCCGCGTGCTACGCCGTTCTATGCAGCAGCACGTGAAGATTCCGCAGGACCGCATCGGCGTGCTGATCGGCGAGGGCGGTGAGACGATGCGACGGATCGAGAACCGGGCCGGTGTCAGACTGGACATCGACTCGGAGAACGGCTCCGTCGCCATCGAGCAGGTGGGTGACCCCGTGGACGCGCTGAAGGGCCCCGACATCGTCCAGGCGATCGGCCGCGGCTTCCCGCCGGAGGACGCGTTGACGCTCCTCGACGACGAGATGCGGATGTTCGACCTCATCGACATCGACGCGGCGGCGCGCAACAAGCGCGACCGCAAGCGAAAGAAGGGCCGCCTCATCGGCGAGAACGGCCGGACCAGGGAGCTGATGGAGGAGCTGACGGGCGCGAGCGTCGTCATCTACGGCTCGACGATGGGCATCATCGGCGGGCCGGAGCAGGTGCAGATCGTCCGCGAGGCCGCCGAGCGACTGCTCGACGGCGCACCGCACGGCTCGGTGTACGCCTTCCTCGAACGGAAGCACAACGAGCTGAAGCGCAAGGGGATGGACTACCACCGGTACCCCGGCGGGACCTGAACCGCGGCCGACCGTCGCCGACCACCCCGCCGAACGGTTCTCGTCGAGCAGTCACACCGGAGAGCGCCAGCGCCACCTCACGACGCCCGAATACAGTATATAAAGCACAGGCCATGACAACAAATAACAAGGGTTATTGTGGTACCGTCTGGCGTTTTTGAGACCTGCTTACACAACTTTTATATAGAATGCCAATCAATCATTCGGACGACCATGGCTCAGCAAATGGGTAATCAGCCCCTCATCGTTCTCTCCGAGGACAGTCAGCGAACGTCCGGCAAGGACGCGCAGTCGATGAACATCACGGCCGGAAAGGCCGTCGCAGAGTCCGTACGCACCACACTCGGCCCGAAAGGGATGGACAAGATGCTCGTCGACTCGACGGGCGGCGTCGTCGTCACGAACGACGGCGTGACCATCCTGAAGGAGATGGACATCGAGCACCCGGCGGCCAACATGATCGTCGAGGTCGCCCAGACCCAGGAGGACGAGGTCGGCGACGGCACCACCTCCGCCGTCGTCGTCTCCGGTGAGCTCCTCAAGAAGGCCGAGGACCTCCTCGAGCAGGACGTCCACGCGACCACCATCGCGAACGGCTACCGTCAGGCCGCCGAGAAGGCCAAGGAACTCCTCGAGGACGCCGCCATCGACGTCGACGCCGACGACCGCGACTACCTCGAGCAGATCGCCGCGACGGCGATGACCGGCAAGGGCGCGGAGTCCTCGAAGGACCTCCTCGCCGAGCTCGTCGTCGACGCCGTCCTCGCCGTCCAGGACGAGGAGGGAATCGACGCCGAGAACATCAAGATCGAGAAGATCGTCGGCGGCTCCGTCGACGACTCCGAGCTCGTGGACGGCGTCCTCCTCGACAAGGTCCGCGCACACGACAACATGCCGTTCTTCGTCGAGGACGCGAACGTCGCCGTCGTCGACGACGCACTCGAGGTCCGCGAGACCGAGATCGACGCCGAGGTCAACGTCACGGACCCGGACCAGCTCCAGCAGTTCCTCGACCAGGAGGAGAAGCAGCTCAAGGAGATGGTCGACACGCTCGTCGAGGCCGGTGCCGACGCCGTCTTCGTCGGTGACGGCATCGACGACATGGCCCAGCACTACCTCGCCCAGGAGGGCATCCTCGCGGTCCGCCGCGTGAAGGACTCCGACGCGAAGCGCATCGCCCGCGCGACCGGCGCTCGCGTCGTCGCCAACGTCGACGACGTCGAGGCCGACGACCTCGGCTTCGCCGGCCGCATCAGCCAGCAGGACGTCGGCGGCGACGAGCAGATCCTCATCGAGGACGTCGAGGACGCCAAGTCCGTCACGCTCCTGCTCCGCGGCGGCACCGAGCACGTCGTCGACGAGGTCGAGCGCGCAATCGACGACAGCCTCGGCGTGGTCCGCACGACCATCGAGGACGGCACCGTCCTCCCCGGCGGCGGCGCACCCGAGGTCGAGGTCGCACTCCAGCTCCGCGACTTCGCCGACTCCGTCGGCGGCCGCGAGCAGCTGGCCGTCGAGGCCTTCGCCGACGCACTCGAGGTCATCCCGCGCACGCTCGCCGAGAACGCGGGTCTCGACTCCATCGACAGCCTCGTCGAGCTCCGCTCCCGCCACGACGGCGGCGAGTACGCGGCCGGTCTCGACGCCTACTCCGGCGACGTCATCGACATGGAGGAGGAGGGCGTCGTCGAGCCGCTCCGCGTGAAGACCCAGGCCATCGAGAGCGCCACCGAGGCGGCCGTCATGCTCCTGCGCATCGACGACGTCATCGCCGCGGGCGACCTCTCCGGCGGTCAGGTCGACCCCGACGACGGCGGCGACGCCGGCGGCCCGCCCGCAGGCGGCATGGGCGGCGGCATGGGCGGCATGGGCGGTATGGGCGGCATGGGCGGCGCGATGTAAGCTCGGCCACCGCCAGCACACCACCCACCGGCTGACCGACGTATCGCCGCTCGACCGACCTTCGAATTCTTTCGACGCTCTCCCGGTAGCGGCCGCACTCGACGGAGACGACCCTCGATGCATGGCCGAACGTTACTTGTCACCACACGGTCGACGTTCGGGTATGCGGGTCCGCGAGATCATGTCGGAACAGCCGGTCAGCGTCGACGAGGACGAGCCGGTGCGGACCGCAGCCGAGACGATGGTCGACGAACACATCGGGTGCGTCGTCGTGACCCGCCAGGGCGGCGCGAGGCCGTACAAGGTCGGCATCCTCACGAAGAGCGACGTGCTCGAACTCGAGTGCGAGCACCGGACGGACGCCGAGGAACGCTCGACGCTCGGTCTGGTGCTCGACCGACTCCGCAGTTCGAACCCGAGCCTGCTGGACGAGGTGACCGTCGGCGAGGTGATGAGTTCGCCGCTGGTGACGGTCTCGCCGAAGACCTCCGTGGAGGAGGTGATACAGCGGATGCAGGCCGAGGGCGTCCGCCACGTCGTCGTCACCGAGAAGCTCCAGGCGGTCGGCATCGTGACGCCGACCGACGTGATGGAGCACCACCCCGAGGCGATCGAGCTGGCGCGCCGGCTCGGCGGCCGCGGGCCGGACTGGGGCGACCAGTGAACTCGTCCTCGGTTGCTTCTGGTGGTCGGGTTCCGATTTAACTAAGTACGGTGGTTCAGTAGCACCAGCTATGCAGACGCTTCTTCTGGGCAGCGACGACGTGGACGAAAACGCGCAGATGCCCGAGGTCATCGGCGCGGTCGAGGACGCGTTCGCAGCCTACGAACACGGGAACGCACAGATGCCGGCGAAGTCGTACATCGACCTGCCGGAGTACAACGGCGACTTCCGGTCGATGCCGGCCTACCTCAACGCGAAGACGTGGGACGCCGCAGGCATCAAGTGGGTGAACGTCCACCCGGACAACCCGGACTACCACGACCTCCCCACGGTGATGGGGACGATGATCTACTCCGACCCCGAGACGGCGTTCCCCCTCGCCATCATGGACGGCACCGAGCTGACGATGAAGCGCACGGGCGCGGCCGCCGCCGTCGCCACGGACCACCTCGCCGTTCCCGACGCGACCAGCCTCGGTATCGTCGGCGCTGGCGTCCAGTCGTACACGCAGCTCGACGCCATCGCCGAGGTCCGACCCATCGAGGAGGTCGTCGTCAGCGACGTGCGCGAGGAGGCCGTCGAGCGGTTCGTCGACCGCTACGACGACGAGTTCGACGTCCGCGGCGGCTCCATCAGCGAGGCCGGCCACTGCGACGTGCTCTCCACCGTGACCCCCGTCGAGGAGCCGCTCGTCTCCGCCGACGACCTCGGCGAGCACACCCACATCAACGCCATGGGTGCCGACGCCGAGGGCAAACACGAGATCGCCGACGAGGTGCTGCTGGCCGCGAAGCTCGTCATCGACGACTACAAGCAGTGCACCCACTCCGGCGAGATCAACGTCCCGTGGCACGCCGGCGTGCTCGACGACGACGACATCTACGGCGAGATCGGCCAGATCGTGACCGGCGAGCGCCCGGGCCGCACCGACGAGGACGGCGTCACCGTCTTCGACTCCACCGGCCTCGCCATCCAGGACGTCGCCACCGCCCACGTCGTCTTCGAGCACGCCGACGAGAACGACAACGGCACGCCCTTCGACCTGCTCGGGCTCGGGAACTGATCCTCGGCCGCGTACTCCCGCTTCGTTTCCGCCGTTACGACTCCGCCGCGTACTCCTCCAACGTCTCCAGTTCGACCGAATCCAGCACCGCCTCGTTCGTCGCCGACAGGTCGACCGGCGGTGCGACACCGTCCTCCTTCGCCTCCAGCCAGCGCCCGAGACAGAGACACCAGCGGTCGCCCGGATGGAGCCCGGGGAACTCCAGTTCCGGACGGGGCGTCACGAGGTCGTTGCCCTGCTCGCGGCTGTACTCGAGGAACTCCTGCGTGACGACCGCACAGATCTCGTGACGGCCGAGGTCCTCCTCGACGTGGCGACAGCAGCCGTCGCGCAGGTAGCCAGTGGGTGGTGTCGAACAGCAGGGGTCGAGCGGCTCGCCGTGGACGTTCCGGTCGTCGTGGTCGTCGCTCATAACCGGGCTTCGGACGGGAGGGAGAAATGCCTGTTCGACGGCGACGGTGACCGGCGGCTCCCCGTCCAGGGACGACAGCTCAGGACCCGTCGGACCGCGGCCGGACGACCAGCCCCGACCGGACACTCGCAACGTCGCCGGACCCGGGTCACCCCACCCGGGATGGCAGGGTGGTAGGAACGGCTTTCGAAGCGCGGCGTCGACCGTCGACCGACCGACTGCTTCGGGCCGTGCTCGCGGGCGTCACCTGGCCGGCGGGCTCGCGGACGCTCCTCTGTCGACCCAGGACGGCCACCGTTCGGCGGTGCCTGACGGCCGCGAAACCGAACGTTGCGCTCCATAACAATCACCCGTGCCACGTCACTCGTTCCCGATGGCACTCCAACCGATACGAATGTCGACCGTCCTGGTGCTGGTCGCGTGCCTCCTGGCCGCACCAGCGTTCGGGGCGGTCCCGGTCGGCGCAACCGACACACCTGTCACGAGCATCAGCTCGTGTCGAACCATCAGCTCCTCCGGGACCTAGGAGCTCACCAGGGACCTCCGTGACCGCGGCGAGACGAACTGCATCGTCATCGAGGCGGACGACGTCACGTTCGACGGCGACGGCCACCTGGTCGAGGGGCAGTCCCGCTCGGGCACCGTCGGCATCCTGATCCGTGGCGCCGACGGGGTCACCGTCGAGGACGTCGAGGTTCGCGAGTGGGGCAACGGCATCGAGCTCGAGTACAAGTCGCCGGGCACCCGGAACGTGAGAATCGTCGACAGCCACGTCACCGACAACGTCCGCACCGGCATCCGCGGGGACGACGTGGGTAAGACGACGATCCGCGCCACCCACGTCGGGGACAACGGCGTCGGCATCCACTTCAGCGTGTCGAGCACGCTCGCCGTCCACGACACCGACATATACGACAACGACGGCCGCGGCATCTACCTCGACGACACCTCCAGGGCGAGCATCGAGGGGAACGAGATCTTCGACAACGGCGGCCAGGGCATCTACACCATCGACCTCGGCGCCGACGTCGTCGACAACGAGGTCTCCGGAAACGCCATGACCGGCATCCACGTCGATGCTGACAACAACGCCCGGCTCTACGAAATCTCCGGCAACGAGGCCTGGGACAACGGCGAGCACGGCATCGTCGTCCGCGAGATCGCCGAGACCGAGGTCTCCGACAACGAGGTTCGGGGCAACGACGTCGACGGCATCCTGCTCGTCGACTTCCACGACGGCGAGGTCATCGACAACGAAGCCCGGAAGAACGGCGACGACGGCCTCCACGTCCTCAAGGAGTCGACCGGGTCCTTCGGTGGTGACTCGAACGTCATCGAGAACAACGTCCTCGAGGAGAACGACGACGACGGCCTCTTCGTCGAGTTCTCGTCCGAGAATGTCGTCGAGAACAACGAGATGACCGGCAACGGTGACGACGGCGTCCAGTTCTCCGGCACCGAGGACAACGAACTCGTCGACAACGAGGTCACCGACAACGACGACGACGGCGCCCGCTTCGTCGAGGCGAACGACAACGACGTCGTCGGGAACACCATCGAGGAGAACGACGACGACGGCCTGGACCTCGAGAACTCGGACGACAACGACATCGAGGAGAACTCCATCTGCGGCAACGGCGACTCCCAGATCGTCGACGACGCCACCTCCACCGGCAACGACTACGACGACAACGACGTCGCCAGTCGGTGCTGAGCTGGCCGTCTACTCGACATTTTTCGCGGCGATGGTCGGCCCTGTTCCGGCTCGGTCTACTCGATGTGGACCGCCGGCCGGAACGGGATGGCCTGTCCGGCCTTCCCGCCGGGGTCGACCACGTCGTCGTCGTCCTCGCGGTAGAGTTCGACGGTGGCGTCGTACTCGCGTTCGAGCGCGTCGAGCGCCTCGGCGTACACGGCGGCCTCGTCGAGGCCGGCCAGCGTCTCCAGCGTCCCGTCGTCGCGCTCGCGGACGAACGCGACGAGGTCCTGCACGAGGTCGTTGACCGCGTCGCCCCTCTCGCGCAGGTCAGGGTCCGACATGACCTGGCCCATCACCGCACCCACGTCGGGGCCGGTGTCGACGACCTGTGCGAACACGTCGTGCTTCCAGTCGGCGGCGACGTAGACGCGGACGGTCTCGGGGTCGGTGTCGGTCACGTCGACGATGTCGCGCACGTCGTCGGTGAGGTCCGCGACGAGGGACTCCTCGACCTCGACCTGCGGGTCGACCAGCGCCTCGTCGACCGACGGCCACGGGGCGTCCTCGGCGGGCTCGCCCGCGAGCTGCTCGTGGAGGTCGTTCGCCATGTAGGGGACGAACGGCGCGAGCATCCGCAGGCGGGCCTCCAGCACGGTCCGGCGGGTGCGCCGTGCGCCCTCGCGCTCGGTGTCGGTACGTCGGCGGTACCAGCGCAGGTTCTCCTGGAAGTCGTAGAAGGCGGCCTGGCTCGCCGACCGGGTCTCGAAGTTCTCCATCGACTCGGTGACGATCCCGATGGTGTCCTGCAGCTTCGAGAGCAGCCAGCGGTCGATGCGCTGGAGGTCGTCGGCGTCGCTCGCGTCGACCGGTTCCGGCACGTCGCCGTCGCCGATGAGCTCCTCGGCGCGCCGCCAGAAGCGGTCGAGCTGGTCGCGCGTGCTCGTCACCTGGTCCGCGCGCCAGTCGAAGTCCTGCCACGGCTCCGCGGAGTTCATCAGGAAGAACCGGACGGTGTCGGCCCCGTACCGGTCGATGGCCTCGCCGGGGAGGACGACGTGGCCCTTCGAGGAGGACATCTTCTCGCCCTCCAGCAGGCCCATGCCCATCACGGTGATGCCCTGGGGCCAGTTCGGCTGGTCGAACAGCTCGGCGTGGTGGAACAGGTAGAACGTCAGGTGGTTGTTCACCAGGTCGTTCGCCGAGCAGCGGTAGTCGACGGGGTACCAGTAGTCCCACTCCTCGCGCAGGGAGAGGGCGGTCTCGTCGGGGTCGTCGACGGCCTCGGGGCCGTAGAACAGCGTGTCGAAGAACTCCCGGTCCATCGCCTCGGGCTCGACCTCGTCGATGCGGTGGGCGATGGTGTAGTACGACATGTACAGCGTCGAGTCCGACAGCGGCTCGATGACGAAGTCCTGGTCCCACGGCAGGCGGGTGCCCAGCCCGTAGTTCCGGATGCAGGGCCACTCGTTGAGCCAGTCGATGGTGTGGTCGTACTGCTCGCGGGTGTTCTCCGGGATGGCGTCGAGGTTCGCGACGGCCTCGTGGGTCTTCCCCTTCCAGTCGGGGTCGTTGTAGCGGAGGAACCAGGTGTCCTGCTGGGCGACCTCGACGTCGCCGCCGCAGCGACAGACGACCTCCTCGGAGAACTCCTGCATCGTGCCGAAGGCAGTACCCAGATAGGACTGCTTGAACTCGTCGCGCACGTCCTCGACGACGCCACCGGCGAACTCGCCGTAGCTGTCGAGCAGCTCGCCCGAGTGGAACTCGGCGTTGTAGAGGTCCTGCGTGACCGCCTTCAGCCCGGGGTCCTCGGAGGAGTCGATGCCGGCGGACTCGACGGCGTCCTTCGCGGGGATGTCGCCGTAGCCCTCGATGGTGAGGATGGGGACCGGCTCGATTCCGCGGACCTCGTCGGCGTCGATGCCGTACTCGGCCATGTCGTCGGCCGCTTCCTTCGCCTCCTGCAGCGCGAGGTAGTCGTCGGGCGAGTGCGCCGGGACGGACATCACGACGCCCGTCGCGTTGTCGGCGTCGACGAAGCCAGCGGGCAGCACGAGCACGTCGTCGCCGGTGACGGGGTTCGTCACCCGCTTGCCGACGAGATCGCGGCCCGCGTACTCGTAGCGGGTCTCGACCTCGTGACCCTGGAGTCTGAGCTTCTCGGCGGCGCTCGCGGAGACGAACCAGAACTCGCCGTCGACCTCCGCGACCACGTAGTCGGCGTCGGGGTCGACGAACGCGTTCGTCACCCCACGAACGGTCTCCGGTCGGAGCGTCGCCATCGGCGCGACGACGTCGGCCCCGTCGATCTCGGTCTCGAACTTGACCAGCGTGTACTCCTGGAACTCGGCCTCCTCGCCCTCCAGGATGTCGTGGGTCGTCACCGGCTGGTCCTCGTTCGTGCAGTACTTGACCGGGTGCAGCCCCTTCTCCAGCAGGCCGCGCTCCCTGAGCGTCTCGTACTGCCAGGTGATGAACTTCGAGTAGCGCTCGTCGTTCGTCGTGAACTCGCGTCGCCAGTCGACCGAGATGCCGAGGCGCTTCATCCCCTTCTTGTAGTGCTCCTCGATGAAGTGCCGGGCGAAGCCCATCGGCGTCTCCAGGTCCTGCAGGGTCTCCTCGGGGACGTTGTACGTGTTCTTGAGCACGTCCATCTGCTCCGGCTCGCGCTTCTTCAGGCGCTCGACCGCACCGATGATGGGCGTGCCGGTGACGTGCCACGCGATGGGGAAGAGGACGTTGTCGCCCTGCTGGCGTCGGTATCGCGCGTAGACGTCCGGCACGGTGTACGTCCGGGCGTGCCCGATGTGCATCCCGCCGCTGGGGTACGGGTAGGGCACCGTGACGAATGTGGGGTCCTCGTCCGCGACGGCGTCGGGATTCGCCTCGTAGCGCCCCTCGCTCCGCCAGCGGTCCCGCCACTCCGATTCGAGTGTCTGCGGGTCGTAGGTCATGGGGAACCGTTCACTCGGAGTCGTTAAAAGGACTATCAATCCCGTCTCGTGGGGCGGACCGGCCAGTCCTCCCACTGCGGCGTGGGCCGGTGAGCGTCGCTCCCCCACGATACACCACCACACGCCACCGTCAATTATTGCCGCGACCAGACACACCGGAATGTCAGATGGACACGAATTGAACGACTGCCCACCTCCCACGAACCAAGAGTCCCCACGATGCCACAACAGACGCAGCAGACGGAGTTCGACCACACACGAATCGAGCGACGATGGCAGGACCGCTGGGACGACGCCGACGTGTTCCAGGTCCCGGACGACGCCGACGACCCGACGTACGTGCTCGCGATGTTCCCCTACACCTCCGGCGAGCTCCACATGGGTCACGTCCGGAACTACGCCATCACCGACGCCTACGCGAGATACCGCCGGATGCGAGGCGAGACGGTGCTCCACCCGATGGGCTGGGACGCGTTCGGCCTGCCCGCCGAGAACGCCGCGCTGGAGCGCGACACCGACCCCGACGCCTGGACGCGCCGCTGCATCGAGCGGATGCGCGAGCAGTTCGAGTCGCTGGGCTTCGGCTACGACTGGGACCGCGAGGTCACCACCTGCGACCCCGACTACTACCGGTGGAACCAGTGGCTGTTCGCCCGGTTCCGCGAGGCCGGCCTCGTCGAGCGCGAGGCCAGCGCGGTCAACTGGTGTCCCGGCTGCGAGACGGTGCTCGCCGACGAACAGGTCGAAGGAGCGGCCCCGACGGCGTCCACGAGCGGCGACGGCGACGGCGTCTGCTGGCGCTGTGACTCCCCCGTAGCGGCCCGGGAGCTGGACCAGTGGTTCCTGCGCATCACCGACTACGCCGACGAGCTGCTGGACGACATCGACCGGCTGGACGACTGGCCCGCCGGCGTGCGCGACCGCCAGCGCAACTGGATCGGCCGCACCGAGGGTGCCGAGGTGCCCTTCCCCGTCCAGACGCCCGACGGCGAACGCGAGATGACCGCCTTCACGACCCGGCTGGACACCATCCACGGCGCGACCTTCGTCGCGCTCGCGCCGGACCACCCGCTGGCCGAGGCCGCCGCCGAGCGCGATTCCGAGGTGGCGCACTTCGTCGAGAACGTGGCCGACCCCGACGCCGACGACCCCCAGGGCGTCGTGACCGACATGACCGCCACGAACCCCGCGACCGGCGAGGAGCTACCCGTCTACGTCGCCGACTTCGTCCTGAGCGACGTGGGCACGGGCGCGCTGATGGCCGTGCCCGCCCACGATGAGCGCGACCACGCGTTCGCGACGGCGCACGACCTCGACATCCGGCCGGTGGTCGAGCCCGCAGACGGAAGCGAGGTCGACGTACTGGAGGCCGCATTCAGCGACGACGGCGTGCTCGTCAACTCCGGCGAGTACGACGGGCTGGACAGCGCCGCCGCTCGCGAGCGGCTGGTCGCTGACCTGCCCGGTGCCGAGGCGACGACACAGTACCGGCTGCGCGACTGGGGCATCTCCCGCCAACGGTACTGGGGGACGCCGATTCCGGTCGTCCACTGCGACGACTGCGGCCCGGTCACGGTACCGGACGAGGACCTGCCGGTCGAGCTCCCCGAGTTCGTCCACACGACGGGGAACCCGCTGGACGCCGCTACGGAGTGGAAGCAGACCGCCTGTCCGGAGTGCGGTGCCGACGCCGTCCGCGAGACGGACACGATGGACACGTTCGTCGACTCCTCGTGGTACTACCTGCGGTTCGTCGCACCCGACCTGACGGACGCACCGTTCGACACCGACCGTGCGAACGACTGGCTGCCGGTGGACGAGTACGTCGGTGGCGACGAACACGCCGTCATGCACCTGCTGTACGCCCGGTTCGTGACGAAGGCGCTCGCCGACCTGGGGCTACTCGACCACCGCGAGCCGTTCGACGCAGTGCTCACGCAGGGGATGGTGCAGGGTGAAGATGGCGCGAAGATGTCCAAGTCGGGCGACAACGGCGTCTCCCCGGAGCGCATCGTCTCGGAGTTCGGCGCGGACACCGCCCGGCTGTTCGTCCTGCGGGCGGCCCGTCCGGCCAAGGACTTCGCGTGGCGCGAGGAGGGCGTCCGTTCGAGCCACCGGCTGCTCCAGCGACTCTACCGGCTGTCGACCACGGTGTCGGGCGACGTCGAAGGCGACTTCGACAGCCCGGCCGCCGCGTACGTCGCCCACGAAGTCGACGCGACGGTCGCCGCTGCCACCGACGCCTACGAGTCGATGCGGTTCGAGCGCGCCGTCCGCGAGATGACGGACCTGTTCGAGCTGCTGACCCGGTACCGGGAGCGCGACGAAAACGAGCCCGGTGTCGTCGCTCGCGGCGTCGCCGCCGTCGTGCGACTGCTGGCCCCGATCGCCCCGCACGTCTGCGAGGAGGCGTGGCGTGAACTCGGCCACGAGGGGTTCGTCGCGACGGCCGACTGGCCGACAGCGGAGCACGAGATGGACGACCACGAGCGAGACCGGTCGCTGGTCGAGAACACCCGGAGCGACGTGCGCCAGATACTCGACGTGGCCGACATCGACGACCCGGCCGCCATCGACGTGGTCGTCGCGCCGGCGTGGAAGTACCGCGCACTGGAGCTCGCCCGCGGCATCGACGATGGCGACGTGGTCGGCGCGGTGATGGCCGACCCGGAACTGCGCCAACAGGGCGAGGCGGCTGCCAGCTTCGCGAAGGACCTCGCGGCCGAGCATCCCGGGCTGGACGCGTCGCTCGGCGCTGACCGGGAGCGCACCGTCCTGGGGCGGGCCGCGTGGCTGGTCGAGGACGAGTTCGACGCGCCGGTACGGGTGCTGTCGCCCGACGAGGCCGACGACGGATTGGCGTCGAAGGCACGGCCCGGGCGGCCCGCGATTCACGTCCACGAGGACTAAGTCGAGGGCGGCCCAGCTGCAGCTCGTGGGCGAGTTCGCACGCGAGGGACAGGAACGACTGGCCGCGGACCTCGAAGCGGCGCGACCGGACCTGACGTGGGCGGTCGAACACCAGATCGGCTCGACACCCGTCGACGTGGCCGGCGTCGGCGAGGACGTGCTGGTGCTCGTCGAACTGGAGATGCGTCGGGCGGACCCGGCGAACAACACGGTGACGCTCCTGCGCTCGCTGGAGGCCGGCACTCTCGACGAGTACGAGACGGTCGTCGTCTGCCAGGCGTTCAGCGCGTACTACGACCTCGCCAGCGGCGGTGTGAGCACGAAGCGGGAGAACGCGGCGTTCGTGGGACGACTCGCCGAAGACGCGTTCGACCGGGTGACGTTCCACGCCGCCGAGTTCCCGGTCGAACCGCCGAAACGTGGGGCGGATTGGCCCGACGACTGGACCGACGCGCTCGCGACGACCGTTGACGCGGTCGTCGACGCGACACCGTAGCTCGCGTCAGTCGATGTCGATGCGGTGGCCCTCGTCCGCCTCGGCCTTCGGCGCGGTGACCGTGAGGGTGCCGTTCCGGTAGCTCGCGCTGATGGCCTCCTCGTCGACAGCCTCGGGGAGCCGGATGCTGCGACTGACCGAACTGTGGCGCTCGCGGTGGACGTAGTGGCCATCATCCTCCTCTTCGGTTTCCTCCTCGCGGCTCGCGTCGATGGTGATTGCACCCTCGGAGAACGTGAGTTCGATGTCCTCGGTGTCGTACCCAGGGACGTCCGCGACGATCTCGTACTCGTCGCCGTGGTCCTGCATGTCGACCGGCACCGATTCGAGCGTCGGCATGCCGCGCTGCTCGAACTGTCGGCCCATGCGGTCGAACATCTCCTCTAGCTCCTCGAACGGATTCCGTCGCATTGTGTCCGACAGATACGGCGGGCTGATACTTAAGTTCAGCGCGTGGCCGGGGCTCGGGAGTGGCGAACAGGCGGCGGTCTCGCACCCCGGGGTGTGCCGCACACCTGCCTCGTCCCCCGGGGCAGCCGGGGTCAGGTCACGCCGGTCCTGGCCCCGGCATCGGACAAAAAGACTCAGTCCAGCACGTGCTCGACGTCGTACGACCCGAGCACGCGCACCCAGCCCGCACTCGCGAGCTCCCGAACATCCTCCAGCGCGGCCTGCGTGCGCTCCTCGAACAGGCCGGCGTCGACGTCGACGTGGAAGGCGTAGTCGCCGAGGCGCTCGCCCGACGGCCGGGATTCGAGCCGGGAGAGGTTGATGTCCCGGTCGGCGAACGGCTGGAGGAGTTCGAGCAGGAGTCCGGGGTAGTTCGCGCCGGGGTAGACGACGAGCGTGGTCTTCCCGCCGGCGTCCGAGCGGTCCTCCGGCGGCGCGACGACGAAGAACCGGGTCGCGTTCGACGTGCGGTCCTGGATGTCCTCGGCGAGCAGCGAGACGGTGTCGTCGGCGGTGCCGGGGTGGGCGATGGCCGCGACGGTGGCATCCTCGCGGGCCCGTTCGACCCCGCGGGCGGTGCTGGCGACGGCCTCGCGGTCGGCGTCGGGGTAGTGTTCGTCGAGGAAGCCCCGGCACTGCGCGAGCGCCTGCGGGTGGCTCGCGACGGTGTCGAACACCTCGCCCTGGGCGAGCAGCGCATGGCGGATGGGCGTCACGACCTCCTGCGTGACGGCCACGTCGAACTCGGCGAGTGCGTCCAGCGTCTCCGTCACGCTGCCCTCGATGCTGTTCTCGATGGGGACGACGCCGCGCTCGGCGTCACCGTCGGCGACGGCCTCGACGATGCTCGTCACGGACTCGCGGAACTCGACCCCGTCGGCGACGGCGCTGGCGGCGCGGTGCGAGTACGTCCCGGCGGGCCCGAGCGTGACGACTGTCATGGCGGGCCGTACAGCGCTGGTGGCCAAAAGGGCGTCGGGGCGACAGGCTGCTCAGCGCTGCTCGTCGGGGGTGTCGTCTCCGGAGCCGTCCCCATCGTCGAGAGCCAGTCCGAGGGTGAGGAACACCGTCCCGACCGCGATGAACGTCCCCCACAGCGTCACGTCGCTCCCGACCGAGGTGGCGATACCGATGGCGAGGAACACCGCTCCGATGACGAGGAACACCGCCTGCATGGTGATAGCACGACTCTAGGCGGCAAATACGTGCCGATGATCGTGCGGTCGCCGACGGTCGAACGGCGGGCGGCTAGGCCGGATGCACGACGACCTCGCAGTCGGGACACTCCGCGAGGAGCTGCGGCCAGCCGTCGGGGGGCTCGTACACCGCGAGCAGTCGTCCGGACGGAATCGACACCTCGCAGTCCGGACAGCGTCCGAGGAACCGCCGTAACGCCGTACTGTCGCTCCCTCCCATACGACGACGTTGGGACTGCTCGGGCATTGTTACGGGCAACCTATGGAACAGCGGGCACGGCCTACCGGATGGGAACGTGTCGGAGCCGTCCGTCGAATCCGGCGATCAGCGGTTCAGCGTGTGGATGGCGTGGCCAAGCGCGTTCTCGGCGGCCTCCATCGTCGACTCGGCGAGCGTCGGGTGCGTGTGCACCGTCGAGGCGACGTCTTCGAGCGTCGCACCCATCTCGATGGCGAGGGCGAGCTCGGCGATCAGTTCGCTGGCCTCCGGGCCGACGATCTGTGCGCCCAGCACGAAGCCGCTGGGCTCGTCGGCGACGATGCGGACGAAGCCGTCGGTCTCGTTCGCGGTCATCGCACGACCGCTGGCGTTGAACGGGAACTTGCCGATGACGGGTTCGAAGCCCTGCTCTTCGGCCTCGTCGGCGGTCAGGCCGACGGTGCCGATCTCGGGCGAGGTGAACACGGCTGCGGGCATCGCCTGGTAGTCGATGGCCGAGGGCTCGCCGGCGATGACCTCGGCGGCGACCTGCCCCTCCGTGCTGGCCTTGTGCGCGAGCATCGGCTCGCCGGCCACGTCGCCGACCGCGAAGATGTGCTCCTTCTCGGTGCGGGCGCGGTCGTCCGTCTGGATGAAGCCGCGCTCGTCCGTCTCGATGCCGGCCGCTTCGAGGCTCATCGTGTCGGTGACCGGCTGGCGGCCGACTGCGACGAGCACCTTGTCGGCCGAGAGTTCGAGGGTCTCCCGTTCGTCGTCCTCCTCGGCCTCGGCGGCCTCGCCACCGTCGGCGGCGGCGGGCGTGGCGGTGACGACGACCCCGTCGCCCGATTCCTCCCAGTCCTCGGCGGTGTAGCCGAAGTGGAACTCGACGCCGAGCTCCTCGGCGTGCTTGCGGACGACGCGGCTCACGTCGTCCTCGTACGGTGGCAGCACGTCGTCGAGCATCTCGATGACGGTCACGTCGGTGCCGAGACGGGCGTAGACCCCGGCGAGCTCCATGCCGATGTAGCCCGCGCCGACGACGACCAGCTCGTCCGGAACGGTCTGGAGGTCGAGCGCGCCCTCGGCGGAGATGACGTGCTCGCCGTCGAACTCGAAGCCGGGCACCTGGATGGGCCGCGAGCCGGTGGCGATGATACAGTGCTCGAAGTCGATGGACTCGCTGCCCTGGCCCTCGCCGCCGTGGACGACGCGGACCGAGTTCTCGCCCGAGAACTCCGCGGTGCCCTCGACCAGGTTGACGCCGTTGGCCTTGCAGAGCTTCTCGACGCCGCCGGTCAGCCCGTCGACGATTCCGTCCTTCCAGTTCATCATCTGCGAGAGGTCCACGGCGGGGTTCGCGTGGATGCCGAGGTCCTCCGCGTTGCCCGCGTCGTGGGCGAGCTTCGAGCCAGTGATGAGCGCCTTCGACGGGATGCAGCCCCGGTTGAGGCAGGCCCCGCCGTAGGCGTCGCGCTCGACGAGCGTCACGTCGAGGTCGAGCTGTCCGGCGCGGATGGCGGCCACGTAGCCCCCCGGACCCGCGCCGATGACCAGTACGTCCGTGCCAGTAGTGACGTCTCCGACGACCATACTACAACAGCCGACCAGCAGCCATAAAAAGCCGCAGGAATTGCCAGCGCGGGCGGAACCGGGAGACTGCACCGCGGCCGAGGGCGTCGTGTGTGAGCACGTGACGAAGACCGGGTCAGTCGAGCGGCTCTGCCCGGTCGCGACACGCCTCGAAGACGCCGCGTGCCCACTCGACGGCTGCGGCGTCGTCGGTCCACGCCATCGCCGTGACGGCACCGCTCTCCCCGTCGTAGCCGGGAACCACGAGCCTGTCGTCGTAGATGGCGATGTCGAGCGGTGGGTGCTCGATGAGGTAGGTGGCCGTCGTGTCCATCGCCATGAGCTGGTCGTGTCCCTCACCGTGCTGTTCGAGGACGCCCTCGAACGCCGCCGGCGTGAGGACCCACTCGACCGCGACGCCCCTCCGGATGACCTCGTACGTCCGCTCCATCACCGTCGGCGACCCGAAGGAGGTCGTGACGCCGACCATCTCCCGCTCGGTGTCGGCGACGATGGCCGCGAGCTCCTGGTCGAGGCGGTACGGTGCGGACGGGTCCACGGTGACGACCGTCGCGTCGGTGAACAGCTCGGTGTTGGAGACGAGTTCGGGTGCGTCGACGTGGGCCAGCACGGGTGCCAGCGTCCGGGCTCCCGCCAGCCCCCGATCGAACGACTCGATGTGGGTGAGGACGGCACGCCCGAGCCCGGTGAGCCGGTAGCCCGCGGCCTCTCGCTCCAGGACGCCCCGCTCGGTCAGGGCGTTCGTCGCCCGGTACGCCGTCGCCCGCGAGACCGACGCACGCTCGGCGATGGTGGCCCGGTCCGCGGGACCGTCGCGACAGGCGGCGAGGACGGGCGCACGTTGCAACAGGGCGACGGCGTCGTCGACAGCGTCCCGGTCCATGCTGTCGCATTCGAGGGAGCCGAGTTAACCGTTCGCAAACCGACGTGGCGTCTCACGGCTGAGACGGCGTCTCAGCGGTGCCTATAACCGATATTCGTGCATCAGAGTAGTTGGGCAGACCGAATTCGACGACGGTTCGGGGGGACCGTCGCGGCGCTGCCGAGTGCGCGGCCGTCGGGGGGCGGTCGCCACGGGGGAACGGGGCGGCTCGCCCGACCGGGGCGGCCGCTTCCGTGCGACAGCGGCGGTTCGTACTCTTGTGTGGCTGTGTCCCGCGAACTACGAGCGGTGCGTTGTCGAAAGGGAGAGAGACTACTCCAGCAGGAGCAGCTGCGGGTTCTCGAGGTACTTCATGACCTCGTTGGTGAACTGTGCGCCCTCCGCGCCGTCGATGATGCGGTGGTCGAACGAGAGCGACAGCGTCAGCACGTGGCGGATCTCGATGGAGTCCTCGCCGTCGTCGTCGGTGACGACGCGGGGCTTCTTCTTGATCTCGCCGAGCGCGAGGATGGCGGTCTCGGGGTAGTTGATGATCGGCGTGGCGTACTCGCCGCCGATGCCGCCGATGTTCGTGATGGTGAACGTGCCGCCGCGCATCTCCTCCAGCGCGATCGAGCGCTCCCGGGCCTTCGAGACGAGCTCGTTCATCTCGGAGGAGAGCTGGAGCAGGCCCTTCCTGTCGGCCTGCTTGACGACGGGGACCATCAGGCCCACGTCGGTCGCGGTGGCGACGCCGATGTTGTAGTAGTGCTTCTTGACGATCTCCTCGTTCTCCTCGTCGAGCGAGGAGTTGACGATGGGGAACTCCTTCAGCGCCGCCACACACGCCTTCATCACGAACGGCATGTAGGTCAGCTTGATGTCCTTCTCGGCGGCGTGGGGCTTGAGCTCCTCGCGGGCCTCGACGAGCGCGGTCACGTCCACCTCGTCGTGGTGGGTGACGTGCGGGGCGGTGTACTTCGACTCCGCCATCGCGTCGGCGATGGTCTGGCGGACGCCACGGAACGATTCGCGCGTCTCGCGCTGCTGGGGCTCGCCCATCGGCTCGCCGGCGGCCATCGCCTGCGCGTCGGCCTCCTGGGCCTGGCGCTGTGCCTCGGCGTACTCGCGGACGGCCTCCGGCGTGACGAACGCCTCGCCGTCTTTCGTCTCGTCCGTCGGGACGGCGTTCAGGTCGACGCCCTCCTCCTCGGCGAGCTTCCGGGTCGCCGGCGCGGCCAGCGTCTGCTCGCGGTTCGCGGCCTCGACCTGCTGCGGCGCGGCCGTCGTGGCGCTCGCGGACGCCTGCCCGCCGGCAGCGCCCGTGTCGGCGGACTCGCTCGCGGCGGCACCGTCGTCGCCACCTTCGGCGGTCGCCGGTTCGGGCTCGGCCTCGTCGCCGCCCTCGGCGTGGGCGCGCACGTCCTGGTCGGTGACGCGGCCCGAGGGGCCGGTCCCCTCGACCGCGCCGATGTCGACGCCGAGTTCGCGGGCGAGCTTCCGGGCGCTCGGCGGGGCGAACACGCGACCCGAGGGGGTCTCGACCTCCTCGGTGTCGCCGGCGGGTTCGGCGTCGGCCGCTGCCTCGGCACCGCCGGCGTCGGCCTCAGCGGACTCCTCGCTCCCGCCGGACGGCGTCGTGTCGTCGAGGTCGTCCTCGCCCTCGACGTTGTACACCATGATGACGTCGCCGACGGGCACCATCTCGCCCGCCTCGACGAGCAGTTCCTTCACCGTGCCGTTGTACGGCGAGGGGACGTCGACCGCGGCCTTGTCCGTCTCGACCTTCGCGACCGGCTGGTCCTCGGTGACGGTGTCGCCGGGCTCGACGAGCCACTCGAGCAGCTCGCCCTCGGCGACGCCCTCGCCCACGTCGGGAAGCTTGAATTCCTTGGGCATGTCAGAAGCTCACCGCGTCGCGGATGCCCTTCTTGATGCGTGCGGGCTCCGGCAGGTAGTAGTCCTCGAGCGCGTACAGCGGGAACGGCGTGTCGAAGCCGGTGATGCGCTCGACCGGTGCCTCCTGGTACAGCAGCGCCTCCTCCTGGATGATGGAGGCGATCTCGCCGCCGAGACCGCCGGACTTCGGGGCCTCGTGGACGACGGCCGCGCGGCCGGTCTTCTTGAATGACTCGACGATGGTCTCCTCGTCGAGCGGCGAGATGGAGCGGATGTCGACGACCTCGACGTCGATTCCGTCCTCCTCTGCGAGCTCCTCGGCGGCCTCCATCGTCGGCCGGGACATCGCACCCCACGTGTACACCGAGATGTCGGTGCCCTCGCGGCGCACGGCGGCCTCACCGAGCGGGACCTCGTAGTCGTCCGTCGGGACCTCGTCGCGGAACGCGCGGTAGATGAGCTTCGGCTCGAGGAACACGACCGGGTCCGGGTCGCGGATGGCCGAGATGAGCATCCCCTTCGCGTCGTAGGGCGTGCTCGGGATCTGGACCTTCAGACCGGGCTGGTGGGCGAACATCGCCTCCGTCGACTCGGAGTGGTGCTCCGGCGCACGGATGCCGCCACCGTACGGTGCGCGGACGACCATCGGGCAGGTGAACCGACCGCGGGAGCGCGTGCGGATGCGCGCCGCGTGACTCACGATCTGGTCGAACGCGGGGTAGATGAAGCCCATGAACTGGATCTCGGGGACGGGCTTCAGGCCGTAGGCGGCCATCCCGATGGCCGTGCCGACGATGCCGGACTCGGCCAGCGGCGTGTCGATGACGCGGTCCCCGCCGAACTCCTCGTAGAGCCCCTCGGTCGCGCGGAACACGCCGCCGTTCTTCCCGACGTCCTCGCCCATGACGAGCACGTCTTCGTCCTTTTTCATCTCGGTGTACAGCCCGTCGCGGACGGACTGCACGAGCGTCAGGTTCTCCGTCTCGGATGCAGTGTCTTGCGTTGCCATGTGTTAGTCCTCCAGGAGTGCGTCGTCGCCGAACTCTTCGCGGACGCTGTTGAACCACTCCAGCTGTTCGTCCAGCTTCTTCGGCATGCCCGCATAAACGTGTTTGAATATCTCTTCGGGCTCGGGGCGCTCGACGGCCTCGGCCGCGGCGATGGCGTCGGCGACCTCGTCCTTGATCTCGGCCTCGATGGCGTCGACGCGCTCGTCGTCGAGCAGCCCGTGCTGGCGCAGGAACGTCTCCATGCGCGGGATGGGGTCCTTCTGCTTCCAGCGCTCGACCTCCTCGTCGTCGCGGTAGACCGAGGGGTCGTCGGCGGTGGTGTGTGCGCCGAAGCGGTACTGGACCGCCTCGATGAGCGTCGGGCGCAGCTCGTCGTCGTCGGGGTTCTTCGCCTTCTCGACGGCATCGCGCGTGACCTTGTACACCGCGAGGGGGTCCATCCCGTCGACCTGCACGCCCTCGAAGCCGTAGGCGGTGGCCTTCTGGGCGATGGTCTCGCTCGCGGTCTGCTTCTCCCGCGGGACCGAGATGGCCCACTGGTTGTTGTTGCAGAAGAACACGTTCGGCGTGTCGAAGACGCCGGCGAAGTTCAGGCCCTCGTGGAAGTCACCCTCCGAGGTCGCGCCGTCGCCGAAGTAGCAGATGAACGCCCTGTTCTCGTCCTTGAGCTTCGACGCCCAGGCCGCGCCGGTCGCGTGGGGCACCTGCGTCGCGATGGGGACCGCGGTGGTGAACATGTTCACGTCGTCCGGGATGTTATTGCCGGTCTCGTGGCCCATCCAGGTCAGTAGGGTCTTCTCCAGCGAAACGCCACGGACGAGCGCCGCGCCGTGTTCGCGGTAGGACGGGAACAGCCAGTCCTCCTGGTCCAGCGCGTGGGCGCTCGCGATCTGTGCGCCCTCCTGCCCGGAGAGTGGGGGGTAGGTCCCCATGCGGCCCTGCCGCTGGAGCGAGACGGCCCGCTGGTCGAAGTGGCGGGCCAGCCGCATCTGTTTGTACATCTCGACGAGCTCGTCGTCGTCGACGTCCGGCACCTCCGCGTCGTCGAGCACCCGGCCCGCGTCGTCGAGCACCTGTACGCGCTCGCGGGGGTCGTGCTGAATCGTACTCACGGTAGAACCCACCTTGACATGTATCGAATGTCTCCCGCTCGCGTTATATGGTTTTCGTAAAAACGTTACTATCAACCCTATTCTTGCCATACAGTCGCACAGATTTGCGATTTTCGCCCGGAAGCTGAACACATCTCCACTTTCGTTCCGCAATAGCCGGGTGTCCTAGGTTCCTCACGGTCTTCTATCCTCAATTCTGGACGAATGGGCGGGAGTTTATTTCGCCGTGTGCGTGTGTCTCTATCCCGATGGTGTGGTGTGTTCACGTGGGGCGTCTCCGGTCTGGCTTCCAGGTTTCGTTCCGGGGTCGTGTGCGACGCCGAAGACGAGGGAGTTCGTGCAATCGGGCGCTGTTTGTACGCGAAACACGATGTCAGAGCCCGACGCAACCCGTCAGAGCCCGACGCAACCGAGAAACCGGACCCGTACCGCAGGCCCCGGACCTCCTCGACCGGTTCCTCACGGCTCGTCCACTCGTCGTTCGTCAGCCCTCACGCGATGGCCCGGACGACTAGTCCGAGGCGACGCTCCGTGCCGCCTCCCTCGCCTCCTCGACGCTCTTCCCGTCGCGCAGCACGGCGTCGACGAACAGCTCGCCGGCCTTGTACGACGAGCGGACCATCGGGCCGGAGGCGCAGTAGAGGAACTCGAACTCCTGTTCCGCCACGTCGCGCCAGGTGTCGAACTCGTCGGGGTGGACGTACCGCTCCACGTCGAGGTGGGTCAGCGACGGCTGGAGGTACTGGCCGAGCGTGACGATGTCGAGGTCGATCTCGGCGAGATCCGAGAGCGTCTGCCAGATCTCGTGGTGGTACTCGCCGACGCCGAGCATCAGGCTCGTCTTCGTGTAGATGTCGGACTCCCGGGACACCTGTTCGAGCACCGCGAGCGACTGCTCGTAGCCGGCACGGCGGTCCCGCACCGGCCACTGGAGGCGCTCGACGGTCTCGACGTTGTGCGCGATGACGTCGGGTTCGGCGTCGATTATCTTCCGGACGAGGTCGGATTCGCCCTGGAAGTCCGGGATGAGGACCTCCACCAGAATCCCGGGGTGGCGCTCCTTGATCTCGCGGATGGTCTCGGCGAAGTGGCCCGCGCCCTGGTCGGGGAGGTCGTCCCGGTCGACCGACGTGAGGACGACGTAGTCCAGCCCGATCTCGGCGATGGCCTCGGCGACGTTCGTCGGCTCGTCGGGGTCGAGCGGCTCCATCCCGCCGGTCTCGACGTCGCAGAAGTTACAGCCGCGCGAACAGCGGTGGCCCATCAGCATGAACGTCGCCGTGCCGCCGTCGCTGCTCCCGTTGCGGCCGCTCCAGCACTCACCGAGGTTCGGGCAGTTCGCCTCCTCGCAGACGGTGTTGAGGTCGTGCTCGCGCAACGTCTGCTTGATGTCGGTGAACTCCCGGCCCGCCGGCGGTTGCATCTTCAGCCAGTCGGGCTTCCGCGAACGGCTCATACCGAGAACTGCGGTCCGGGAGGGGAAAAAGCGTCGGGGTTCCGGACACGCCCCCCGACCGCGTCGGGGGACCATGAGTATTCAACACCGACCATCGGTGATGGTCGACAGAGTTTTGTGCCAGTCGCGTACCAGTGCACTAACGAGCAGATGTTCGACGTGTCACCGGACGACATACGGACGGGCTCCATACCGAAGGTGCTCGTGGCACTCGCGGCACCGCTGGTGGTCCAGAACCTCGTCCAGGTCGTCCAGCAGGTGGTCGACGCCTTCTGGCTCGGCCGTATCGGCGAAGCCGAGCTCGGAGCGGTCGGGCTCGTGACGCCGCTGACATCCGTCCTCGTCGCGCTGGCCGTCGTCGGTCCGATGGTCGGCTCGCACGTCGTCGTCTCCCAGCGCGTCGGCGCGGACGAGGAGGAGTCGGCCCGTCGCGCCGCGTTCAACGGCGTCGTCCTCACGTTCCTGTTCGGCTCCGCGGCCGCGCTGCTGGCCTTCTTCTTCGCAGACGAACTCGTCTACGCTATCGCGGCCGTCAACCCCGACGCACCCGCCGTCGAACCCGCCATCACGTACTTCGCGGCCTACGCACCCGTCTTCCTGTTCATGGGCCTCTCGGACTCGCTGGAGGCCGGCTTCCTCGGCTGGGGCGACACCCGCGCGACGCTGTACGTCAACGTCACCGCCGTCGCCGTCAACGTCGTCCTCGATCCGGTCCTCATCTTCGGCTACGGCGTTCCCGGCTTCGACGGGCTGGCGGTCACCGGGGCCGCGCTCGCGACCGCCGCGGGCTACGCCGCGAGCTTCTGCCTCGTGCTCGCGTTCGCCCTCGGTGTCCGTGACTCCTTCCGACTCACCCGCGACGACGCCACCGTCTCCGTGTCGGACTGCCGCGAACTCCTCGACGTGGGCTGGCCCACCACCGGCCAGCGCGTCGCACAGGACGCCGTCCGCATCGTCGTCGTCGTCCTCGTGTTCGTCGCCGGCGGCACCGCCGGCCTCGCCGCCTACGTCATCGGCGCACGGATCGCCAGCGTGGCGTTCATCCCCGCCAGCGGCCTCCAGCAGGCCGCCCAGTCGATGATCGGGCAGAACCTCGGCGCGGGCCACACCGAGCGCGCCCGCTCGACCACCTGGACCGGCGTCGTCATCGCGGTCGTCATGCTCACCCTCGCCGGGGTCGTCCAGTGGCTCGTCCCCGGTGCCCTCGCGACCGTCTTCGTCCCCGACATCGCGCCGCAGGCGCTCGCGTACACGGTCGACTACCTTCAGATCCTCGCCCTCGGCTACTGGGCCATCGGCGCGGGCTACCTGCTCCGGGGCGGGTTCAACGCCGCCCGGCGGACCAAGACCAGCATGGTCGCCTCCCTCCTGCAGTACTGGGGCGTCCGCCTCCCCATCGCCGCCGTCGGCGTCTACCTGCTCGACGGCGGCGTCCAGTCCATCTTCTGGGCCGTCACGCTCTCGAACGTCGCCGTCGCGCTCGGGTTGGCGGCGTACTACTGGTACGAGACCAGCGACGGGATGCTGGAGCGCGCCGCGGCGAAGGCGTCCGACGCCGCCGCCGAATCCGCCGGGTGAACGCCGTCGTTCCGTGTCAGTTCGCACCACCCGACCAATCAGCCGGCCGGCGCGCGCTGGCGAGCGTGTCGAGCGAAGCGAGGTCTCCGCGAACGCAGTGAGCGGAGGGCAGCGAGACGACGGAGGAGTCTCGCCAGGCCGCGAGCCATTCCGCGCGAGGGATGAGCACCGCAGCGGAGCGAGGAGCGCAAGAGGCTGGGGAGGCGTGAGGTGCGGTCGCAGTTGGGCAGGACTGAAAGGGGCGAGGTTCTCGGTGAACCCCGACGAAGCAAGGACCGGAACGGAGTGAGGACCGCAGCGAGTCGCGGGAGCCGAGAACCTCGGGGCTTTCTGGCTGTTGTCGTCTCCAGTTTTTCCCACGACTGACGGGACGCTCCAGCTGTCTCCACGACCATCACAGCCACCACAAAGAGACACGATAACACGCACCAGTATCACTTTCGCTCCGCTACGGAAACGCCTTTGAACACACGGCTCTCGGACACACACGAGAATGGAGGTCGCCGAGGTCGTCCCCGATTTTGCAGACGCCTTCGCCTTCGACGAGTTCAACAGGATGCAGCAGGAGGCACTGCCCGCGCTGCTGGACTCGGAGGCGAACGTCGTCGCCAGCGCGCCGACCGCGAGCGGGAAGACGGCGCTCGCCGAGCTCGCCATCTGCAAGACGCTGGACGCCGGCGGCACCGCGCTGTTCATCGCGCCGCTGCGCGCGCTGACGAACGAGAAGGAGGCGGACTGGGACCGGTTCGAGGAGCTGGGCTACTCGGTGTACGTCGTCACGGGCGAGCGGGACCTGAACCCCCGAAGAGCCCGCCACGCGGACATCCTCGTGATGACGCCGGAGAAGCTGGATTCGGCGACGCGCAAGCACGACACGGCGCGGTACGACTTCATCACGGACGTGGACGTCTGCATCATCGACGAGGTGCACCTGCTGGATTCGGACCGGCGCGGCGCGACCCTGGAGGTGACGGTGTCGCGGCTCCGGCGGCTCTGTGACCCCCGGGTCGTGGCGCTGTCGGCGACGATGCCGAACGTCGACGACGTGGCGGCGTGGCTGGACGCGCCGCCGGAGGCGACGTTCGAGTTCGGCGACGAGTACCGACCCGTAGATTTGAACGCGGGCGTGAAGACGTACACCCACGGCGAGAACTCCTTCGCGGACAAGTACCGCCGGCTCTACCGGGCCCTCGACCTCGCGGAGCCGCACCTGAACGAGGACGGACAGGCGCTCGTGTTCGTCTCCTCGCGTCAGGACACCGTGCAGGCGGCGAAGAAGGCCCGCGACGAGGTCGCTGAACGTGACGTGGACATGGGCGCACGAGGCGACTACGACTTCCACACGGAGACCCAGCAGCTGGACAACGACACGCTGCGCAACTCCTGCATCGACGGGGTGGCGTTCCACCACGCGGGCCTCTCGAAGAACGACAAGGACCTCGTCGAGGAGTGGTTCAAGCGGGGGAAACTGGAGCTGCTGTTCTCGACGTCGACGCTGGCGTGGGGCGTGAACCTGCCCGCGCGCTGCGTCGTCATTCGGGACACGAAGCTGCACGACCCCCTCGAAGGGGAGGTGGACATGAGCCCGCTCGACGTGCTCCAGATGCTCGGGCGCGCGGGGCGACCGGGCTACGACGACGTGGGCTACGGCTGGGTGGTCTGCGACGGGTCGGACGCCGGGAAGTACCGCCGGCTGCTCCGCGAGGGCAAGGAGATCGAGAGCCGACTCGCCGAGAACCTCGACGCGCACCTCAACGCCGAGATCGCCATGGGGACGGTGCAGGATCTGGACGACGTGATGAGCTGGCTGGAGACGACGTTCTACTTCCAGCGCGCCCGGTCGAATCCGGAGGCGTACGGCTTCGAGGACCGCCGCGAGCGCGTCCGGACGGTGCTCGAATCCCTCGTCGAGCGGGGGTTCGTCGAGACCGGCGCGGACCTCGGCATCGAGGCGACGGGACTCGGCGTGCTCGCCTCGAAGTTCTACCTCCGACTCGACACCGCGGAGCGGTTCTACGACCTCGCGACGAGCGAGGGAATCGACGAGAAGGCGGTCCTCGGCGCGGTCGCGACGGCCGCCGAGTTCGACAGCGTGAGCGCGCGCCAGTCCGAGAAGGAGGCCGTCGACGACGTGCTCGTGGGACAGGACACGGGCGACATGGACGCCGGCGCGCGGAAGGTGCTCGCCATCCTCGTCGGCTCGATGAACGGGACGACGCCGGCGGACCTCCGCTCGGACGCCTGGGTCATCAAGCAGAACACGCTGCGGCTGCTCGCCGCGCTGCAGGCGTTCCTCGACCGGTTCGCCGACCCCCACGCCGCGAACTGCGCACGCCGCGCCGAGGCCCGCGTCGAGAACGGCGTCGCTCCGGACGCGGTCGGCCTGACCGCCATCGACGGCGTCGGCGCGGGACGCGCTTCGAAGCTCGCGAAGGAGGGCTACCGCACACCCGGCGACGTGGCCGACGCGGGGCCCGACGCGCTGGAGGACGCCGGACTCTCGGCTGGCGTCGCCGAGCAGGTCCACGAGGGCGCGTCGGGCCTCCCGAACGTCGCGGTCGAGTGGGGCGACTTCCCCGACACGGTGGCCCGCGGCGAGAACGAGATGTGTGAGGTGACGGTCCGGAACAGCGGGGACGGTGCGAACGCGGGAATCCAGGTGACCGTCAACGGCGTCGAGATGACTGCCACCGGGACGTACCTCGACGGCGAGGCGACGGTCCCGGTGGGCGTCTTCGGCGCGACCGACGACGTGCTCTCCTACGAGGTGTCCGTCGCGTTCCCCGACCTCCCGCTGGTGCCGGTGACGGCGACGCGGACCGTACAGGTCGAGGACTGACGCGGCCCCACGGTCATCCCTGCCCGGGTGATCGCCACCAAAACCGTTAGTGAGCGCGGCCGGAAACAGGGTGGTATGGAGTCGGACGGCCGCGTCGACGTGCTCCGGTATCCCGACAGCGTCGATGAGCCGCGCGTCCGCGCCGTCACCGCCGGCGAGGGCCGGTCGGTCGTGCACGAGGCGGCCGCCGAGTACCGCCGGAAGCGCCGGAAGGACCGCTTCCCCCTCTGGATATCGTTCCCGCTGGTCGCCGGCGCGATGACGATCGGCCCGACCGGCCAGCTCGACCTGCCGCTGTGGACCCCGGTCGCTGCTGCCTTCGCGGCGCTGTCGCTGCTGTGGTGGCTGTTCACCGCCGTCGACGCGCGCCGGGGCGACCCGGTTCCCGAACTCGTCGCCACGGACTGCACGGTCGCGGTGGCGCGGAACCGGTTCGGTGCGACCGTCGTGGAGGAGCCGGTACCGCCCGACGACGGCGGGGCGGCCGAACCGACGTGGACCGGCGAGACCGCGGCGGCCGACGACACGCCAGCAGTCGGCGACGCGACGGCGGTCGAGGAGCGCGAGACGTGACCTCAGTTTCGGCCGAGCAGCTCGTCGACAGTCGCGAGCAGTCCCGCTGGCGAGTCGACGACGTGGTCGGCCCCGGAGTGGTCGAGGCTGTCGTCCGCGCCGGAGACGTAGCCGATGCATGTGCAGCCGGCCGCGACGGCCGACGCGATGCCGTGCTCGGAGTCCTCGACGGCGACGCAGCGTTCGGGCGCAGCGCCGACGACCCCGGCTGCGTGTTCGTAGATGTCGGGCTCGGGTTTACCGGGGGCGTCGATGTCCTCGGCGCTGACGCGAGCGTCGAACGCGAGGTCGAAGCGCTCACAGACCATCGCGATCCAGTCCTGCGGCGAGGAGGAGACGACAGCGACCGGGACGTCCTCGCGCGCGGCCGGTAGCCAGTCCGCAAAGCCCGGCAACAGGGCCGCGTGCTCGGTGTATATGTCGGCGGCCGTCTCGTCGAAGCGGTCGACCCAGGCCTCCTTGCTGACGGCCACGTCGTAGTGTTCGGCGAGGTAGTCGTGTATCTCGCGGTAGTTCATCCCGGTTATCTCGCTGGGTGCGACGGTCGCGTCGGGGACCGCCCACGGGAGGATGTCGCGCTCCTCGCGCTCGACCCAGTAGTGCTCGGAGTCGACGAGCACGCCGTCCATGTCGAACAGGACCGCCTCGTGGTGCATACGTTCGCTCGGACCGCGAGCCGTATCGGTCCGTCGGTCCCCGCCACGGGTCGGCTGGGGCGACGGCGGTCTCCGACGGCTGGCACCGTTCGCGTCTGTTTTGTTGCCAACGTCTTTGGGCCGATAATTTTTATACCCGGTAGGCAGGAAGGGTCCGTATGGCAACCCAACACAGTCACGCGCGGAGAGCCGGAAACACGGACACGCTGGGGGCGCGAATCGTCGCATACTTCATCGACAGCATCATCGCCAGCGTCATCGGTGGGGGGCTGGCGCTCGTCGGCCTCTTCGCCGGCGGCATCATCGGCTCGGTGTCGGAGGGGCTCGGTGCGCTCGTCATGTTCCTCTTCTTCGCTCTCGCGTTCGTCGGCGCGGCCGGCTACAAGATCTACTTCGAGGCGAACGGCGGCCAGCCCTTCGGCAAGCAGATGATGGACATCAGGGTCGTCATGGACGACGGCCGCGAGTGCACGTGGGGTGCCTCCATCATCCGGAACCTGCTGCTGGGCTTCGAGGGCGGCCTCATCGCCGTCATCGTCATCCTCGTCACCGACGACAGCCAGCGCATCGGCGACCTCCTCGGCAGCACCGTCGTCGTCAAGGCGTAGGCACCCCCGTCTCAGGGTTCAAGTACCGGAACGCGACCAGAGGGGGTATGTCCGATACCCTCCGCCTCTTCGTCGGCGACTGTACGGCAACGTTCGAGAACGGCGACCGCACCGAGCACCGCGGTCAGGTCGCCGTCGTCGTCAAACCGGACGACACCGTCCTCGTCCACGACGCCGACGGCTACCAGCCGGTCGCGTGGCTCACCCGCGCCGACGCGGTGGCAGTCACCACCAGCGACGGCCTCGACCTGACCGCCCACGACGGGGACCGGACGCTCCGTGTCCGCTCGCACGCGCTCCACCTCGCCGGCTCGTACCCCGTCTCCGACGCCGGCGAACCGGTCGGGCACTGCCCCGACTGCGACGGCGTCCTCGTGCGGACGACCCGTGCCATAACGTGCGTCGGCTGCGACCGTCGCTACGGCATCCCCACCGACGCGACCTGCCACGGCGGGCGCTGTGACTGCGGACTCCCCCGGATCCGGGTCGAGCGCGGCACGCCCATCGACTGCTGCATCGACTACACCTGCGAGTCGCTGTACGAGGCCGTCATCGACCGGTTCGACCGCGCGTGGGCCTGCCCGGACTGCGGCGACGACCTCCGGGTGTTCCGCAAGGGCGGCCTGCTCGTCGGCTGCGACGACTACCCCGACTGCGATGCGACCTACAGCTTCCCATCGGGGAGCGTCGTCGGCGATTGCGACTGCGGCCTCCCCGTGTTCGAGACGGGCGGCGGCCGGCGGTGTCTGGACGCCGCCTGCGGAGGAGACGCCGAGCGGGCCAGCCCGACGCCGGGGACGTGAGACGGAGCGCCGGCCAGTCCTCCCGTGCCGGCCCGGACCGTCACCGCTTTGCGGCGCGGGACCGCAAAATCCCCCATGAACGGACACATCGACGGTGACGTCGTTCGCGTGGGGGGCGACGCCCGTCAGCGGTTCCACGACTCGCGGGGGTACGGCTACCCCACCGGGGGGAACGGCATCGCCCTCGCACACGTCGAGGCCGCACACCTGCTCTACCGGGGTGACCTCGACGCGGTCGACGGGATGGACTTCCGCGCGTTCGTCCGCGACGCGACCGGCAACAGGTTCCTCCCGCAGTTCCTCGTCTACGCCGACCTCCGGGAGCGCGGGTTCTACGTCTCGCCCGCCCGCGAGGAGTGGCTCCAGCAGGTCACCGCCCCGGAGTCGGATCTTGTCGTCTACCCGCGAGGGAAGGGGCCGGGCGACGGCGAGGTCGCCTACCGCGTCCGCGTCGTCGGCGAACGGCAGACCATCGCCGCGGCCGCGCTCGGGGACTGCGTGCTCGCCGTCGTCGACGAGGAGAGCGAGATCACGTACTTCGAGACGGCCAGTCCCGACCCGGCCGGAGCGGCCGACATCGAGCTCCCGACGGGCGTGGACGCCGACCTGCTCGCGGACCGCGTGGTCTGCTGGGGGCCGCCGGCGGCGCTGTACGAGTCGGGGTTCTACGGCACGCCGCTTGCGGGGCGGGACGCCGACCACGACGCGCTCCAGCTCTCGCTCGTCGAGGCGGCGTATCTCGCCGAACGTGGGGCCATCGCGCTCGACGCGGCGACGGTCCGCGAACGCGGCCAGACCGTCGAGGGTGACCGGTTCGGGCGACGGCTCCGGACGTACGGAGCTCTCCGCGAGCGGAACGTCGTCCCCAAGACCGGGTTCAAGTTCGGTGCGGACTTCCGGACCTACGCCGAGTTCGAGGACATCGACGAGTTCGGCCACTCGGAACTGCTCGTGCGCGTGCTCCCGGCGGGACACGTGTTCTCGCCGCGCGACCTCTCGCTCGACGTGCGACTCGCCAACGGCGTCCGCAAGCAGATGGTGTTCGCGGTGGTCGACGAGACGGGGGGACGCGACGGCGAGGGGATCACGTGGCTCCGTGTCGGCCGGCTGACGCCCTGACTCAGGCCGCGAGCGTCTCGATGTCGCCGACCGGTGCGAGCCCGCGGAGACGCGCGTCCGAGAGCCAGTAGACGCCGAGTCCGAGGATGGAGATGCCGGCGGCGCCGAACAGCACCAGCGGGCCGACGACCGCGGTGAGCGTGCCGCCGACGAGCGCGCCGACCGGCATCGCCGCCGACGCCGCACTCCCGAGGACGCTCGACACCCGGCCGACGAGCCGCTCGGGGACGATGGACTGGACGACCGCCGACAGCAGCACGTTCGAGACGCCGACGGGGATGAACGCGGCCGTGAACAGCACGGCGGTCGCGGCCAGCGAGCCGGTCGTCGAGGCGGCCAGCCCCGCGAACCAGAGCACGCCGCTCAGGACGAACGCGAACGCCGACAGCATGCCGAACGGCCGGTCATCCAGGCGGGACGAGACGAGCGCGCCGAGCAGCGAGCCGACCGAGATGGCGGCCATCAGGGCACCGTACGCGCCGGAGCCGCCCATGGTGTCGGCGAACGCCGGCATCGCGGCCATGACCGTCCCGCCGGCAGCGAAGTTGACCACGGTCGCCCCGGCGATGATGGGGACGAGGACGGTGCCACGGACGTAGCCGACGCCCTCGCGGAGGGCGGCGAGGTAGCCGGATTCGCTGTCGTCGGGAGCGTCCGTGTCGTCGGGGGCATCCGTGTCGGCGGGGGTATCCGTGTCCCCAGCGCCACCGTCGGTAGCGACGGGTGTCGCCTCGGCGGCACCCGGGGAGCCGTCGCCCTCGACAGGCCGTGCGTCCGTGTCACCGTCGTCGTCCGCGCCCGCCGCCGGGACGGTGACGAACGCGAACAGGGTCGCCGCGACGGCGAAGGTGACGGCGTCGACGGCGAACAGCGCGACCGCGCCGACGAGCGCGACGAGGACCCCACCGAGTGCGTTCGCCACCGTGTCGGTCGCCTGGTAGGCGAGCGAGAAGAGCGAGTTCGCGCTCACGAGCTCCTCGTCCTCGACGATGCGGGGGAGCGCGGCCGTCTGGGCCGGGTAGACCAGCTGGTTCAACAGCGCGAGCAGCGGCATCACGGTGAGCACGACCCACACCGAGAGGGAGCCGAAGTGCGCGGCGACGGGGAGTGCCGCGATGACGACGCACTGGACGAGCTGTGTGCCGACGAGCAGCCGCCGGATGTTCCAGCGGTCCACCAGTGGACCGGCGAACGCCTGGAGCGCGCTCGGCCCGAGCACGAGAAAGCCGGCGATGCCGGAGTAGGTCGCGTTCCCCGTGAGGTCGTACACCAGCCACATCGCCGCGACGAAGTAGAGGCTGTCGCCGACGTTCGTGACGACGCGACCCGCGAACAGTCGCGCGAAGTCGGGATTGCGGAAGAGTGCTCGCATGGGAGAACACACGACCGAACCCCGGATAAACGTAATCAGAATTACACTTCTGTAAGGCCCAGAACAGATGACTTCTTCGGTTGTGGAGTTGATATGTCAGCCGGTCGTGGCCGCATCGGTGGCCGACCCGTCGACGCCACCAGCAACCACGTCGGCCCCTTCGTCGACGGTGAGCGAGAGCGTGTCGTCGCCCAGTGTGACGGTCACTGTGACCCGCATCGGGTCCTCGGAGACGACCTCGGGTGCGACCGTCAGCCAGGGAAGCTGCCACGAGGGCAGCAGCGCCACATCGAGCCCGTGGTCGTGGTAGAACGCGACGACGGCCGGGTCGCGCGCCACCGCCTCGGGGACCGTCGCGAGCACCACCTCGCCACAGCGCTGGCACTCGTACTCGACGTGGACGTCCGCGGCCTCCGCGAACTTCGCGGCCCGTGAGCCGTCGTCGACGGCGGGCGCGACCCGCGCCTCGGTCGGACCCTGACAGGCCATGCAGAACCCGCCAGCGACGCCAGCGACCAGCGTGCGGAGCCACCGGTCGAACAGCACCGGCGCGTCGGCGCGGGGGCGGCCCTCGAACACGCCCGGCGGCACGTTCGCCGACGCGACCGCGTAGTCGCAGTCGAGACACGCGATGGTGGCCCGTTCGTCCTCGTAGGTGAGCGCCACGTCGCCGCCACAGTCGGCACAGGGGTCGCCGGTCGAGACGGGCTCGTCGAAACCGCCGGCCTCGTACTGGCCCGCGAGCACCGCCGCGACGACCATCCCGCCGGCCGCCCGCAGCGTGTATCCCTCGTCGGTCTTGCGCACGAAGCGGTCGCAGAGCTTCCTCAGGTGGTAGTTGAACTGCCCCGAGTCGCGGGTGCCGACCCGCTCGCGGAGCTCGGAGAACGGGAGCGGGCCCTCCCGCGCCGCCGCCCACAGCTCGCGCAGGATGGCCACCCGCGTCTCGTTGCCCAGCGTCGCGAAGGCCTCGCCGGGCCCCGTCCAGTCCGCGTCGTCCCGGTCGGTCATGTCGGACCTGACGCGCCGGGAGGGTATCGCGTTATCGCCGGCTGGCGGCGCGACCGCCCGGCCGTCAGCCCTACCCGCGCAGCCCGACTGCCTGCCGGGCGCGCTCGCGCTCCGCGTCGGTCAGCCGGTAGGGGTCGAGTTCGGAGTCGAGCTCTCCCAGTGCCGCCCGACGACGCTGGTGTGCGCTCAGGAACTCGCCGATGCGGTCCGACGCGAGCTCCTTCAGCTCGCCGCTGAGCAGCTCGCCCTCCCGGTAGGACTCCTCGATCCGGGCCAGCTCGTCGTCGTCGCGCTCGAAGAAGAAGCGGAGGTACTGGAACGGCACGTCGACGCTCGGGTCGCCGCCGTGCTCGCGGTGTTCGGCGACGCTCGCACGGCCGCCGGTGAACGCGTGTTCGCGGATGACGTCGCGGACGTCGTCGGGCTCGTCGGTGAGGTCGATGGCCGGCACGTCGTCGCTGGCGGACATCTTCCCGGGGCCGTCGAGCGTCGGGAGGAACCGCCCGAGCAGCGCGCCCGGCTTCGAGACGGGGAAGCGCTCCTTCGCGGCCACGTCACGACACACCCGGACGTGCGGGTCCTGGTCGACCGCGACCGGCACCAGCGTCGGGTGCTCGCCGTGGACGAGCTGGGGCAACAGCAGGTGGGCCGCCTGGACCGCCGGGTAGAACGAGAGCCCGACGTTGTCGGGTTCGCCGTACGTCGCGTCGACCGTCGACTGCGTGAGGTGCCGGGCGAGCGCGCTCGCGACCGGGTACATCACGTCCGCGTCCTCCGTGTCGACCACGATGGTCGTCTTCTCGGGGTCGAAGCCGACCGCGAGCAGGTCGCGCAGGTTCTCGTCGCGGTACTCCGAGATCTCCTCGTAGGTGAGGTCCTTCGCGTAGTACTTCTCGTCGTCCGAGAGCGGGATGAGCACCTCCGCCCCGGTCGCGTCCTGCAGTTCCTTCGCGAGGTAGAACACGAGCGCGTGGCCGAGGTGCATCGGGCCAGAGGGCCCGACGCCGGTGACGATGGAGTGCGTCTCGCCCGCCTCGGCGGCGTCCAGATACCGGTCCACGCTCCGGCCGGCGTAGTAGATGCGTCGCCGGAGCATCGGGTGGTCGGGGAACCGTCCCACCTGCTCGTCGGTGAGCCGGTCCGCCCCGAACCGTTCGAGCAGCCGGTCGTAGTCGACCGTCCCCGACACGTCGTACGGAGTGACGGTGAAGTGGTCCTCGTCGTCGCTGGCCGCGTTGTCGTCGGCCGGTGTGTTCGAATCGTGCTGTCCTGTCGTGGTGTCGTCTGTCGTCATCTGTGGATGGTGAAACCGCTGGCTGGCGAGCGATGCGCGAGAGAACGAGTGAGCACCGCGCCGCCGGCGACCCGGTTACGCCGCGTCGACGCCGAGCGCGATACTGTCCGCTCCCGAGGACTCGTGCCAGCGCCAGGCGGGAGCGGACTGCATACCCATACGTAGTCGGGCATCGGGTTTCATCGTTTCGGAGTCTGGCGGGTGCTGCACGAGACTTATGCCCACCGAGCGAGCAGTCGTGTGATATGTCACACCCTCCGCAGTTCGTGGTGGTCATCACCGCGCTTGTCGTCGCGGCGGCCATCCTCCCGGCCGTCGGCGTGGGTGCGCCGACGGGTGGGAACGATGGCCCGGTCGACGCGGCGGCACCGACTGTGCCGACGGTCGAGTCTCCCACCGAAAACGACACGGCGGTCAGCCTCTGGGCCGGGCCACCGGGACTCACCGGGAGCGTGGACGACGCCGACGACCTGCCGGACCACATCGGGAACCTGTCCCGCCAGTCGAACGTCGTTCCGCCCAACGGGTCGTTCGTCGTCCGGGTCCGGCTCCCGGGACTCGACGAGCAGGTCCGGAACGCCACCGGCACGAACCGCACCGAACGGTTCCTCTCCGTTGCGGACGGCCCCGCTCTGAACCTCAGGCTCTGGGCCTGGCAGGACGGGGCGATGGAGACACGGTTCGCCGCGCTGTCCCCCGCGAACGCGACGGTCGTCCGTGGTGACTCCCCGGACACGTACCACCTCGTCACCGAACCGCGCGACCTCCCGGCGGTTCCGGCCACCGACGACACCGAGTTGCAGTACGTCGGCGACGGGACCGGCGGGCCGCTTTCGTTCGCCCCCTCGCCCACCGAACTGGAGCAGGGACCCCACGAACCCGGCACCGGCCGGCTCTACTTCACGGCCGACCTCGAACGCCAGGATGGCCCGCCCGAGCACGCCCGCCTCACCCGAACACCGCCCACACTGACCGTCGCCCCACGAGCGCCCGGCATCGCACTCGTCGACAGGACGGGCGCGACGGTCCACGGGACGACCTCGCTCCCGCCCGGCACCAGCGTCGACGTGCGCGTCGAGACCGCCGACGGCGAGGCTGTCGCAACGACGACCGCGACGGTCCGAGCGAACAGCTCGGGGCCGGACATCTGGCCGGGGAGACCGAACGGCTGGTCCACCACCATCGACGCCACCGAACTCCCCGACGATGCCGACCTCTCCGTCGTCGCGAGTGCGGACTGGGGCGAGACACAGGTGACCGAGCGCGTCGACACCGCGGTCGTGCCGAACGAGTCGCTCGCCGAGCCGCGACTCCGACTCCAGCGAGTGTCCAACGACACCGACCCGACAAACCTCCCGGACTACGTCGGTCTCCACGGCCCGAGCACGCCGACGGTGCTGCTCAGCGACGACCCCGTCGTCACCGTCCAGTCGGCGGTCATCGCCGCCGCGGTCGAGGATGCACCCGGCGACAACCTGACCGAGCGGTTCGGTGCAGCCTGGGCCGAGGATATGAGACTCCTCGTTGGCTACGACTACCGACCCGGCCACGCACCGCCGTCGGTGTTCGACCTCGCCGACACGGCGAACGTCACGGTCGTCACTGGCGACGCACCGGCGACGTACCACGTCGTCCCGGACCGCTCGGCGGCCGACATCTTCCGTGGGGAACCCAACGCCGACACCAGACGGGGAGGACCGCCGTACGCCACCATCGGTTCGACGTACCTCGCCGGGTTCAACCTGTTCGACGAGTTCGCACCGCAGCCGACCGAGTTGTCGCCGAACAGGACGGCCGAAATAGCCACCCCCGATGCAACCATCACGGACGACAGCGTCGGGTCGACGCTTCTGTTCCGGCCGTCCACGAACCTGACCGTCACCGGCGAGACGACCCTCCCGCTCTCGGTGCCGCTCACCGTCGAACTGATCGAGGTGAACTCGTCGACTGTGCTCGCACGGGAGCGGACGACCCCGACTCGCTCCAGCGGACCACGGTGGCGGCCCGACTCAAACTTCGCCGCGACCTTCGAGTACGACGCCGAGCAGGGGGTCGACTACGTCGTCCGGGTCGTCCGTAACGGGACGGTCATGTCCAGCCGCGTTCCACTCGAGGTCGTCCCCCGCGAGGCGTCGCTCACGTTCGACGACCAGACGAGCCAGTGGGGGGCGACGCTGAACGGGACGAACCTCACACACGGCGGCTTCGTCGTCCTCCGGAACGGCAGCATCGACGGCGAGCTGCTGGCCAGCCCGGAGTACGTCTACCCCAGGGACACCCGTGCCATCGTGCAGTTCGACGAGGCACTCGCGAACCGCACGACCGTCGTCGCGGTCGCCTACCGCGATGTCGATGCCAACGCGACGCTCGACGCTACCGACGAACCGTATCTGGAGGACGGCGAGCCCGTGACCGCGACGGCGGTCATCCAACCGCCGGATGAGACGGCGACGACCACGCCGAGGTCCGTCGTCGACACGCCGGCGACGACGAGCCCCGAGCCGACGCCGACCCTCGGGATGGCCGACCCGAACGGGACCGACGACGATGGTTCGGTTCCCGGGTTCGGCATCAGCGGGACGCTCGCGGCGCTCCTCGCTCTCTGTGCCCTCGTCGTGCTCAGGCACCGGTGAGACGGTCGACCCGTCGCTTTCGGTTTCAGGACAAGAGATTTGTACCGCGGCAGTTCATGCCAACTCATGCCACAGTCCCCGCGAACCGTGACAGTGGTGACGCTGCTCGTCGTCACGGCGACGCTCCTCCCCGTCGTCGGCGTCGCCACGGTCGGTCACGGTGACACCGCCGAACTGAATAGTCCGACAGACACCCTCCCCCGGAACGACACGACCGTCCGGCTCCACCGCGTCCCGAACGGCACCAGTCCGACGAGTCTCCCCGACCACGTCGGGCTCGACGAACCGAGCGACCCCGTCTTCTTCCCGGGTGACCGGCTGGTCGTCACGGTGCAGTCGCAGGCCCTCGCGAGGAACGTCTCGAACGCCTCCGGCGCGAGCCTCACCGAACGGTTCGCCGCCACGCAGACGAACGGGTCGCGGCTCTGGGTGACCCAGACCAATCCGACGCCGCAGCAGGAACCGAAGGTCGTCGACCTCTCGGACGCGGCGAACCTGACGGTCGTCGCTGGCGACCGGCCGGCGACGTACCACGTCGTCGTCGACACGTGGGCGGTCGAGACGGTCTACGGTGACCCAGCGGATGCCGAACTGCACGCCGCGGAGCTCCGCCCGGAGGAGGAGTTCTACGCCGGGTTCGACGAGTTCCCCGACGGGGAGCCGCCGATGAACCGGACGATATCGGTCGGGACGGCCGACATCGACGTACCGGGCGGCTACAGGTCGGAGGTGTACCGGCTCCAGCCGGAGGCGAACGCGACCGTCAGCGGGGACGCCGTACTCCCACCGTCGACGCCGGTGACGGTCGAGCTGGTGAACGCGACGACCGGCCGCGTCGTCGCCAGCGACCGGGCGACCGTCGAGCGGACCGACGGCGGCGACAGCACCGAGTTCCGGTTCACCGCCGGCCTGAACCTCACCGGCGAGTACGGCGACGGGTACGAGCTACACGTCCGCTCCAACGGGACCGGCATCGGCGACGCGGTTCCCGCCGCGGTCCACCCGCGCGAGGCGTCGCTCTCGTTCCGCAACGACACCGCACGGTGGGGGACGACCGTCGAGAACGCGACGCTCACCTGGGGCGGCTTCGTCGTGCTCCGAGAGGTCGGTGACCCCGCCGTCTTCCTGGGAGCCTCGTCGTACGTGTACCCGGGAACCGAGCCCGAACAGGTCGGCGTGCAGTTCGACGACGCCATCGACGAGCCGACGACCGTCGTCGCCGTCGCCTACCGCGACGTGGACCGCGACGGGGAGTTCGACCAGGCAGACGAACCCTACCTGCACAACGGCGAGCCCGTGACCGCGATGGCCGTCGTCGAACCGCCCGAGGAGACCGCGACACCGACGGCGACACCCACATCGTCGGCAACACCGACCCCGCGAGACGTGGGGACGACAGCTACCACGGACACCGCCACGACGCCGACCCTCGGGATGTCCGACCCCGACGACACCGACGACGACGGGTCGATCCCCGGATTCGGCGTGTCAGGAACGCTCGCTGCGCTGCTCGCACTCGGCGCACTCGGCGTCCGTCGCCGATGATCAGAACCGCTCGTCGTCCTCGACGACGAACTCGTAGAGCTCCTCGCCGGTCACGTCGATGCCCTGGCGGGAGAAGAAGGCGGCCACGTTCCGGCAGTCGCGTTCGAGGAACTCCTCGGCGTTCGGGTGGTGGACCGTCACCGCCTGCCCGAGGTCGATGATCACCAGCTCGCCGTCGTGGATGACCATGTTGTACTCGGAGAGGTCGCCGTGGACCAGCCCGGCGGTGTGGAGCCGGCGCATGTACTCGCGGACGACCTCGTATGCGGTCCGGGGGTTCTCGACGTTCACCTCGGCGAGGCGCTTCGCCCGGCCCTCCTCCGCGCCGATGTACTCCATGACGAGGACGTTCCGCTCGACGGCGAGCGGATAGGGAACGCGGACGCCGGCACGGCGGGCGCGCTGGAGGTTCGCGTACTCCTTGCGCACCCACGCGATGACGACCTGGGACTTCTTCCCACCGATGCCCTCGAATCGGGGGTCGCCGACGAGGTAGTCGCGCATGTCGCGGAAGTCCGAGGCGTTGATGCGGTACACCTTGATGGCGACCTCGGGGGCCTCCGCACCGAGCACGTCGGCCGCGCCGTCGCCGCCGAGGGCGGAGTAGACGTTGGCCTCCTTCCCGGTCGAGATGGGGCCGCCCAGCGCGTCGACCCAGCCGTCCTGTACGAGCTTGTAGAGGGCGGCGTAGGTCGCGTCGTCGAACACCGACGCCTCGACCTTCAGCGACTCGTTGTCCTTGATGCGCTTTCTGAACTGGTCGAACTTCCGGTCGCGCTTGCGGGCGATGCGGTCGGCCTCGGTGTCGGACACGTCGATGGCCTCCCACTCGTCGCCCGGCTCGTCGACCGCCTCCGGTTCCACCAGTCCGTACTCGTCGCTCATCTACGGCAGGATAACGTGACGGACGCGTAAAAGGGTGGGTATCCCGGTTACGAGACGGCTCAGATGTGCCCCTCGTCGCGGAGCTGGTCGGCGTCCTGTTTCTCGTAGCGCCACGTGATGTCGGCCTTCTCGTCCTGCCAGTCCCACGGTTCGACGAGCACCACGTCGTCCTCCCGGATCCAGACCCGTTTCTGCATCTTGCCCGGAATCCGGGCCGTGCGCTCGACGCCGTCGGCACAGCGGACACGGACCCGGTTCGCACCGAGCATGTTCGTCACCGTCGCGAACACCTCGTCGTCCTCCGGCATCCGCAGGTTTCGTCGGCCACCGTCGTCGTTGTCACTCATGTGTCCCCGTATGGATGCCACTACTTTTAATTCTTGTAGGATGCGTTTCGGCCCGGCTGCTGACGGTGTCGGCCTCCCTCGTCCACGGGACCGGTGGGTCGCGGCGGACAGTTCCGCACCGAGACGCGTATCTGCCAGTTCGAAGGACAAACCACCACGTTCATTCGGCTCGGCGGTGGACTGCGTGACATGGCTGCCGACATGAGTCCGGGCGGAGGCTCGTCCGGTCCGGCGAAGTACGCGAAGATGCTCGGGATCTCCGGCGCTATCGGGTTCCTGTTCGTCCTCGCAGGTATCGGGATGATCGGCTACTTCGGCTCGCTCGAACTCGCCGCCGGCTTCGCGCTCGTCATCGCGGGGCTCGGACTGCTCCTGAAGGCGCTCGTGAGCAACGCGCTCGGGATGCTCGGGATGGGCGGGATGTTCTAGAAGGCGTTGCTCCCGGCCTCGTCGGCGCGGTGCTCGCTGATGAGCCGGTCGACCATCTCCGACTTCCGGTCCTTCTTGCGCTCTTCCGCGCGCTCCTCCCAGTCCTCGATGACCGACTCCACGTCGTCCTCGCGGGCGACGGCGAGCTCGTCGACCTCCTGCATCGCCACGTCGTCCGCGGGGCCGACGGGAATCCCGTGCTCGAACAGCACCTCGTCGGCGACGTCGGAGAGCCCGCCCTCCTTGAGGACGACGCGGGGTTCGTGTTTGACGAGCTTCTCGGCGGTCGACCGGCCCGCGCCGGAGGCGTCGCGCAGGTAGACCACGTCGTCGGGGGCGAGCCCGTAGCGGTCATGGGCGTCCTCTATGGCACCCTTCGTGAACTTCGCGACCGGCTTGACCGGGACGAGGCCCCGTTTCTTCTCCTCGACGTCGGCGAAGTTCGAGTGGTCGAGCTTCCAGAGCTCCTTCAGGCGGTCGAGCTTGCCCTCCAGCGCCTCGATGGTCTCCTCGCGGTCCGCGACGTCGCGTTCGAGCGCGTTGTTCCGACGTTCGAGTCGGGTGACGGTGCGGCGCTCTCTGGCCTCGCGGCGCTCCTCGCGGCGGGCATCGGAGAGCTCCGATTCGAGCTCGTCGATGCGCTCGTCCTTCTCCGAGACGGTGTCCTGTAGCTCGTCGACGTGGGACTGGAGTCGCTCGACCTGGCGTTCGAGGTCGCGGATGCGCTTCTCCTCTGCGGTGAGCTCGCGCGGGTCGTGCTCGTGTTCCTCCTCGTCCTCTTCGTCCTCCTCGATGAGGTCCGAGACGACGGCCTCGACGCCGCCCTCCCCCGCGAGCACGCGCGAGATGACGACGCCCCGGTCGAGCGCGGGTGGGGTCTTCCGGGCGATGCGCTCGAACTGGTCCTCGTGGTCGTCGAAGGCGAACAGCGCGGCGGCGAGTGCGTCGCGCTCGTGGTCGTTGTCGTAGCCGGTCTCGCGGGTCCGGTGCTGCTTCTCGTCGATCGGGAGGTCCGAGGTGGGAATCCAGGGGGCGGCGTCGAAGCTCCGGCGGACCTTCTCGACGGTCTCGGGCATCGGCTCCACGTCGGCGGCGACGATGACGGGCCGCCCGCGCTCGATGACCCACTCGATGACGGCGGCGGTGTCGGCTGTTCGCGTCGAGAGCACGTCGTGGACCTGCCCGTCGAGGGAGACGACGGCGACCGCCGTGGTCGTGCCGGGGTCCATCCCGACGATGACGTGGTCGCGGCGCTTCGCCAGCGGTTCGAACTCGATGCCGTCGCGGCGCTCCCGCTCGATCTCGATTCGCGTGTCGCCCGAGCGGCCGCGGGAGACGGGGATGTCGGCTGGGTGGGCGTCGACGGTGAAGACGGCGTTGGCGTAGCCGCCGTACTTCTCGGTCACGTCGCGCTCGAAGTCGAGCCCGGCGTCGTCCAGCTTCGAGGCGACCTCCCGCGAGCGGGTCTTGACGTTGCCGTGGATGCGCCGGGTGTAGCGGTCCTGGCTCCAGCCGCCGCTGCCGGTCGAGCGGCCACGGGACACCTTCACCGTCGTCGTGTCGGTGAAGGCGCTGACCTCGTAGCCGACGTTCGCGGCGGCGAGGCGCGCGGCGGCCTCGGCCTCCTTCATGGGGTCCTTCCCGTAGGGGACGCCGTGGCGGGAGGCGACGCGCGAGAGGGGTTCGGGCTGTTCGTCGCCCGTCACCTGCACGAGCCGTGTCTCGTCCGGCAGGCTACCGAGGAAGTGGACGAGGGCGTCCTTGTCCTCGGCGAGTTCGTACATGTTGTCGGTGGCGACGATGGCTGGCTCCTCGTCGTCGATGCGTCGGCGCAGCTTCCGGTAGGTGACGACATCGCGCTCGACGGACTCGCCGTCGAAGGCGACGAGCGCGTACGACGGGGCGTCCCCCCGGACGTCCCCGCTCTGGATGTCCACGCCGAACACAACCGCGTCGAGGGCCGTGGTACGGGCGCTCACAGGCGGGGGTTGGGGAGGTATCTGTATAAATTTCGCGGGCACCGCACCGTCGACGGTACGGTCGTTCGTCGCGTGTGTCGTTTCCGGACTCAGTACAGCTCGCCGCGTGCGACCGGCACGACCCGGCCACCGACCTGCACCTCGATCTCACCGTCTCCGTCGCTCCCGTCTCGCTCCCCGGCGACGAGGTGGAGCAGCGACGGCCGGCTCATCTCGTAGCCCTGCTCGACGACCGCGTCGAGCGGCTCGTCCCGGTGCCGGACCAGGTAGCCCGCGAGACAGCCGTTCGAGGAGCCCGTCGCCGGGTCCTCCGTCACGCCGTAGAACGGCGCGAACACGCGGTCGGCGTAGTCGTGGGCCGGGTCGCGCGGCTCCGGACAGAACGCGAGCACGTTCTTCCCGTCGTGGTCGCCCGTCAGCGCCGCGTAGCCGTCGAGGTCGACCTCGGCACGTTCGAGGGCAGCGCGGTCCTGGAGGGGGACGACGACCGTCGGCAGCCCGGTCGACACCCACTGGACGGGGAGGTCATCTCGCACGTCCTCCGCGGAGAGGCCGAGCGCGGCGGCGGCCGTCTCGCGGTCGAACGTCTCGCCGAACTCGGGCGGCTGCTGGTTCATCCAGTACAGCGGGTCGTCGGACTCCCCCTCGACGCGGACCGGCACGTCGCCGACTTCGAGGTGGAGGGTGACCGGGTCCGGGTCGTCATCCGCGAGGTGCTCGCGGACGACCGCCGCGGTCCCGAGCGTCGGGTGGCCCGCGAACGGGATCTCGCTGTTGGGGGTGAAGATGCGCACGTCCCAGCCCTCGTCGTCGCTGCCGGTGACGAACGTCGACTCCGAGTAGTTCATCTCGTTGGCGACGGCCTGCATCTCGTCGGTCGAGAGGTCGCCCGCGTCCGGGATCACCGCGAGCTGGTTCCCGGCGTAGCGTTCCGTGGCGAACACGTCGCAGAGGTGGAACTCGTGGGGCATGGCTGAAGATGCGACCGCGACCGTGAAAAACGAACCCGCCCCGCGTCAATCACCCACACGGTGTCGGCGGCGGCGCGGGCACTGTCACCGGGGTGGGCATCGGCGCAGGTGCGGGCGTCGGGGGCGGCTCACTCCCCGTCCGGGTACGGAACCTCGACGGTGTCGCCGTCGTCCGGAATCAGCAGTTCGCCGTCGAACGCCTCCCGAGCTTCCGCGCGGTGATGCTCGACATCGTTGGCGTAGCGCGAGGAGACGTGCGTGAGCGCGAGCCGCTTCGCCCCGGCGCGCTGGGCGATCTCTCCGGCCTGCTTCGCCGTCGAGTGGCCGGTCTGGCCGGCGCGGTCGCGGCGGTCCTCGGCGAACGTCGCGTCGTGGACCAGCAGGTCGGCGTCCTCGGCGGCCGCGACGGTCGCGTCGGTGGGCTGTGTGTCGCCGGTGTAGACGAACCGTCGACCGGGTCGGGGGTCGCCCACGACCTGGTCCGGGGTGACGACCGTGCCGTCGTCGAGCTCGACCGCGTTCCCCTCGTGCAGTTCCGAGAACTTCGGGCCGACCGGAACGCCCAGCTCCTCGGCGTGTGCGCGGTCGAACCGGCCCTTCCGGTCGTCCTCGACGAGCGCGTAGCCGACCGCCGTCGTCCGGTGGTCGACGTGGAACACGCGGATCTCGTACTCGTCGCGGCGCAGGGCAACATCGCCCGCACTCACCTCGTGGACGCGGACCGGGAAGGAGGGTCGCGCGCCGGTCGCGCTGACGAGGTTCTCGACGAGCTGCCTCTCGCCGGGGGGGCAGTGGATCGCGAGCGCGGCGTCGCGCTCGTTGAAGTCCATGGTCTGGACCAGTCCCGGGATGCCCAGCACGTGGTCGCCGTGGGTGTGCGTGACGAAGATGTGGTCCACCGAGAAGCCCGTCCCGAAACGCATCATCTGGCGCTGGGTCCCCTCGCCGCAGTCGAAGAGGAAGCCGTCACCCTCGCGCTGGCAGTAGATGGCGGTGGGGTTGCGCTGGGTGGTCGGCACGGCCCCGCTGGTCCCGAGGAAGGTCACGCGCATCGACATGGTACACCGTCAGCCGGGGACCGGTAAACCGGTATCGAAACGGTCGACCCGCAGTTGAAACCGTTCACGACCGTTCAGAACCGCCAATCCGGTTGAATCCGACCAAACCCTCCGCAACCGAGTTCCCGGTTTATGCCCCCGGAGCCGTCAGGGACAAGCACGATGTCACGACCAAATGCACTGCTCGCAATCGCACTGGCCGCCCTCCTCGTGACCGCCGGATGCCTCGGCGGCATCACCGGTAGCGGGGACGGCGCGAACTCGGACGACGACGCCAGCGTGTCGTTCTACGTGAGCGACCGCCCGGGTGCCATCGACCAGTTCGAACACCTCAACGTCACCATCACCGCGGTCGGCTTCCACCAGGCCGACGAGAGCGGTGACGATTCGGACGAGAGCGATGGCGACGACTCCGACGACGAGCGCGACGATATCGAGAACGAGACCACCGACACCCTCGAGGACGCGAACGAGACGGCCACCCAGACCGAGACGAACACGACCACCGAGGCACCGGAGACGGAGACCGACGACTCGGACAACAGCACCGAAACCGAGAGCAACGACGGCGACGACGCCGAAGACAGCGACGACTCCGACGACAGCGAACCCGGCAGCGAGTCGGAGGACTGGGTCACGCACGAGGTCGACAACCGCACGGTCGACCTGACCGAGCTGCAGGGCGCGAACGCCTCCCGGCTCACCGACTTCAACATCAGCGCCGGCGAGTACGACAAGGTGTTCGTCCACGTCAGCGACGTGCAGGGCACCCTGGAGAACGGTGAGCAGGTCGACGTTCAGCTCCCGAGCGACAAGCTCCAGATCAACAAGCAGTTCACCGCCGAGTCCGGCTCGAACCTGAGCTTCGTGTTCGACATCATGGTCCACGAGGCCGGCAACTCCGGGCAGTACATCCTCCGCCCGGTCGTCAGCGAGTCCGGTACCGGTGACCAGGTCGAGATCGACGACGTCGATGCAGAGGACGACGAGGAGCGCGGCCCGCCGGAGGACGCGGGTCCCGAGAACGACGACGATGATAGCGACGACAGCGACGACTCCGACGACAGCGACCTCGAACTCGCGGTCGACGGGCAGGTCCGCGCCGGTGAGAACGTGACGCTGACCGTCACCGGGAACGACGACGCCGCCGTCGCAAACGCCACCGTGAGCGTCGGCGGCGAGGCGGTCGGCACCACCGACGCCGACGGCACCATCCAGCTCACCGTGCCCGACGACGCCGAGGAGCTCGAGGTGACCGCCACGACGGCCGACGCCGAGACCGAAACGTCGTGGCCGGTCCGCGGCGACGGCGGCCAGAGCAGCCTGACGCTCCCGGTCTGACTACGACACGACCGGCCACCATTTATTTACACGGCGAATCCCCGAGATAGTTTCCGGCCACCCCTGTTTTCACCGCCGTTAACGAGCGCGTTAACTACCCCACCGGGCGATTCTCTGGGCAAACCCGCCGGTTCTCAACTAATGGAAATGACCATTAGAGAGCCCGGAGAACGGGATTTCGTTCGTTCCATGTGACCGTGCAACGAGGACGGCCGAGGGAGTGGGCAAACCCGCCCACCGATGCACGGACCTGTACCTCGTTTCGACACGTTTCGATTACACCACCGTTATCTGGAAATTAACTTTGGTAGCGTAGAAAGGAGTGCGACGTGCTGCGGGAACGACTCTCGCAGGGGGAAAGGATGAATCGGAAACTCCTAGCACTACTGCTCGCCAGTCTGATGGTATTCGGATTCACGACTCCGTACGTTGCGGCCGGAGCGCCATCCGCCCAGCAGACAGGCACTTCGACAGATATCGTACAGGCAGGCGTCAGCGACGACGTCGCCACCAGTACCGTTTCACCCGACGAGAGCGGCTCGTCGGTCGCATCAATCGACCCGGCACTCCAGAGTGCCGACGGCTGGGTCGACGTCGTCGTCCGGCTCGAAGAGGCCGAAACCAGCGCCTCGATGAGTCAGGACGCCGTCGTCAACACCCTCCAGCAGCAGGCCCAGCAGACCCAGGAGCCCGTGATCAACCGTGCCCACGAGATGGAGGGCGTCCGCTACGTCAACTCCTTCTGGATCACCAACGCCGTCCTGCTCCGGGTCAACACGAACGAGGTCGACCTCGACACGTTCGCGCGCATGGACCGCGTCACGCAGCTCCACGCGAACTTCGAGCTGGCCCTCCCGGAGACGGAGCGGGGCAGCGCCACCAGTGACGGGGTCTCGTCCGACGACTACAACACGACCTACGGGCTCGACCAGATCAACGCGACCGAGGTCTGGGACGAGTACGGCACCATGGGTGAGGGCGTCAGCGTCGCCGTCCTCGACACCGGTGTCGACCCGGACCATCCGGACATCCAGATTCAGAACGAGAACTGGGCCGAGTTCGACTCGAACGGCGACCAGGTTCCGGGCAGCGAACCCCACGACACCGACACGCACGGTACCCACACCTCGGGCACCGTGACCGGTGGCAACGCCAGCGGCGAGTACATCGGCGTCGCACCCGAAGCGACGCTGTACCACGGTCTCGTCATCCCCGGCGGCGGCGGCAGCTTCGCCCAGGTCGCCGGCGGGATGCAGTGGGCCGTCAACGAGAGCGTCGATGTCATCTCGATGAGCCTCGGCGCCAGCGGCTACTACACCGAGATGATCGAGCCGTCCGAGAACGCCCGCGACGCAGGCGTCATCCTCGCCGGCTCCTCCGGCAACAGCGGCGAAGGGACCAGCGGCTCGCCCGGCAACGTCTACCCGAACATCGCTGTCGGTGCCTCCGACGAGAACTACGACATCGCGAGCTTCTCCAGCGGTGAGGAGATTGACACCAGCTCCGCCTGGGGCAGCGCCGCACCCAGCTACTGGCCCGACAACTACACCGCACCGAACGTCGCCGCGCCCGGCGTGGCGGTCAAGAGCTCCGTCCCCGGCGGCGGCTACGCCGAGTACGACGGCACCTCCATGGCCGCCCCGCACGCCGCGGGCGCGTTCGCCCTGATGCTCTCCGCCGCGGGCGACCTTCCGCGTGAAACCGCCATCGACGCGATGGAGGACACGGCGTGGAAGCCCGACGGCTGGAGCGAGCCCGGCGACGAGTACGACACTCGCTACGGGCTCGGCATCATCGACGTCGCGGCCGCGACGGACCAGGTCGCCCTCGAACAGGGCATCAACGGCACCGTCACGGACGCCGACGGGAACGCACTGCAGGGCATCACCGTCTCCACCGACCAGGACTTCTCGGACACGACCGACGCATCCGGTGCGTACTCCGTCCTCTCCGAGACCGGCTCGGTCGACGTGACCGCCGACGGCTTCGGCTACGAGGCGGCCACCGCGACGGTGACTGTCCAGAACGGCACCTACGCCACGCAGGACTTCTCGCTGGCCCCGACGCTCGACGTCCAACTGGTCAGCCCGCAACCCTCGGCCATCGAGGGCGGCGAGAGCCTCAGCGCGACCGCACAGGCCGCGAACCTCGAGTCCTACACCGCCGAGCTCGGCGAGGGCTACGACGAGGCCAACGCGACCCTGTACGTCAACGGCGACGAGGTCCCGTGGGGCCAGCCGGTCACCTTCGACGAACCGACCGACGTCACCGCAACGGTGACCGTCGAGACGACCGCGGACACCAGCGGTACCGTCTCGGTCGTCCACACCTTCGAGGGGCTCAACGAGTCCATCGAGGTCACGACCGGCCCGACCCAGGTGTTCGAGGAGTTCACCCAGGTCGGTGTCGTCGACGACGACGGTGACTACGGACAGGCGGTCAAGGGCACCCTCCAGGAGTACCTGCCCGCCAACTACCAGGTGTCGGTTATGACCTCCGACGAGGCCATGAACAACGTCGAGACGTACGACAGCTTCGTCGTGCAGAACATCGACGAGTCCAACGGCGAGGAGTTCGCGACCGCCACGAGCGCGGTCACGACCGGCGTCGTCTGGCTGGACAACTGGGGCAGCGACAGTAACGGTGTCCCGGTCCGCTCGTCCGCCATCGGCGACCCCGCGAACACCGGCGACGCGTTCGGTGACGGCGTCGTCTCCTACGCGGCGACCGCGGACCACCCGATCCTCGACGGCATCGTCGCACCCGGTGAGAGCGTCCAGCTCCACACCGCGACGACGTTCAACGACCACTCGTGGTTCGGCGGCTCCGACGCGACCACGCTCGCCGACCTCAGCACCGCCGACGCCGGCGTGAAGGGCACTGGCCTCGCGGTCGACGAGGAGCGCCACGCCGTGCTCGCATCCACGCTCGGCCGCGAGACGTTCGTCGAGGACCCCGCGTTCACCGACGCGGCAGACCAGATCCTCGCCAACTCGGTGGTCTGGGCGTCCGACACGCCCGAACCCGCCGGGACGGTCGACGTGACCGAGACGACGGTCCAGCCCGGTGAGACCGCGACGGTCACCGTCTACTCGGACGACCTCGAGGACATCTCCGGTTACCAGGCGACGCTCGAGTTCAACGCGAGCAAGCTCGAGGTCACCGACGTCACCGGCATCGACTTCGCCGACCCGGTGACCAACATCGACAACGAGAACGGCACCATCTCGATGGCCCAGGCCGGCGCGTCCGGTGTGAACAACCCCGAGATGGTCGAGATCGAGTTCGACGTGCTGATGGACGACTTCGGCCAGTCGGCCGAGGTCTCCTGGAACGTCGGTGGCTCGATGGTCACCTACCCGAACGGCACCGCGCCGCTCGTGGGCTGGTCCGGTGGCTCGGTCCAGACCGCCGAGTGTACGGCTGGTGACGTCAACTCCGACGGGTCGATCACCGTCCAGGACGCGACGCTCGTCCAGCAGTACATCGTCGGCCAGGAGCCGGCCAACTTCAACCCGAGCTGCGCCGACATGAACGGTGACGGCCAGATCACCTCCGCCGACGTGACCCTCATCCTCGAGGAGATCGTCGGCAGCAGCGTCTCGGCACCGCAGCCGATGACGGTCTCCGACCTCGTCGGCTCGCAGCTTCAGGCCGAAGCCTAACCGGGCCTCCACACCCTGTCGCACCGCTCGCCGACCACCTCGCATCCGTGCGAGGCCGTTTCGAAGACACCACGCGCGGCTTTGCGTACTGCCCGCTCGACGGGCACCACGGGCGGCCGGGGACACCCGGTCGCCGATTTCCACCACCCATGACCACGACCCACCTTCCCGACGGAACGACACTGCTGCTGGTAGCCCTCTGTCTCGCACTCGTGGCCGTCCCCATCGCGGCCACGCAGGAGTCCGCGACCCTCTCGCTGTCCTCGGCCGAAGCCGAGTCGACCAGCGACACCGTGACGGTCACGCTCGCGGCGGACGGCTCCAACGTCGCCGGCTACCAGGCCAACGTCACGTTCGACCCGTCGGTCGTCCAGGTGCAACGCGTCTCCGGGGCGGACTACTCCGACCCGGTGCAGAACGTGAACAACGAGGAGGGCTGGGTGTTCCTCACCCAGTCGCAGGCGAACGGGGTCGACGACCCACAGCTCGCGACCATCACGTTCGAGGTGGTCGGCGACGCGGGCCAGCGCTCGACCCTCTCGTTCGTCGAGTCCGACACCCGCATCAACGACGGGGCCGGTGAGCACGTCGACGCGAGCCTCGACAGCGGTGCCATCACGGTCGGCAGCAGCGCCGTCTCCGCCGACGAGAACGGCTCGATGGCGACCGACGACGCGGGCGACGACCAAGCCAACCAGGCCGACCAGCAGTCGACCCCCGACACGGCCGCGAACGGTGGCGACAGCGACGCTGTCGACGACGGCGACGCTACCGGGAACGGCACCGGCGTCTCGACGCCCGTCCTCGTCGGCGCGGGTGCCGCCCTCCTCGTCGGTGGCGTGTTGCTCGGTCGGCGCGCATCCTGAGAACCGACCGATTCTTACCGGGCGCTCGCCTACCGGCGCGTGATGGACGCGCCGCTGTGGACCGACGCCCACGCCCCGTCGCTCGAGGAGTTACCACAGCCGGACGCACGGGAGTACCTGCAGAAGGCGGTCGACGAGCCGCTGAACCTGCTGCTGCACGGTCCGCCCGGCGTCGGCAAGACCGCCGGGGTCCGGGCGCTCGGCCGCGAGGCCCACGACGACCCCGACAACGACCTCGTGGAGATCAACGTCGCCGACTTCTTCGGCCGGACGAAGACGGAGATCAAGAACGACCCCCGGTTCGCGTCGTTCCTCGACGGGAGGTCGCGGCTCTCGAAGCGCGACATGATCAACCACGTCCTAAAGGAGTCCGCGAGCTACGCGCCGGTGTCGGGCAGCTACAAGACGGTCGTGCTGGACAACGCCGAGGACGTGCGCGTGGACTTCCAGCAGGCGCTCCGCCGGGTGATGGAGCGCTACCACCGGACGACGCAGTTCGTCATCTGCACGCGGCAGCCGACGAAGCTCATCCCGCCCATCCGCTCGCGCTGTTTCCAGGTGCCGATGCGGGCGGCGACGAACGACGAGCTGGTGACGGTGCTCCGTCGTATCGTCGAGGCGGAGGGCGTCGACCACGACGACGACGGGCTGGAGTACGTCGCGGGCTACGCCGACGGTGACGTGCGCGAGGCAATCCTCGCCGCCCAGACCACCGTCTCCAAGGAGGACGAGCTGACGATGCAGACCGCCTACGAGACCCTCGGCGACGTGGGGACGCTCTCGACAGTCGGCGAGATGCTGGACGACGCAGAGGCCGGCGAGTTCACCGACGCCCGGTCGACGCTCGACGACCTGCTCGTCGACGAGGGCTACAGCGGGAGCGAGGTGCTGGAGGAGATCCTGACCGTCGGCCGCAAGCGCTACGACGGGGACCGGCTGGCGCGGCTCCACCGCCTCGCGGGCGAGGCCGACCACGACATGAGCGAGGGGACGAGCGACCGGGTCCACCTCGGGCACCTGCTGGCGGAGCTGGGGCGGGCGTCGACGGCGTAGTAGCGACTTCGTGACGCGATTCTCGCCGGGATGCTGGCGAACAGGCGACGCGTGAGCGTTCGGTCCGGGGCGCGTCGCACTCCCGCCTCGACCACCGGACCGCGGGGGTCAGACCACGCCGCGATTGCGGCGGTATCCCTGAAGAACCCTCGCCCTCTTTTGCGGCAGGGCGCGACGGTCCGGGTATGCAGGCAGTCTCCGAGACGCGGATCACGAACCGCCAGCGGGTCCAGCCGAACCACGCGAACAACTACGAGGCGGTCCACGGCGGCAACCTGATGAAGTGGATGGACGAGGTCGGCGCGATGGCGGCGATGCGCTTCGCGGGTGAGACCTGCGTCACGGCCGCGGTGGACGAGTTCTCCTTCGAGCGGCCGATTCCAGTCGGCGAGACGGCGCTCATCGACGCGTACGTCTTCGACGCGGGGCGGACGAGCGCCAGGGTGTTCCTGCGGGCGTACCGCGAGGAGCCGCGCTCGGGCGAGACGAAGCAGACGACGGCGGCGTGTTTCACCTTCGTCGCGGTGGACGACCACGGCGAGCCGGTGCCGGTGCCGTCGCTGCGGGTCGAGAACGACGAGGACGAACGGTTACAGGCGGCGGCGCGGGACGCGGTCGACACCTAGTCGAGCACGAGCACGTACCGGGTCAGCGAGCGGTGGACGCGGCGCTCGAACGAAGCCTCGACCGTCCAGCCGGCCCGCCGGGCGACGCCGGCCCAGGAGCGGTCGGCGACGACGACGGCGCGGTCGGCGACCCGACGAGATTCGGCGAGCGCGCCGGCGACGAGGTCGTCGAGCGCGTGGGTCTCGATCTTCGACTGGCGGCCGTAGGGGGCGTCGAAGACGGCCGCGTCGACGGCGTCGTCGACGAGCGGGAGCCGGGTGGCGTCGCCGCGGCAGACGTGCCAGTCGCCCGGTTCCGCGATGGGGTGGGCGTCGCCGTCGTCGAGGAAGTGCGCGAGGTTCTGGCGTGCGCCGTTCGCCATCTTCGCCTGGGCGTCGACGCCGACGACGTCCGCGCCGACGAGTCCGGCCTCGACGAGCACGCCGCCGGTGCCACACATCGGGTCGAGGATGCGACTGCCGGGGCCCGCGCCGGCGACGTTGGTGACGGCCCGGGCGAGCAGCGGGTCCATGCTGCCGGGCTGGAAGAACGGCTTGTCGGTCGGCTTGCGGTCGCCGAAGTCGCGGACGGATTCTGTGACGAGCCAGCCGAGGGCGCAGACGCCGGCCTCGCCGGCTGCGACGTCGGGTCCTTCGGGGGAGTCGTCCCCGTCGTCGCTGGCCGGCGCGAACAGCGCCCGGAGCTCGTGGTCGGGGTCGTCGAGGTCGACGGCGAACCCGCGGTCGACGAGCACCTGACCGAGCGCGCGTTCGGTGTCGCTGGTGGAGACGCCGGTGTCGCCGCGGACGTCCCGGGCACGGACGGCGACGGTGCCCTCGCGGTCGATGGGGGCGGCTTCCAGCAGGGCGACGGCGCTGTCGACGCTGGCGTCGGTCCGGCCGAGGAGCTCGCTCGCGCGGCGGGTGTAGGCGAGCCCGCGGACGCGGTCGGTGGCGACGCTGTGCGCGATAGCGAGGCCGCCACCGATGCGCTCGACGCCGGTGGCCGCGCTCGCGGCCTCGCAGGCGGCGAAGGCGTCGTCCTCGCCGCCGAGTTCCAGCAGGTACACGTCCAACCGTGTGCGAGGGCGGGCAATCAGCGTGTCGACTGTCGGGCGCGGCGCGTGTCGGCACGGGACCCTGCCACCGCCGGGGTGCTGACCGTTCAGGTCGACCGTTTATCGGCAGAATTGACCGATTCCGTCGCAGCGAATGGGCCGTCCAGTCGCTCGGTCTGGCGGCGTGCGGGCACGTGGCACCAACCTTTATAAACCTTAAATACGACTTTTAAGTCGAGTTATGACCGACCCCAAGGAGACTATAAATATCGAGAACGTCGTCGCCTCGACCGGTATCGGCCAGGAGCTCGACCTGCAGAGCGTCGCCATGGACCTCGAGGGGGCCGACTACGACCCCGAGCAGTTCCCCGGCCTCGTCTACCGCACCCAGGAGCCCAAGTCCGCCGCGCTCATCTTCCGGTCCGGGAAGATCGTCTGCACCGGCGCGAAGAGCACCGACGACGTCCACGAGAGCCTCCGCATCGTCTTCGACAAGCTCCGCGACCTCAACATCCAGGTGAACGAGGACCCGGAGATCGTCGTCCAGAACATCGTCACATCTGCCGATCTCGGCCGCAATCTCAACCTCAACGCCATCGCCATCGGCCTCGGGCTGGAGAACATCGAGTACGAGCCCGAGCAGTTCCCCGGCCTCGTCTACCGCCTCGACGAGCCGGAGGTCGTCGCCCTGCTGTTCGGCTCCGGGAAGCTCGTCATCACCGGCGGGAAGAAGCCCGAGGACGCCGAGCACGCCGTCGACAAGATCGTCTCGCGGCTCGAAGACCTCGGCCTGCTGGAGTAGCTCGACGGTTCCGTCGGCACCTGTTTCGCGGCGACACACGTCCCCAGAAGAGACATTGCCGTCGAACCCCAGAGGACGGGTATGTCAGCGGAGCCGGCGGCGACGACAGTCCTCCACGTCGACGACGACGAGGAGTTCACCGCCCTCACTGCCGAGTTTCTCGAACGGCAGAGCGACCGCATCAGCGTCGTCTCCACCACGACGGGTGACGAGGCACTCGACCTGCTCGAACGCGAGTCCATCGACTGCGTCGTCTCCGACTACGAGATGCCGGAGCTGGACGGGCTGGAGCTGCTCGCTGCCGTCCGCGAACGGCACGAAGGACTCCCTTTCATCCTCTTCACCGGACGGGGGAGCGAGGAGATCGCCAGCGAGGCCATCTCGGTGGGCGTCACCGACTACCTCCGCAAGGGCGGCGGGACCGACCAGTTCGCCCTGCTCGCGAACCGCATCGAGAACGCCGTCGAGCAGGCCCGGTCGCGTGTGAGCTACCGTGCCGTGTTCGAGAACACCGACGTCGGGCTCACCATCCGCGACACCGAGACGGGCACCGTCGTCGATGTGAACCAGGAGTACTGCGACCTGCTCGGCTACGACCGCAAGACGCTCGTCGGCTCCGGCATCGAGGAGATCACCACGGACGTACCCGGGTACGACGCCGAGCGCGCGGTCGAGCTCCTCGAACGCGCCACCGACGAGGAGTCGTTCCGGTTCGAGTGGCCCGACAGATGCAGCGACGGCTCGACGCGCTGGGTCGAGATCGACGCGACACGCGTCGAGATCGAGGGCAGCGAGCGGTCTCTCATCACGGTCCACGACATCCACGAGCGCCACGAGCGCGAGCAGGTCCTGACGACGCTCCACCGCGTCGCGACCGAGATACAGGACTGCGAGACCATCGAGGCGGCCTGCGAACGGACGGTCGCGGCCGCGGAGTCCATCCTGGAGTTCGAGATGTGCAGCGTGATGGTCGCGGAGGAGGGCTGGCTGGTCCCGAAGGCCATGTCCACCGGCGCACCCGAGGACGGTGCCCGACGGATGCGACCGGACCAGGGACTCGTCGGGAAGACCTACCGGACCGGGGAGTCCACCGTCGTCGACGACGTGGGGTCCGACGGGGAATCGGACCCCGCCAAGGACACCTACCGGTCCGGCCTCAGCGTGCCGATCGGGGAGACGGCGGTGTTCCAGGCCGTCGCCACGGAGCCCGCGGCCTTCTCCCGGCAGGACCGCGAACTCGCGGAGCTGCTCGTCGCCCACACCGCGCGGGCACTCGACAGGATTCGGTTCGAGGCGGAGCTCCGACGGCAGAACGACCGCCTCAACGAGTTCGCGAGCGTCGTGAGCCACGACCTCCGGAACCCGCTCACCGTTGCACAGGGCAAGCTCGACATGGCCAGCGAGCAGTGCGACAGCGAGCACCTCGACCACCTCGGGGACGCGCTCGAACGGATGACGAGCATCACCGAGGACACGCTCCGTCTCGCCCGTCACGGGGGGACCGTCGACGACCCGGGACGCGTCGACCTCGTGACGTTCGCCGACCGCTGCTGGAGCGTCGTCGCGACCGGTGGGACGACACTGACCGTCGCCGACCCCGTCGCCATCCGTGCCGACCCGGACCGGCTCCAGCACGTCCTCGAGAACCTGTTCCGGAACAGTGTGGAACACGCCGGTGAGACGCCGGTCGACGTCCGCATCGGCGGCCTTCCCGACGGCTTCTACGTCGCGGACGACGGCCCCGGAATCCCCGAGGACGAACGCGACCAGGTGTTCGAACCGGGGTACACGACCGCCCGGGACGGAACCGGTTTCGGCCTGGCAATCGTCAGGGAGTTCGCCACCGCGCACGGCTGGAGCGTGCGTGTGACAGAGGGCGAAACCGGCGGTGCGCGCTTCGAGTTCACCGGTGTCGAGCGACTCGACTGACCGAGGTGCCCGCACCCGACGGGCGTGACACCGAGAAGCGGCAGGCACATGACAGCCGGGCCGCTAGCCACGGGCATGGTCGGTCTCACGCCGCTCCAGCTGGACCCGTCGGCCGGCACACCCGTCGCCTACGTCGGGACGTTCCTCGTCGCCACCCTCTTCTACTCGGTGACGCTGCACATCGCGGCACGGAACGTCCTCGGCGACGTGCCGGTCAAGCTCGCGTTCGTCGTCGGCCCGGCGCTCGCGCTCGTCTCGCTGCTGCTCCAGCAGTACGGGCCCGCCGTCGTCCTCCCCGTGACGCTGGTCGCCGACGCGGTCGCCATCCACCTGGTCTACCGCCTCGACGCGAAGCTCACCGCGTTCGTCTCCGTCATCCACTACACGGTCGCGGTCATCCTCGGGTTCACGCTGTTCAACCTCGTCGCGCTTTTGTCCACCGCGCCGGCCTGAGGCCGGGTGGGCGGAATCGCGCATGACCGCCTTTTTGTCGTCGCTCCGCCGAGGAGCCGTATGGACGCATCGAGCCGGACCCGGGTCGCCCGGGGCGGACTGTCGCTGTTGCTCGCCGGTGCCATCGTCGGACTCGTCGCCGTGAGCGGGCTCCAGAACACGACCGGGCTCGCCGTCGCGTTCGTCGTGTTCGGGGTCGCCGCGCTCGTCGTCGGGAAGGCCGCCGAACAGCAGGTGCTGCTCGGCATCTGGCTCGCGCCGGTCGTCGCCGGCGTCATCGTCTACGCGTTCGAGCCGGACGCGCTGCTGACGCAGTCGTTCCTGCTCGGCGTCATCGGCGTCGCGCAGCTGCTGTTCTCGCAGGCAGGGAAGTAGAAGGGGAACTGCGGTTCGGACGGTCGGCTACTCCACGAGCCGCTCTATCTCGGTGACGAGGATGTCGCTCGCGCCCTCGCCCTTGACCTCGTTGATGGTCTCGAACACGTCCCGTTCGTCGACGACGGCGTGGACCGCCAGCTTGTCCGAGCCAGCGATGTTCATGACCGTCGGGCCACCCATGCCGGGGATGACCTCGCGGACGGCGTCGAGGTTCGCCTCGGGGACGTTCATCATCAGGTAGCGCTTGCCCTCCGCGGCGATGACGGAGTCGAACGCCATCCGGATCTGCTCGGTCTTCTCGTCGTCGGCCACGTCCGGGCGGGCGACGAGACGGACCGAGGATTTGAGCACCTCGTCGATGATGGCGAGGCGGTTGACCTTCAGCGTCGTCCCCGTGGAGGTGATGTCGACGATGGCGTCGGCCATGTCCACGTGGGGCGTGAGCTCGGTCGCGCCGGTCACCTCGACGATGTCGGCGTCGATGTTGCGCTCGTCGAAGTACTCACGGGTGATGCGGGGGAACTCCGTGGCGACGGTCCGTCCGTCGAGGTCGAACGGCGTCTGGATGTCGCCGTCCTCCGGCGCGGCGAGCACGAGCCGGCACTGCCCGTAGCCGAGGTCGAGCAGGTCGGCGACGTCGACGCCGGCCTCGCGGACCTGGTCGTGACCCGTCACCCCGAGGTCGGCCGCGCCGTCGGCGACGTACTCGGGGATGTCGGCGGCCCGGGCGAACAGCAGGGTCACGTCGGGGTCGACGGTGTCGGCGTACAGCTTCCGGTCGGCCCCGTCGACGACGTGGAGTCCGGCCCGTTCCAGCAGGTCGATGGTCGGGTCGTGCAGTCGGCCCTTGTTCGGTACCGCGATGCGCATTTGACGGCTCTTCGCGTCCGGGCGGGAACTGCCTTTCCATCCGCCCGGAGCTTGCCGGTTCGGCGCGCAACAGGGGCGTCAGGGCGCTGGCGTGCCGTACACCTGCTCCAGCAGCCACGTCGTCACGTGCATCTCGACGACGGCGGCGACGGCGAGCGCGGCCACCGAGACGGCGACGAGCAGGCCCGTCCGTTTCACCTCGCCGCGGGTGTAGAAGTGGTCGCGGCGGTCGAAGACGTAGAGCACGATGTTCCCCAGGAAGCGGTACGCGATGGCCGCCCCGACGAACAGCGCCGGCAGTTCGAGGACGCCGTGGGGGAGCAGCGCCAGCAGCACGAAGCCGTAGCCCTCCTGTGCGGCGGCGGGCGTGACGACGTAGCCGACGAGCACGCCGTTGAAGACGAGGCCGATGGTCGTCAGGATGCCGCCCGTCAACGCGCCGAGGATGAACACGAAGAAGGCGCGGGTGTTGTTCAGGAAGATGAACAGCGCGGTGATGTCGTCGGGGAACATCTCGCTCGGCGAGCTGAACCCCATCGCGCCGAACAGGTCGAAGCCGACCTCCCAGAGCGCGACGCCGAGCGGGATGCTCAGCAGGAACAGCACCGCGGCGAACGCGGTGTAGCGGCGGTGCTCGCGCCAGCCGAGCGCGAACCCGTCCCACGAGAGCGTCGGCGGGTCGTCGTGCCCGGGTGGAGTCGTCTCGCCGGTCTCGGCTGTCGCGTCGGGTCCGGCGGTCTCGGCTTTCGCCGCTTCCGGCTCATCGGTGTCGAACGACCAGCCGACGCCGTCGTCGGTCTCGGTCGGCTTCGTCGCTGGCTCCCCGTCTGGAGGGTCGTCGGGGCGGTCGGTCATGGTCGTCGTTACGACCGCCAGCCGAAAAAACCGCCCGTCGGTCGCCGGGACTCACCGGGACGCCCCGAGAGCTTACAGATATCGTAAACCTCCGCCGGTGTCGGCCGCCAACCAGCCGGGGCTTACCGGTCGAACTATCCATCGCCACTCGGGTGAGCACCACCCGGAGAGAACACGAACCGTACCCGATGGAGTCTTGACCCGTCCACCGAAAACACGCCCAACATGGAACTCGCAGTCACCGGTGGACGGGTCCTCTCGCCGGACCTCACAGTGAGGGAGGCAGACGTGCTGGTCGACGCCGACGAGGGCGTCGTTCGCGAGGTCGGCCAGACGCTCACTGGCGACGAAGAACTGGACGCGAGCGGCGGGCTCGTGATGCCCGGGCTGGTGAACGCCCACACGCACGTCGCGATGACACTGCTCCGGGGCTACGCGGACGACAAGCCGCTCGAGGCGTGGCTCCAGGAGGACATCTGGCCGGCGGAGGGCGAGCTGACGCCGGCGGACGTGCGGGTCGGTGCCGAACTGGGGATGCTGGAGATGATCAAGACGGGGACGACCGCCTTCGCGGACATGTACTTCCACGTCCCGGAGATCGTCGACGCGGTCGCGGACGCTGGCCTCCGGGCGCGGCTCGGCCACGGCGTCGTCACCGTGGCGAAGGGGACGGAGACGGCCCACGACGACGCCGAGGAGAGCATCGAAGTGGCGCGGGAGTTCGACGGCGCGGCCGACGGCCGGGTCCGCACCGCGTTCATGCCGCACTCGCTGACGACCGTCGGGAGCAACTTCCTCGACGAGTACGTCCCGCAGGCCCGCGAGGCGGGCGTCCCGGTGCACATCCACGCGAACGAGACCGTCGACGAGGTCGAGCCCATCGTCGAGGAGTACGGGATGCGACCCCTGGAGTACGCCCGCGAGCACGGCCTGCTCGAACCCGAGGACTTCGTCGCCCACGGCGTCCACACCACGCCGGAGGAGCACGAGCTGCTCGCGGAGACGGGCGCGGGCGTCGTCCACTGCCCGGCGTCGAACATGAAGCTCGCGAGCGGGATGGCCCCCGTGCAGGCGATGCGCGACGCGGGCGTCTCGGTCGGCCTCGGAACGGACGGCGCGGCGTCGAACAACGACCTCTCGCTGTTCGACGAGATGCGCGACGCGGCGATGCTCGGCAAGCTCGCGGCCGACGACGCGAGCGCGGTGCCCGCCGAGGCAGTCGTCGAGATGGCGACGCAGGGCGGCGCTGACGTGACGGGGCTCCCGGGCGGGCGCATCGAGGCCGGTTCGGCGGCGGACCTCGTCGTCGTCGACCTCGACGCGCCGCACCTCACGCCCGGCCACGACCTCGTGAGCCACCTCGCCTACGCCGCGACGGGGAGCGACGTGCGCCACACGATGTGCGACGGGGCGGTGCTCATGCGCGACCGCGAGGTGCTGACGATGGACGAGGAGAGCGTGCTGGAGCGGGCGGAGACGACAGCCGCCGAGCTGGTCGAGCGGGTCTGAGTCGAGAGACCGGCGTCGGCACGCGACTACGCGACCGACACCGGTGCGAGCGAGGCGGAACTGTCGTTCTCGTAGATTCTGACGTTGCGGAACCGCGAGTTCGGTGGGTCCTCACGGTCGGGAGTACAGCCGGAGTTCGTGTCGCAGTCGGTGATGAACACGATGTACTCCGTGTTGCCGTCGTAGCCGTTCGCCTCGTAGTGGTCACCGATGGGCACCTCGTAGCGGACCCAGCCGTCGCTCTGCTGGTAACGCTCCAGGCCGTCGAAGTTGGCCACGTCGTGGCCCCAGTACTGGTCGCCGTACACCTCGATGACCCGGCCCCCGGTCTGGTCCTGGTCGTCCTCCAGCCCGATACCGTGTATCTCACCCATCGAGGTGCTCCTGAACTCGAAGACGAGCGTCGTGTTCTCGGTCACGGTGTAGTCGCGCTCGATGTACTTCCACTGGTTCCCCTCCATCGAGACGGTCGCGCCGCTATCCTCGACGGTCGTGTCGCCGGTGCCGTCCTGGTTGCTCTCGAACGACTGCGTCGGCGCGCTGGACTCGAAGTCGACGACCGACGGACTGCTGGCGGATGGGAGCGTGACGCGCTGCTCGTCGACGACGGCGTCGGTCGGCCGGTGGATCAGCTGGACCGTGGTCGGCCCGGAGAGGAGTTGCGTCGTCCGGAGACTGTCGCCCGCGTCGACGATGCCGTCGCTGGTGCCGGAGCGGTTCCCGAACGCCGACAGGGCCATCCGCGAGGTCGAGTTCCCGTCGCGGACGACGACGTCGAACTCCTCGATTCGCAGGTCGTCGCCGCCCTGATGGCTGACGACGAGCGTCTGTGCGTCCGGGCCGTTGCCCTCGACGCTCACGTCGATGCTCGCCGACGGCGCGTTGCCGAGCAGGTCCGGCGACAGGTCGAAGATGACGACCCCGGCCGCCCCCGCCGCGACGAGCACCAGCGCGACCATCAGCAGCGTCCCGATCGGTGCCGACTGTCCCCGTCCCCTTCGCATGCTCGGCAGTGGGTGAGCGACGACCATCAAATTATCGGCCTGTTGACAAGGTTAGTGGGTTATCCTATCACGGCGACAGGCGCAGAATTGAACGTCGAGAATCGTTTGTAAACGGTGAAACAATCTCTGCGTCCGTCTGGCCGAGCCGGCAAACGGAATGAACCAGATGAACGTGCTCACGGCTTTATCCCCCTCTCTGTCACAGGATGGGGTGTGATGAGCACAAAGACGACGTTCGCACTGTTCGGCGCACTGCTGCTCGTGGTCGGTGCCGTCGCCCCGGCGGCCGCCGCCGCAGGCGCGACGCCGGCACAGCCCGTGGACAGCACAGCCACGGACCTGACGCCGGACGACAACGAGACCGACGACAACGAGACTGACCTGCCCGACAACGAGACCGACGACGCCGACGAGAACGAGACCGACATCGACGGCGACAACGAGACGGAACTCGACGGGAACGAGACGGACAGCGAGCAGAGCTCCGCGGACGCCCACAACGAGTTCGCCCGGATGCTCACCGAGTACGTCCAGAACGTGACGAACGACTCGAACGTTTCGGCACCCGGCCTCCACATCGCGGAGTGGGTCATCGAGCACAACCCCGGTAACGCGCCGGAGCACGCCGGCCCACCGGCACACGCAGGCCCCGGTGCGGACAACACGACCGCCAACGAGACGGACGGCGGCCAGGGTCCCCCGGACCACGTCGGTGACGACGGCGACGACGACGAAGAGGAGGACGACGGCAGCGGTTCCGACAACGGTTCGTCGGCCAGCGTCTTCGCGTTCCTCGCGTTCTTCTGACCACCGAGGCTGACCCCTCGAGCTGATTCCCCGACCGCGTCGGCCCGACCGACCGCGGATCCCCCACCGCGTCGGCACCGCCGACCGCGACTCCCCCGTATCACGGCGGGTCGGTTCCCACCACTCCCCCTTACTGCGACGCTCCGACGCCGAGACTCCGGTCCACGGCGTCTGCGACGTGCAACGCGGTCGTGTCGAACAGCGGCGTGTCGGGCACGTCCGACTGCGCGACGAGCATCTCGATCTCGGTGCAGCCGAGGACGACGCCCTGGGCACCCGCGGCGACGAGTTCCTCGATGGCCGCGATGTAGGCTGCACGGGACTCGTCCGTGACGATGCCCTTCGTCAGCTCGTCGAAGATGACGTCGTGGACCTGCTGGCGACGGTCGGCGTCCGGCACGACCACGTCGATGCCGTGGTCGGCGAAGCGGCTCTCGTAGAACTCGCCCTCCATCACCGGCCGGGTGCCGAGGACACCCACGGTGTCGAGCCCGGCGTCGGCGATGGCTTCGGCCGTCGGGTCGACGATGTGGACGAACGGCACCGAGAGCGCGTCCTCGATGGCGGGCGCGACGCGGTGCATCGTGTTCGTCGCCATGACGACGAAGTCCGCGCCCCCGGCTTCGAGGTCGGCGGCCGCGTCGGCGAGGTAGTCGCCGGCGTCGTCCCACCGCTCGTCGGCGATGAAGCCCTCGATGTCCGCGAAGTTCACGCTCCGGATGACCACCTGCCCGGCGGTGTGGCCGCCCCGCTCCGCGTTGATGCCCGCGTCGATGCCGCGGTAGTACTGGACCGTCGATTCGCTGCTCATCCCGCCGAGGATACCGACCGTCTGGAGGGTGCTGTCGCGTGGGGCGTCCATACACCGGGGTCGGCCCGATGCGAGAAAAAACCGACCGACCCTACGGTCGAGGGAGCCCGACGGTGAACGCCGCCCCGCCCCGCTCGCGGTTGGTCGCCTCGACGCGCCCCCCGTACGAGTCCACGATCTCGTGGACGAGGTAGAGCCCGAAGCCGGTGCCGGGGCTCTCGAACCCCTTCTGGCCCTTCTCGAAGACGTGCGCCATCACCGCCTCGTCGATGCCCGGCCCGTCGTCGAGCACCCGGACGACCACCTCGTCGTCGCCCACCTCGGTCTCGACGCGAACCCGTGCGGTCGGCCCCTCGTTGTGCTGGACCGCGTTCGTCAGCAGGTTCTCGAACACCTCCGGCAACAGGTCGTCCGCGAGCACCGGGACGTCCGGGAGTTCGTCGTGCTCGAACGTCGCGTCGTCGTAGGCACGGTCGGCCTTCGCCAGCTCGTCGTCGAGCACGTCGTCGAGCGCCACCGGCTGCGACTCGTGCTCCTCGCCCTCGACGATGGCCTTCATGAACGTCCGCATCGTCTCGATGAGGTCGGTCATGTCCTCGACACGCTCCTGGATGGTGGCGAGGTGGGGCGCGACGTCGTCGTCGACGTGCCCTTCGAGGATGTTCGCCCGCGCCTCGACCACGTTCATCCCGTTGAGGAGGTTGTGTCGGATGATGCGGTTGACGAACTCCAGCCGCTCGCGCTCGTGCTCGAGCTGTTTCTCGCGTGCCCGCCGCTCGGTCATGTCGCGGGTCACCTTCAGGAAGCCCTGGAGCTCGCCGTCGTCGTCGTGCAGCGCCGTGATGACGGCGTTCACCCAGATGCGCGAGCCGTCGGCCCGGACCCGCCAGCCCGTGTCGACCGCCCGACCCCGCTCCCGGGCACGGTCGAGCAGCTCGTCGGCGTAACCGATCTCGCGGTCGGCCTCGGTGTGGAACGTCCGGACGTGCTCGCCGACGATATCCCGCTCCTCGTAGCCCTTGATCTCCTCCGCGCCGCGGTTCCAGCTCTCGACGTGTCCGTCGGGGTCGAGCCGGAAGATGGCGTAGTCCTCGACGTCCTGCACCAGCGACTCGAACTCGCGTCGCGCCTGCTGGAGCTGCTCCTCGGCACGGTCCTCCCGGATGCTGTTGGCGAGCTCGTGGCCCAGCGAGTTCGCGGTGATGTCGAGCAGCGTGAGCTCCCAGTCGAGCCCTCCCTGCTTCGGTGCGGCATCGGCGAACGACAGCACGCCGTACTGCTCGCCCTCGACGGCGACCGGGACGCCGACGTAGTAGTCCAGGCCCGCGTCCCCGGCGACGCCGACCGGGTGGCGGTCCGGCCACCGCTCTGCCGCGTCGTCGGCGTGGACGAGCGCGTCCCGCCCCGAGACGACGCCCGCGATCGTCTCCGACGTGTCGATGGCGTGGCCGGGGGCGACGGCCGCGTCGACGCTGGAGATGACGTTCTCGACGAGCACGCGCCCGTCGCCGAACCGGGCGAAGGCGGCGTGGTCAGCTCCGAGCATCCGCCCGGCCACGTCGAGCAGTTCGTCGAGGCGGTCGTCGAGGTCGCGCGACCGGTCGAGCAGGATGTCGTGGACGGCGCGGAGGGTCCGTTCGCGCCGGTCGAGTCGGTCGAGCGCGTGCTTCTGGTCGCTGACGTCGACGTAGCACTCCACCCGACCGCCCGCGTACTCCCCGTCCTCTATCGGATGGGTGCGGCGTTCGAGCCACCGGTCCTCGGCACCATCGACGACGTGGAGCTCCCGGTTGGGACCGTCGACGCCGCCCTCGGACACGGCATCGACGAACCCCTCACCGTCGGCGAGCCGGGGGGCGACCTGCTCAGCGAACACCTCGGCGGTCAGCCCGCCGACTGTCGTGGCGTCGACACCGAGGTACCGCGTCGCCGCGTCGTTCGACCAGACCACCCGGCCATCGGCGTCGAGGACGACGACACCCGTGTCCGCGGCGGCGAGCAGCGCCGCACCCGCCGGCGGCTCCTTCCCCCGGGCGGACGCGTTCCCCTCGCCGCTCACACGAGCGACACCTCGCTCGGTCCGCAGCGTCGAGTCATGGACGGGGCTAGTCGACCCGAACCTAAAATCGTGCGCCCTACATACGTCGTCGAAGGCGATGCGAGCGGCAGCAGCGCCAGCCGACTCCGGTAGGGTTTTCCACCAGCTACCCCTCCCAGAACGTATGAGTCAGTACCCGCCGATCAGCGAGCAACTCGACGATATCGAGGCGGCTCGCGACGAGGGCCGACGCAAGATGGACTGGGCACGCCAGCACATGCCCATCCTGAACGCACTGCGCGAGGAGTTCGAGCGCGACCAGCCGTTCGCGGACCAGCGCATCGGCATGGCGATGCACGTCGAGGCGAAGACCGCGAACCTCGTCGAACTGCTCGCCGACGGCGGCGCGGAGGTGGCCATCACCGGCTGCAACCCGCTGTCGACACACGACGACGTGAGCGCGGCGCTCGACACCCACGACAACATCACGAGCTACGCGAAACGGGGCGTCGACGACGACGAGTACTACGAGGCCATCGAGGCCGTCATCGACATCGAGCCGACCATCACGGTCGACGACGGGATGGACATGGTCGCCGCCATCCACGAGGACTACCCGGAGCTCATCGACTCCATCGTCGGCGGTGCCGAGGAGACGACGACCGGCGTCCACCGCCTCCGCGCGATGGACGAGGACGGCGCGCTCGACTACCCCGTCTTCGCCGTCAACGACACGCCGATGAAGCGCCTGTTCGACAACGTCCACGGCACCGGCGAGTCCTCGCTGGCCACCATCGCGATGACGACGAACCTCTCCTACGCGGGCAAGAACATCGTCGTCGCGGGCTACGGCGACTGCGGCCGCGGCGTCGCCAAGAAGGCGAGCGGACAGAACGCGAACGTCATCGTCACCGAGGTCGAGCCCCGGCGCGCGCTCGAAGCCCACATGGAGGGCTACGACGTGATGCCGATGGCCGAGGCCGCCGAGGTCGGCGACGTGTTCCTCACCGTCACCGGCAACCGCGACGTCGTCACCGCCGAGCACTTCGAGCGGATGAAAGACGGCGTGCTGCTCGCCAACGCCGGCCACTTCGACATCGAGGTCGACCTCGACGCGCTCTCGGACATGGCGGTCGACCGGTACGAGGCCCGCGACGGCGTCGAGGCCTACGAGATGGACGACGGCCGCCGGCTGAACGTGCTCGCCGAGGGTCGGCTGGTCAACCTCGCCTCGCCCATCGCGCTCGGCCACCCCGTCGAGGTCATGGACCAGTCCTTCGGCGTGCAGGCCGTCTGCGTGCGCGAACTCGTCGAGAACGGCGACGCCTACGATGCGGGCGTCCACGAGGTGCCCGACCGACTCGACCGGGAGGTCGCGGAGATAAAGCTCGACGCAGAAGGCGTCGACTTCGATTCGCTGACAGACGCCCAGACCGAGTACATGGGCTCCTGGCAGCACGGGACCTAGGGCGGTCGGCGATTTTCCCGCCGTACACCTCGGATTGCATCAATTTACCCCATTGAACTCTTAATTTCCATGAAACCTTCCGATAGGATGAAATGGGTCGGGGATGTTGATGCACCAACGTGAGCGAGGAACACGAACTATCGACGGACGAGGAATCGGTCGACTGGCCACCAGCGGACGGTGATGCCGTGGTGGTCGCCGAGGGGGGCGTCCGGGTTCGAAAGTGGGTGACTGACCGAGGGGCGGCCGTGCCAGTCGTGACGTACGACATCGCATCGATGCGCGACGAGCCGGTGACACTGGAGCTCCGGGACTCGACACCGGACTCGCTGGAGCCGGACGAGTTCGGCTTCCACGACGATTACGAGGCCGAGAACTGGCGGCGGACCGGACCACACGACATCGCGTACCGCCGCCGGCTCGAACCGGACGAATCGGTGACGACGGTGTACGGCGTCCGGCGCTCGTCGCTGGACGACCCCGCACCCTTCCTGAACGAGCCGGCCATCGGCGTCACGGTCGACGCGGACGAGACCGCCGAGGCCGCCGGCGAGGCCGTCTCCACGCTGGACGTCGATGGCGAGGAGATGAGCGTGAACGAACCCGAGGGGAGCGACGATGCCGACGCGGCGGACGAGAAACCGGTCGAGACGCTCTCGCTGGACGATCCGAGCGAGACACCCGGGTCGGCGACCGACGACGTGGCGACGACGGAGGCACCCTCGGCGTTCGACGACGCGGCGACCGCGGCCTCCGACGGCGACGGCGCGGACGACGAGAGCGACGACGAGGCCGCGGAGACGCCGCCCGAGTCGGCACCGGAACCACGCGAGGGCGAGCCGGTCGGCTCCCGACTCGCGGCCGAACTGCGCGAGGGACGGCTCCCGGAAGGCGACCGCGACGCCATCGCCTCGGCGCTGAACCTGGAGCTCTCCGAGTCGACGGCCGCCTTCCTGGACCGGCTCCGCGACCGCGTCCAACAGCGCCGCGACCAGCTCGAAGGCGAGATCGAGGAGCTCGACGAGAGCATCGCCGAGCTGTACGGGCTCAAGGCCGACGCGGCCGACGTCCAGCAGACCCGGGCCGACCTGGCAGATCTCGACGACGCGGCCGCCCGCGCCGACGACCTCGAGACCGTGCGCGACGCCGTCGAGACGCTCGACCAGGCGAAAGCCGAGGTCGACAGGCTCGCCGCGCTGGAGTCCCGGCTCGACGACCTCTCACAGGAGGCCGCCCGTGCAGAGGCGGTCGACCAGCTCGACGCCCGCGTCGACGACCTCGACGACACAGCCGCCCGTGCAGACGACCTCGACGACCTCGTGGAGACGGTCGACGATGTCGAGGAACGGATGGCGACCGCCGAGTCGCTGGCCGAGACGGACGACCGGCTCGCCGACCTCGACGACGCAGCCGCCCGCGCCGACGACCTCGACGCGCTCCGCGAGCGCGTCACGGCGCACGAGACCGGGACGGCCGACGAGTTCGAGGTGCTCCGGGGCGAGCTCGACAGCGCAGTCGAGTCGGCACGCTCGGACCTCGGTGCCGACATCGAGGCAGCCCGGTCCGAGCTCAGCGCCGAGATAGAGTCGGTCCGGACGGACCTCGTGGCCGACGTCGAGGCGCTCCGTGCGGAGCGCGAAGCCGCGACCGCCACGGTCCGCGACGACCTGACCGGGCGCGTGACCGACCTCCGGGCCGACACCGAGGCCGACGTCGCAGCCATCGAGCAGACGCTCCAGGACGAGTACGTCACGCAGGCCGACGTCGACGCGGTCATCGAGGACCGGATCGAGACGAGTCTCCGGGCCATGATGCTGCTGGCGCTCGGCTCCGGCGGCGTGCTCCTCTCGCTGGTGCTCGCCGCGACCGGTGCGGCGTCCATCGCGCTCAGCGCCTTCCTCGTGGGGGCGCTGCTGCTCGGCGGCTGGTGGTACCTCCAGCCCGGCGACATCCTGCCGGGCAGTGATGCGGCGGCCAACGCCGGCGTCCCCGGCGCCGATGCGGTCGCCTCCGGGGGCAGCGGCGCTGAGCCGGGTGACGACGATGGCGGTTCGGCCGAGGCAGCGGACGCCGGGGCGACGGTGGACGCATCGACGGTCGACGAGCCCGGACCGGCCCCTGCTGCCGAGGAGAGCGACGAGGCATCCGAGGTCATCGACGAGAGCGACGATGACGAGGTCTCCGAGGCTGTTACAGACGACGACGAGCCCGGGGCCGTTACCGACCCAGACGACGGGTCTTCGGGCGAGGACGACGACGAACCAGACGCCGAGGCCAGTGTCGAAGCCGACGACGGTACCGTCTCCGAGGCGGTCACGGACGACGAGGTCGACGTCGGCGACGAGTTCGGTGCCGGCGCGGACCTCGAGGTCGGCGACATCGACCTCGTAGACGAGGCAGCCGACGAACCCGCGGGTGAGGAGGAGGTCACCGAGATGTCGGACGCCGCCAGCGCGGAACCGGCACCCGTCGACGCTGAAGACGAGGACGCCGAACCGTCGCAGGCCGAAGACGAAGCGACACCGGACGACGAGGACCCGGCGGAGGTCGAACTGGACGGCGACGACGATGAAGCGGTCGACGCTGCAGACGAAGGCATCGAGGACGCCGAGACCGGTGACGAGGCAGCCGACGCCGACGACGAGGCAGCCGACGCCGACGACGAGGCAGCCGACACCGACGACGAGGCAGCCGACACCGACGACGAGGCAGCCGATACCGACGACGAGACGGCCGATGTCGCAGACGCCGACGAGGGCAGCGCGGAACCCGACGACGTGGCCGCCGCTGCCGCCGCAGCCATCGAGGCCGTCGAGGACGGCGACGAGGAGGACCGTCGGATGGACGCCGACGGCGGCACCGAGCTGACCGACGACGAGACGTAGCCGGCGGCCGCGCGACCGACGACGGGTCATTTTTAACCGGCGCTCGCCGATGAACTGCCATGAGTTCCAGCCGCAAGGGCGACAGGCGGGAGCGCGAGCTCGTCAACCGCCTCGACGAGGCCGGCTTCGCGGTGATGCGTGCGCCGGCGAGCGGGAGTGCGACGGAGCGGGAGCTACCGGACGTCCTGGCGGGCGACGGCGAGCGGTTCTACGCCATCGAGGCGAAGTCCTCCTCGGGGCGGCCCATCTACCTCGACGGAGAGGAGATCGAGGCGCTGCTGTACTTCTCGCAGAACTTCGGCGCGAAGGCCAGGGTCGGGGTCCGCTTCGACCGCGAGGACTGGTTCTTCTTCCACCCGGCGGACCTGCACACGACCGACGGGGGGAACTACCGGGTGAAGAAGGAGACGGCGCTCAGCGACGGCACCGACTTCGAGGAGTTCGTCGGCGGCTCGCGGAAGCGCGACCTCGGGGAGTACGAGTAGGCGAACAGGGGTGCTGCGGAGCGGCCGGTGCAGGCGACGCCCGGGGACGTCCGGCGACACACCGCGCGACCGCGTCGCGCCGGACGATGGCTGGTCAGGACACGCCCGGGTTGGCCACGTCCTGCTATTTGAACCTCAGTGCTGGTCGGGGTCGACGCGCCGGAGTCGTGACACCGGGAACGAGTAGACCCGGAGCGAGTCCGGCGTCGTGCCGTCGTCGAACTCGGCACCGGCGGGGAAGACGGCGGTCACGACCGGGTCGTCCGGGGGGTACGCGCGGTTGGTCTCGTACTCGGCGACGGTGCAGTCGTGGCTCTCGATGCGGACCTCGTCGGCCCGACGTGGGGAGACACCGACGACGAGGACGGTCGCGCCCGTCTCGCGGTCCGTGGCGAGGTCGCCGCGGCGGAGCGCGTGCTGGTCGCAGAGGTGCGGTTCAGGTCCGTCCGGATGGACGAACGTCGTGCTACCACAGACGGCACAGCCGACGGCGACGTGGCTCGGCGGGGGGACCGCACCCTCCGTGATCTCGATGGCGACGCGGCGGAGGTGCTTGCAGCGTTCGTCCCGGAACGTGTGGTCCGGGCAGGTACAGCGGTGCTCGCGTGCGTCGACGAGGTACGAGCCGTGCTCGGTCGCGACGGCGTAGCGGCCGCTCCCGAGCGGGGCGACAGCCATCGGTTCGGTCCGTGCCCGCCGCGACCGGGGGTCGAGGTGGGCGTCGGCGGGGACGGGTCGGGTGTACCGTGCCATGGTATCGGTCGTCGGTGGGGGCGACGAGTCGGGGTGCTCTGACGCGGGTGAGCTTCTGGTGTGCGCCATGGGTATGCTCCATCGAACCGTGCGTTTCAGCCCGGTTCGAATTCGAGTGGAAATAGGGGTCGGGAGTACGTAAGTCTTCCACCCGAATCGAACGATTGAGGTGTCGTGAACACCTACAGCGACCAAATGGGCTTCCCACCGGGGGGCACTCCGCTCCACGCACAGACGACCATCGTCGACCCGGTGCTGCTCGCGGTCGTCGGACTGGCCGCGCTCGGCTCGGCCGTCCTGCTCGGCCTGGGACTCGCTGCCTACGTCCGCCGACGCTCGCGGCCGTTTCTGCTCGTGGTGCTCGCGCTGGCCGCCATCGCCGCGCGGTCTGCCGTCGCGTGGGTCACGATGCTGGGGATGCTCCCGGACGCGACCCACCACCTCGTCGAGCACGGTCTCGACGTGGTGATGACGGCGCTCGTCGTCGGTGCGGTGTGGTACGCGCGGTCCCTCCGGCAGGGGACGGGGGTCAACCAATGACGGACACGAGAGTACTCATCGCGACCGAGATCGAGAAGACGCCGGGGGTACACTTCAACGAGCTCGTCCGTGAGCTGCCCGTCGCACCGGGGCAGGTCCAGTACCACGTGCGCGACCTTGTCGGCGCTGGCGAGGTGGTCCGTGAGGAGCTGTTCGGCAGGACACACTACTACCCGCCGGAGTACGACGAGTTCGACCGCGCGGCCGTCGCACTCATCCGTCGCGAGACGACCCGCGAGGTGCTCGTGACGCTCATCGAGGGCGGCCCGCAGGGGCCGGCGACGGTCGCCGACGAGGTCGGTATCGCTCGCTCCACGCTCGAACACCACGTCGACAACCTCGTCGAAGCGGACCTCGTCCGGAAGCGACGGGACTCCCGGAACCGAGTCACGCTGGTCCTCGCCACCCCCGAGCGGACCGGCGAACTGCTCTCGGACGTGACGCCCACGCTGCCCGAGCGCCTCGTGGACCGGTTCACCCTGCTGGTCGACGAGCTACTCGCCGAGTAGTTCTTATACGAAGCCGCGGCCAGCCCCGGCGTGTCCTGACCGACGCGCGCCGGCGGCCCGGGCGGGTGTGCGACGAACCCCGGCGCGACAGCTGTTCGTCGCCTGTTCGCCCTTTCGACTCGCGCACCACGCCGTTTTTTGCCGGAGCGTTCCAAGCACATCGCAATGAGTCCCAGCGAGAGCCGCGGAATCGACCGCCGAGAGTTCGTCAAGTCGGCGGTCGCCATCGGCGGCATGAGTGCCCTCTCCGCCTGTCTCGGCCGGTTCGGCGACGACGCCGAGTCCGTCCCGTCGGGCGTCGATGACCCGAGCAGCCTGCCGGACCGACAGCACGCCTGGAACGACGCCCTCCCGAGCGACGACCACGGCAACCACGTCCTCGCCAGCCACCACGTCCTCCTGTACGCGGACTACGCCGGTGACGGCACGCCGACGGCCGACGAGAGTGAGACGGTCGAATCCGCCCTCCAGAACCTCGAGCAGGCCTTCGAGTGGTCGAACGAGGGACTGCTGTTCACGATCGGCTACTCGCCGCGCTACTTCGACCGGTTCGAGGAGTCCCTGCCCGACTCCGTGGACCTGCCCGGGCCGGCGGCGCTCACCTCCTTCGAGGACCCCGAACTGGACACGAACGACGTCGTCGTCCACCTCGCCAGCGACAGCGGGACGGCGCTGCTCGAGGCCGAGGAGGCCCTGAAGGGCAACAGCGACACCGCCAACGGCGTCGAGATGGACGCCCACCTCGGCGACGTGTTCGACCTGCCCGACGAGTTCCCGGGCCGTCGGACCGGCTTCGTCGGTGCCGGCCTCCCGGCGGAGAACAGCGACGTGTCGGGCATCCCGGAGGAGGCCGACGTGCCGGAGGAGTCGCCGCTGTACATGGGGTTCAAGGCCGGGTTCGAGAAGACCCAGGCGACGGAGGACGGCGTCACCATCGCCGAGGGACCGTTCGCAGGCGGGACGACCCAGCACGTCTCGCGGATCCGGCTCCGGCTCGACGACTGGTACGTCGAGCAGGACCAGGACGAGCGCGTCGCGGAGATGTTCTGCCCCGCCCACGCGGACGAGGGAACCGTCGAGGGCGTCGGCGAGAACCTCGGCGACGACTCCGGCGCCGGCGCCTGTGCGGAGACGGTCAGGGAGGACGCCCGCTCGGCGGGACGCGTCGGCCACGCACAGAAGACGGCCCGGGCACGGCGGGACGGCCGGCCGATCATCCTCCGTCGCGACTTCGACTCGACGGACCGCGGCGAGGCTGGCCTGCACTTCCTCGCCGTGCAGGAGGGCATCGGTGACTTCGTCGCGACGAAGACCGCGATGGCCGGGGAGGACCTGACCGACACCCCGACCATCCGCCAGCGCGTCAACAACGGCATCCAGGAGTACACGTTCATCAAGCGCCGCGGGAACTTCCTGCTGCCGCCGCGCCGTCACCGCGCGCTCCCGACGCCGCAGCCGGAGTAGGCCGGAACACGGACCGTTTCGACGGGCAAACCAGAAGCCGTTTTTCCGTCAGTCCCCGAGGCAGCAACATGCACAGACGCACGTTTCTCGCGGCTTCGGCGGGGGCCGCGAGCGCCGGGCTGGCCGGCTGTTTCGGTCTGCTGGAGACACAGACTGCCGGGCAGCCGCCGGTCCTCTCCGACCGCCCGGACGCCGTCTACCACCCCACGCACGTCGAGGGGATGCAGATGGAGGATATGGGCACGGACGGCGACTTCGCGGCCGCCGTGATGTACAGCTACCCGCACCGGTTCTGGACGGTCTCCGGCTCGGCGGTCACGAAGCACTCGATCGACTCCGACGACGCGGCCCACATCATGGTCGCGGTCTGGGACCCCGAGACCGGGGTCGTCGTCCCCGACGCCGGCGTCAGCATCACCGTCACGAAGGACGACGAGGTCGTCTCCGAGGAGGTCATCTACCCGATGCTCTCCCAGCCGATGGGCTTTCACTACGGGGCGAACTTCGCGCTCGACGGCACCGCGAGATACACCGTCGAGGTCGATATCGGCGGCCTGAGCGGCGTCCGGACGACCGGTTCGTTCGAGGGACGGTTCGAGGAGTCCGCGAGCATCGACCTCGGCCTCTCCTACAGCGAGGCCGAGAAGGGGAACATCTCCTACGAGAACACCCCGGACCGGGCGGGTGATCTGACCGCGGTCGGCGCGATGACGGCGATGGACATGCCGCTGGGGATCGCCCCGGCCGCCGACGAACTGCCGGGGACGACCGTCGGCACGGCCAGCTCCGGCGACGCGCAGTTCGTCGTGCAGGCGGTCGAGGCGGACCGGTTCGACGCGGGCACCCACCTCGCCGTCTCGCCGCGGACACCGTACAACGGGATGCTCGTCCCCCGGCTCGGGCTGGAGGCGACCGTTACCCGGGACGGCGAGACAGTCTTCGACGAGGAGCTCGACGCCGTCCTCGACCCCGAGCTCGGCTACCACTACGGCACCGGCCTCGACGCGCTGGAGTCAGGCGACGAGGTAGCGCTCCGGGTGACCATCCCGCCGCAGGTGGCCCGGCACGAGGGGTACGAGACCGCGTTCCTGTCGTTCGAGCCGATGACGCTGTCGGTCGCGTAAGTACGACACGCTTTTGTCCCGGCCACTGAAACGCCGACACGAGATGGACGCTGATACCGTCAAGGAGGTCGTGGTCGCCGGCGCCTCTGTCCTGGCCGTCATCGCCGCCATGGCCTACGTCGGGATGGCCTACGGGAACGACACGGGTGTGTTGAGTACCCAGGGAGGCCAGATGCTCGCCTACGCCATCGCCGGCTTCGTCGTCCTGATGACCATCGTCGGCTACACGCGCCAGTACTGGCTCGACCTCGACGACGACGAGTAATCAGTCGTCGGCCGCGAGTCGTGCCTCGTAGTACGACAGCGGGTGCGCGATGGTCTCGCAGGTCTCGTCCTTGTTCACGCAGTCGCCGTACGTCTGCATCGTTGCACACGACACCGGTGGGTACGCGATCTCGCCCTCCGACGTCGCGACGCGCTCGATCCCGTAGCGGATGCGCTCGGCGACCGTCTCGTCGTCCGGGTCGACGATGGCGACGACCTCCTCGGCGTGCATCCCGACCGTCGCACAGAACGACAGCAGGACGAGCCACGAGTGGTCGGGCAGTTCCTCGCCGTCGCGGGCCCGCTCGAGCAGCGCGTCCATGCACGGCGGGAACGCCGCCGGCTCGACGGACTCGAACTCGGTCGGGATGGCCGGGTCCGAGAGCACGTCCTCGACGGCGGCGACGGCGTGGTCGAGGTGCTCGGCGATGGCGTCGGGCACGGCGAACGGCAGCCCGGCGGCGACGCGCTCCTCGATGGCGGCCCGAAGCAGTTCGAGCAGTTCGTCGTGGGTGACCGGCACCTGGCCGTCGGCGAGGCTCCGCCGTGGGAGCCGCCAGTCCGGGTCGTCGAGGTCGCCCGCGAGCCGCAGGTACCGCGTGACAGCGACCTCGTAGCCGTCGTCGGTCGGCACCACGTCGTCGTCGAGGTCGAACTCCGCGAGGAGCCGCTCGACCGTGAGGTCGGTGTCGTTGCTGGTGAACTTGAGTCCGTCCCCGTCGTCCAGGTCCGCGAGCACCCGTTCGTGGGCGGTCGCGGCCTCCGCCTTCGCGTACGTCCGGGTGACCACCGGGTCGTCCACCAGCGAGACGACGACACGTGCGACCGGGTACGACAGCAGCTCGATGCGGTCGTCGCCGTGGGGCTCGCCGATGGTGTGGTCGGTGAGCGCGGACACGACCCGGTCGACGGCACGGTCGACCGCCGGCTCGTCGGGCCGGGCGACCAGCTCGCCGAGGTCGACCGCCGCCGCGTCGACCGCCTCGCGGGCGGCCGCGAAGAACGGGTACCGGGCGTGGAGACGCTCCATCGGCGTCACGTTCCCAGTGCGGGCGGATAAACGCGACGGTCGGTCTCAACGGGATGTGTCGAGTGGTGTTCAGCCGACTTTCGAGTCGCTGTCACCACCTCGAAAGTTCCACCCGACCGCGACCGTACCGCATACCTCGTCAGCCGCGCGCCGTGGTGGTTGGTGCGAGGGTCGCCCGAGAGTGGAGAGTCTACAATATTCGTAAACCTCCCGCGTCGAGCGACGCCAGAACAGCGTCAGTCCGCGCCGGCTTCGGCCTCGCAGCTGCCCTCGGCGGGCTCGTGGGCGAGCGAGAGGACGACGGCCTCGCCGCCGAGGACGGTCGTGCCGTCGACTTCGGCGGTGGTGCTGACCCGGAGCTGGCCCTCGCCGAGGTCCTCGACGACCTCGACCGTCGCCTCGACGGTGTCGCCGGGGCGGACCGGCGCGCGGAACTCGAGGTCCTGCGAGACGTACACCACGTCGCCGGGGAGGTCGGCGAGTGCGGCGCTGACGAGGCCGGCAGGGAGCATCCCGTGGGCGATGCGGCCCTCGAACATCGTCTCGGCGGCGTAGCCGTCGTCCACGTGGAGCGGGTTGTCGTCGCCGACGAGCGCGGCGTAGTCCTCGATCTCGTCGGTCGATACCGTCATGCGTACCGTGGCGGAGTCCCCCACCGTCGCGACTGTCATGTCCGAAGGGGAACGTCGTACCCGGTTCAAGCTAGGGGTTAACATGTAAAACGGGGTCTTTTCTATCCCGACAATCGTTGCCACAGCTATGCCGACCGTGGACAACGACGGGGTGACTATCTCCTACGACGTGGACGGACCGCAGGACGCGCCGGTGGTGGCCTTCTGCGAGGGACTGGGCTACGCGCGCTGGATGTGGCGGTTCCAGCGCGAGCGACTGGACGACTACCGGACCGTCGCCTTCGACAACCGGGGGACGGGCGAGTCCGAGGTGCCCGAAGACCCGGAGGCGTACAGCATCGACGCGTTCGCCAGCGACCTCGAGGCGGTCCTCGACGCCGAGAACATCGACGAGGCGCACGTCGTCGGCGCGAGCATGGGCGGGATGACCGCCCAGCAGTACGCCCGGGACCACGACCGCGCCGTCTCGTTGACCCTGCTCTGTACCTCCCACGGCGGCGAGGACGCCGTCGAGACCCCCCCGGAGACACAGGAGTACATGTTCGACGTGCCCGAGGAGTACGACGAACGCGAGGCCATCCGCTACAAGATGACGCCCGCGATGACCGGGGAGTTCGCCGCGGAGAACGAGGAACTCGTCGAGCGGATCGTCGACTGGCGGCTCGACTCCGACGCGCCGGAGGCCGCACGGAACGCCCAGGCCGGCGCGGTCGCGGCCTTCGACAGCACGCCGTGGCTCGACGAGCTGACGCTGCCGACGCTGGTGCTCCACGGCACCGACGACCGCGTGCTTCCGGTCGCAAACGGCGAGCGGCTGGCCGCGGCGCTCCCGAACGCCGAACTCGAGCTGTACGAGGGGGGCTCGCACCTGTTCTTCATCGAGTCCGCGGACGACGTGACGGCGAACATCCGGGGACACGTGACGGTACACGCCGGCGACGCGCACGCGGGTGTGGAGGCACACGATGGGTAGTTCGGGGGACGACGGGACAGCCGGCGGGACCGACGGCCGGGATGGAACGGGCTCGACCGCCGGACAGCGGGCAGGCGGCTGGGTCGGTGCCTGGTCCGAGCGGCGGGCGTCGCTCTCTCCGGATCGCGTCGGACTGCGTGACGCGACGACGGGCGAGGCGTACACCTACGCGGAACTCGACCGACGGGCGAACCGCGTCGCACGGCTCCTCCGGCGGTACGGCGTCGACGCCGAGGATGCGGAGACGATGCCGAACGTCGGCGGGGCCGGGCGGGCGACCCCGGGCGAGGGCGACCCCGGAGACGTGACTGTCGGCGGCCGGGTCGCCGTCGTCTCGCGGAACCGACCGGAGCTCGTCGACCTGTTCTTCGCGACGGGCAAGACCGGCGGCGTGCTCGCGCCGCTGTCGCACCGGCTCGCCCCGCGCGAACTGGGTGAACTGCTCTCGGACGTGGCCCCGTCGCTGCTCGTCGTCGAGGAGCCGTTCGAGGACCTGATTGCCGACGCGCTGGACCACGACGCCTGCGACTACGACGGCCCGGTGCTCGGACTGGGCGAGATGGGTCACGAGTCCTTCGAGGAGGCATTGCCCGGGGACGACTCGCCGGTCGAGCCGGCGGGCGTCGACGAGGACCACGCCCACATGTTCCTGCACACGGGCGGCTCGACCGGGACGCCGAAGGAGACGGTGCTCACGCACGGCACCATCGCCTGGAACTCGGTCAACACCATCACTGCGTGGGGACTCCGCCCGGAGGACGTGACGCCGATGGTGTTCCCGATGTTCCACACGGGCGGCTGGAACGTCATCACCGTCCCGCTGTTTCACCTCGGGGCTGAGGTCGTCATCGCGCGCGAGTTCGACCAGAGCGAGGTGCTCTCCATCGTCGATGAACGGGATGCCACACTGCTCGTCGCGGTCCCCGCCGTCCTGCGGATGATGACGCAGGCCGACGGCTGGGACGACGCCGACCTCTCGACGCTCCGGTTCGTCAAGTCGGGCGGCGGCCCCTGCCGGGCGTCGGTCATGCAGGCGTGGTGGGACCGGGGCGTCGATCTCTCGCAGGGCTACGGGCTCACGGAGTGCGGGCCGAACAACTTCACGATGCCGACCAACTGGCCCCACGAGAAGGCCGACAGCGTCGGCGTCCCCGCGATGCACGTCGACGTGCGCATCGTCGACGACGAGGGGAACCCCGTCGACCCGGGCACCGTCGGCGAGCTCGAACTCGCCAGCCCGCACGCCGCAGCGGGCTACTGGCACGCGCCCGAGGAGACCGAGGCGACGTTCGGGCAGGGGTGGGTGTCGACAGGCGACCTCGCCCGCCGCGACGACGCGGGCTACGTCTACATCGAGGGCCGCAAGAAGAACATGTTCGTCTCCGGCGGCGAGAACGTCTACCCTGCCGCGGTGGAGGACGTCGTCTCCGGGCACCCGAAGGTCGACGAGGTCGTCGTCGTCCCCGTCCCGGACGAGCAGTGGGGGCAGGTCGGCAAGGCCGTCGTGGAGGGCGACGACTCCCTGACCCTCGAGGAGCTGACCGCGTTCCTCGACGGCAAGCTCGCCCGATTCAAACGCCCGCGCCACCTCGCGTTCGTCGACGAGATGCCCACGTCGGGCCCGTCGAAGGTCGACCGCGAGGGCATCGCGCGGGAGTTCGGCGGGGAGTAGACGGCTGGTTGCCGGCCAGGCAGCCGGACGGTCCGTTTCTGTGGAGCCGTTCCCACCGTAGTGAGAGAGGCATGCCACCACACCCCATTTATAAATTTACTTTATATACAATGTCGAAAGTTATTTTTATTCGAGTACCGAATATACAGTAACTATACCGCAGCGTCCGCGAAGCGAATCGCCGTTGGTGGTGGGGGCCACCGGCGGCGTGGGGGGTGCGGATAGGGGGGAAGCGAATGTCGATACGCTACCGGAAGAGCCGGGGGAGCGAGCGGAAGCCGAGGCTGTGGCTGGTCTGTCTCGTCGTGGTGGCGGTGCTCTGTGCACCGTTCGTCGCCGCGACGATGGGGGGCGGGACAGCTACCGAGCAGCAGGACCAGGTCAGCGAACAACAGCAGGCGAACACGGGTGAGGTGCCACAGGAATACGCCGGCACGGACGACCCGGCCGACCTGGCGAGCCCCGGCACGAGCGAGGCGAACCAACCGGCTGGGGAGGCGGTTTCGTCGGTGGGCACGACCGCCGAGAACCCTGAACTGGCGTCGGAAGAGACGGTTCCCGGAGCCACCGGGACCGAGGATGACGACTTCGCGAATCCGGTGGACGACGAGTTGGCACAGCGGGTGACTGCGTTCGAAACCGGCTCGGCGACCGTCGCCGACGGCACCGTACCGGGCCCCGACGCGGGCGACGAGCCCACGTTCGAGGCCGAAAGCACGGCCGACTTCGACGCGAACGGCCCGGCCGACAGCACAGACGCCAGCACCGACACCCGAGTGGAGAACGACCGAGGAAGCGGCGAAGGCGACGGTGGCGGCGCGGACGGCGCGGACGGGGCACGCGGCGACGGGGGAGAGACCAGCCCAGGAGGTCCGGGGAGTGACGGAGACCGACACGACGGGAGCGACTGGAAACCGCTGAACCAGTCGGCCTCGACGGGGGGAGAGAACGTCACCATGGCACCTCACTCGAGAACCGCGGCCGATACCGGCGCGGCGTCGCCGGCTCCTGCCACAACGGTCGCCGACGCGGGAGCACCACCGGGACCAGCGATGGCGGCCACGGCAGGTGAGGACGCGTCCCGACCCCCGTTCGGGGTGAAAATCGCTGTCGCCGGGATGATACTCCTCGGCCTCGCGGTCGCGTTCCGCCTCGCGCGCGAGTGATGCGCAGGCCTCGACGCTGCTTTTTTCCGGCGTTCCGGCGCCGAAACAGTCGTTGGGAAAGAAACGCTTATGAACAGACGTACTGATGTGTGAACACTAGGCACGAACGATTATGATAGATCTCTCGGTGGACATGCAGCAGTACGACTGCCCGTTCATCGACACCACCACCGACCACGACGTGGCGTTCGCAGCGGCGCACTGGGAGTTCCACCCGGTCGCGGAGGAGCTCGAATGCCGCATGGTCGTCGAAGGGGCAGACAGGGGGGCGCTCGACAACGGGTTGCACGCGCTGCAGGAGCACGACCACATGCACGAGATCGACCTGCTGGCCAAGCGTGACGACGTGGCGCACCTGAAGACGGTGATGGGTCAGACCGACGCCATGGAGACGATTCGGCGCAACGACGGCTACATCACGGGCCCGTTCTACATCGAGGACGGCAGCGAGATGTGGCACGTCGGCTTCGACGACGAGGGACGCGCCGACGGCACGCTCTCGGAGCTGGAGAAGGCGAACGAGTTCGACGTGGTCGAGCGCGACTCGGTCACGCTGCCGTCGATGAACGACATCGTCCAGAACGCGGGCGCGGCGATGACGCTCATCGGCGGCTGTCGCGACCTCTCGGACGTGGAGCGCACCACGCTGGAGACGGCGGCGAACGAGGGCTACTTCGAGAGCCCGCGGGAGACGACGCTGGGCGACCTCGCCGACGAGTTCGGCGTCTCGAAACCCGCCGTCTCGAAGAACCTGCGGCGCGGTCAGCAGAAGATGGTCGAACGGGTCGTCGACGCGCTCTCCGAACTCGACGACTGACGGTTTAACATGTTAACCTCGCAATTCTTGCCCGTCTTGATTCGATAGTATCGAGTATGTCGCGCGTGAGCATTTCACGAAGACGAATGATGGCCACGTTGGGTGCACTCAGTTCCGGCGCGCTGGCCGGGTGTACGAGTGGTGGAGACGGCAACGGCACGGAGACGCAGAACACAGCCACGGACGGGGGAACGACGAACGGTGGTGGACAGCAGACCACGACCCAGGCGGACGTGTCTGCCTCGGGGACTGTCAAGGTCGGCATCATGCAGCCGATGTCCGGCGACCTCCAGTACTACGGGATGCAGTCCATCTGGGGCTTCCTCTCGGGGCTGGCCTACCGGACGGACTCCGACCCGCTGACCGACGTCCAGACCGGGACGCGGACCATCGACGACGGCGACGTGACCTGGGAGCTCATCTTCAAGGACACGCAGTTCTCGGCGGACGTGGCACAGACGGCAGCGACCGACCTCGTGCAGCAGGACGGAGTCGACGTGCTCTTCGGCTGCTCCTCGTCGGGGTCGGCGACGCGCGTCGCACAGACCGTCGTGAACACGTCGGGGGTCGACATCCCGTTCATCGCGGGGCCGGCGGCCTCGGCCGACATCACGGCGAACGGCGAGACCTGCTCGGATCAGGTGTTCCGCGCCAACGAGAACACGGCGATGGACGCCCGCTCCGGCGGCACGTACGCCGCACAGGAGACGGACATCCAGCGCGTGTTCCTGATGGGTGCGGACTACTCGTTCGGTCGCGCCGTCGTGAACAACTACCGCACGGTGCTGGAGAACAACGGCATCGAGATCGTCGGCGAACGGTTCGTCCCGCAGGGGTACTCCGAGTTCGAGGGGCTGTTCGAGGCCGCGGTGGACGCGAACGCCGACGCGGTCGTCCCCGGCTTCACGGTCGCCACGCTGCCGAACTTCATGACGACCGCGGCGGGCTACGACATGCGAGTCTTCGGCGGCTTCGCCACGGAGATCACGAACGCGGTCGTCGGGCAGGTCCTGACGAACCTGCTCGGCGAGCCGCTGACCGCAGAGAAGATCCGCGACTCGCGCATCGGGCCGTTCACGACCCGGTACCACTGGAACCAGTACAGCAACGACATCAACACCGCGTTCGTCGACATGTACACGAGCGCCTACGGGAAGGTGCCGGACCTGTTCACCTCGGGGACGTTCACCGCGGCCTCCTCGCTACACCAGGCGGTGCAGGCCTCGGGCTCGACCGAGGGCATCGACATCGCGGGTTCGATGCGCGGGATGACGGTCGCGGACACCCCGAAGGGAGCGGACGCGTACACCTACCAGGAGTACAACAACCAGGCGCGCTCCGAGGTGACCGTCGCGTACCCCGTGCCGACGAGCGACGAGTGGGCCGACAACTGGGGAGCCAGCATCATGCCCGGCGAGCCCGTCGCCCGCGTCGGCAAGGACCAGACGACCATCCCGGCCGACGACCCCGGGATGGGCTGCGACCTGTAGGCGATGGCGGACCAGGTGTTACGCACCGACGGGCTGACGAAGCACTTCGGCGGCATCACCGCCGTCGACGGTGTCTCGTTCGGCCTCGACAGCGACGAGTGCTGCGCGCTCATCGGCCCGAACGGGGCGGGGAAGACGACGTTCTTCAACCTGCTCACCGGCGAGCTCGAACCCAGCGAGGGCAGCGTCGAGTTCCACGACGACGACGGGTGGCACGACCTGACCGGGCTCGCACCGCACGAGACGGCGAGCGCCGGCCTCCACCGGTCGTACCAGATAACCAACCTGTTCCCGACGACGACGGTCCGCGAGAACGTCCGCGTCGCGGCACAGGCCCACGGCGACGCAACGACGCGCTTCTGGCGCAACGTCGGCGCGTTCCCGGAGTACGTCGACGAGGCCGAAACCATCCTCGAACGGGTGGGGCTGGCGGCGAAGGCAGACGACATCGCACAGAACCTCAGCCACGGCGAGAAGCGCCAGCTGGAGCTCGGTGTCGCACTCGCGGGCGACCCCGACGTGCTGTTGCTCGACGAGCCGGCGGCGGGCGTCTCCTCCGAGAGCGTCGACGAGGTCGTCGACCTCATCCGGAACGTGGCGACCGACCACGCCGTCCTGCTCGTCGAGCACAACATGGACGTCGTGATGGACCTCGCCGACCGCATCGCCGTCCTGCACCAGGGCGAACTTATCGCCGACGGCCCGCCGACCGAGGTGCGCGACGACGACGCCGTGCAGGAGGCGTACCTCGGCGGCTACGACCCCGACGCGCCGACCGCCGGCGACGACAGCGGTGACGGGAGCGGAGCGACGGGCGAGGACGGAGGTGGCGTCGCGTGAGCCACCTGCTCGAACTCGACGACGTGCACACGTACTACGGCGAGAGCCACATCCTCGAAGGCGTCTCGCTGCACGTCGACCCGGGCGAGACGGTCGCGCTCGTCGGCCGCAACGGCGTCGGCAAGACGACGACGCTGCGGACCGCACTCCAGCTGACCCCGCCGCGTGACGGCACCGTCACCTTCGACGGCGAGGACGTGACCGGCCGGCAGACCCACGACGTCGCACAGGCCGGCATGGGCTGGATTCCGGAGGACCGACGCATGTTCTCCCAGCTCACCGTCGAGGAGAACATCGAGGTCGCCGTGAAAGACGGCGAGGGCGTCGTCAGACACCTCGACCGTGCGTTCGAGGCGTTCCCCGACCTCCGCGAGTTCCGGCAGCGCAAGGCCGGCAACCTCTCCGGTGGTCAGCAGCAGATGGTCGCCATCGCCCGCGGCCTCGTCGGCGAGAACGAGCTGCTGCTCGTCGACGAGCCCAGCGAGGGGCTCGCACCCCAGATCGTCGAGGACGTGGCGAACGCGCTGCGTGCGGTCGCCAGCGACGCCTCGTTGCTGCTCGTCGAGCAGAACTTCCCGCTCGCGATGGACCTGGCGGACCGGTTCTACCTGATGGACCACGGCGAGGTCGTCCACTCGGACACGACCGAGGGCGTCAGCGCCGACGACGAGGAGATACGGAGGTACCTGACGTGATCCCGCTCGTCTCGCTCGTCGACGCACTCCTGCACTTCCTCGACCCGTCGGTGCTCGCGCGGGTGCTGTTCGACGGGCTCGCGAAGGCGTCGCTCTACGTGATGATAGCCGCCGGGCTGACGCTCATCTTCGGCCTGATGGGCGTGCTCAACTTCGCACACGGCTCGCTGACCGCCATCGGGGCCTACCTCGGCGGACTCGTGATGGTTACCTTCGCGGCGAGTGCGACCGGCAACGTCGGCCGTATCGCGCTCTTTTTCGTCGCCATCGTCGTCGTGTTCGCGCTGCTGACGGCGTTCGGTGGCGCGATGGAGGTGACGCTCATCAGGCCGCTGTACGACCGGCCGCCGCTGTACCAGATACTGCTGACGTTCGGCGTCACGCTCGTGCTGGAGGAACTCCTTCGGATGGTGCTGCTGTTCTACGACATCCAGCCGTCGACCGACTGGCTGGCCGCACAGGGAACCCGTCCGGATATCATCTCGAAGACCCACGACGTGTTCGGCCTTGGCGTCGAGGGGCTGGAGGTGTTCCAGATACTGCTCGGCATCGTCATCACCGCCGGCGTCTGGCTGTTCCTCACCCGGACCCGGTACGGTCTCTACATCCGTGCCGGCAGCGAGGACGGCGAGATGGCCCAGGCCCTCGGCGTGAACGTCCACCAGGCGTTCACCGTCGTCTTCGGCGTGGGCGTCGGCATCACCGGCGTCGCCGGTGCACTGTTGATGTGGGACAGCGCCTGGGCGGCGAGCATCGACCTCGGTGCGGAGGTGCTGCTGCCCGCGTTCGTGGTCGTCATCGTCGGCGGCCTCGGCACGTTCCGGGGCACCGTCGTCGCCGGGCTGCTGGTCGGTCTCGTCGACGCGTTCACGACGGAGCTGTTCACCAGCGACATCGTGGGCTTCTCCGCGCTGCCGGAGCTGTTCATCTTCCTCATCCTCGTGGGCACGCTCGTGCTGCGTCCGCAGGGCCTGTTCGGCGTCGAGGAGGTGGGTGGCCATTAGCGACCCCACCGACGCGCCCGACGAGGGTGCGACCGACGCCGCCGACGTGACGGCGGACGACACCGACGCGGGAACCGACACGCCCGAAACCGACGGCGGTGCGGCCGCCACGGCCGACTCCACCGACGTCGCGGCCGAGACGGCCACCGACGAGCACTACCTCGTCGACTACCTCCGCGAGCACGTCGTCCACGCGTTCGTCGTGGCGTTCTTCGGGCTCTACCCGTTCGTCCACGCCTTCGCTATCGGCTCGCCGCTCGGCGCGGAGATGGCGATGTTCCTGCCGCGCGTGCAGACGATGATCACGGTGTTCTACTTCGGCCTGTTCGCGATGAGCTTCGACTTCATCAGCGGCTACACGGGGTACCTCTCGTTCGGCCACTCGGCGTTCTACGGCCTCGGGGCGTACTTCGTCATCCTCGTCGCGAACGGGAAGGTACCGCTGCTCGGCAACGGCACGCCGTTCATGGTGCTGTTGCTCCTCGCGGGACTGCTCGCCGTGGTCATGGCGCTGCTGATGGGTGCCGTCGCGTTCCGACTCACCGGCGTCTACTTCGCGATGATCACGCTCGGGTTCGCCCAGATCCTCTACGTGTTCTTCTCGAACTGGGATTACGTCGGCGCGAACCCGCGTGACGGCATCGCCGTCCTCGGCCGGCAGGACGGCTTCGCCATCGGCGTTCCGTACGTCGACTCGCTGAACATGACCATCGGCCAGCTCCAGGGCGACACGTTCACCTGGGGGATGGACTTCGCGGCGATGACCGGCATCGGCGCGCTCTCCCCCATCAGCCACACCATCGCCCTCGGCCCGGGCGAGGTGTCGTACTACATGGTCGGGCTGGTCGTGCTGGTCTGTTACTTCGCGATGCAGCGCATCATCCACTCGCCGTTCGGGCGGGCGATGATCGCCATCCGCGAGAACGAGGAGCGCGCCCGCGCGGTCGGCTACGACACGTTCCGCGTGAAGATGGGTGCGTTCGCCATCTCGGGGTTCTTCGGAGCCGTCGCAGGTGGCCTGTTCACGGGCTATCGGACCTCCGTCGCACCCGAGAACTCGTTCTACTTCCTCACCGCCGGGGACGCGCTGCTCGCGTCCATCATCGGCGGCTTCGGCACCGTCGCCGGGCCGCTGTTCGGCCGGCTGTTCCACGAGGGGCTGCACGAGTTCCTCACGAAGGAGGGCGGCGGGCTGCTGCCGTACCTCCGCAGCCAGCTCGGCGAGGGGACGCTGAACACGGTCATCATCGACGGCTTCACCGTCGCCGAGGCCATCGAGGTGTTCCTCAACGGACGCGCCGGCCTCTACATCGGCCTGCTGTTCGTCCTGTTCGTGCTGTACGTGCCCAACGGGCTGCTCGGGACGCTCCGGGCGTACCTCGGCGGGACCGTCGCCGGACAGGTCGCACAGGCCGTGAAGGGTCGCGTCAGGGGGTGGAAGCTGTGAGCGGGACCGGGCCCGACCGCGGCGGGCCCGAACCCGACGGCGGCACCGACGACACGACCGTCGCGCTCACCGGCTACGGCACCTACGTCCCCGACGAGACCGTCTCCGGCGCGGAGATCGCCGCCGAGAGCGGCATCCCCGAGGCGGTCGTCGTCGAGAAGATGGGCCTGCGCGAGAAGCACGTCTGTCCGCCCGACGACGACCACGCGACCGGCATGGCCGTCGCCGCCGGCCGCGAGGCTCTCGCCGACGCGGGACTCGAACCGGCGGACCTCGACCTCGTGTGCTACCACGGCAGCGAGTACAAGGACCACGTCGTCTGGTCGGCCGCGGCCGCCATCGCCGAGGAGCTGGGGGCGGAGAACGCCTACGCGAACGAGTCGTACGCACTCTGTGCCGGTGCGCCGCTGGCCATCCGCCAAACTAAGGCGCAGCTGCTCGCCGACCACGTCGACCGCGCGTTGCTCGTCACAGCGAGCCGGGAGGAGGACCTCGTCGACTACGGCAACGAGCGCTCGTCGTTCATGTTCAACTTCGGCTCCGGTGCGAGCGCGATGGTGCTCGAATCGGACCCCGACGAGGAGTGGGTTCGGGCGACCGTCGGCGAGAGCGCGGCCGTCACCGACGGCTCGTTCGCCGACGACGTGGTGATGCCCGCCGGCGGCTCGAAGCGCCCGCCGAGTCACGACACGGTCGACTCCGGGCTGCACACGCTCGACGTACCCGACCAGGAGTCGATGAAGGAACGGCTCGCCGAGGTGAGCCTGCCGAACTTCCGCGAGGTCGCAGAGACGGCGATGGACCGCTCCGGCGTCGAGTCGGTCGACTTCCTCGCCGTGACGCACATGAAGCGGTCGTTCCACGAGTACCTCTGCGACGACCTCGGCTGCGACCCCGAGTCGGACGCCTACTACCTCGACGACTACGGCCACGTCCAGTCCGCCGACCAGATTCTCGCGCTGGACGAGGGGCTGTCTCGGGGGCGGGTCGAACCCGGCGACGACGTGCTCTTCCTCGCCGCCGGCACCGGATACACCTGGGCGGCGACCTGTCTCAGCTGGCGGGGGTAGCGCCGGCGAGACCCGCCGCTGGTCGTCGCGGAAACCGCAGGAAGAAGTCGACCGCTACGCTACTCCCGACGACCGGTTCTGGCTTCGACGCGCATCTCCACGTAGCGTCCGGCCCAGGTGTCGAAATGTCGCCGGATCGGGTCGAGCAGCGTCGAGAACGGGCCATCCTTCGGGGCGGGGTCGACCGCATCACCACTGTCGTCTACTGGCGTCCGCTCGCTCGGCTCGGGTTGCCCCTCTGGAAAACTCATACGTTACACTCTAGCACGACCCACGGGATAAATATTAGGCATTCTAGGGCCAGCCCCCGAAACCGGGATTCGGTAGACGCTGACGCCGTCGAACAGTTCGATTTCGAAACCCGGTGATTAATCCAGCCAGACCATCCGAGACGAAAATCCACTTATACCCCACCTCCCAACGGTGCCGGTACCCCCAATGAACGACCCGTCGTCGTCTGGGAGCATCCAGAAGACCTTCCTCAAGTACCAGCACGTGTTCGTGTTCCTCGCGCCGGTACTGTTCGTCGTCGGTGTATACTCCTTCGCACCGACCGGCGACCCCGGGGCGGGCTACTGGCTCGAGTACTGGTGGATATTCTTCTTCTTCCTCACCGGTGCCACCATCGTCAACACGGTGGGAATCAGCGGCTCCGCGCTGTTCGTGCCGTTCCTCATCTTCATCTACCCCGTCATCACCGGCGAGGGGCTCTCGCCCGAGACGCTCGTCAAGATCGGCCTCATCAGCGAGTCGTTCGGCCTCTCCAGCTCCTCGCTCGCGTTCATCCAGTACGGGCTGGTCGACCGGCGACTCGCCGGGTCGCTCGTCCTCGGCGCGGTGCCGTTCGTCGTCGCGGGCGCGTTGCTCTCGTTCATCATCCCCGAGCCGCTGTTCCACGCGCTGCTCGGCATCGCGCTGCTCGCCGCCTCCTACCTGCTGTTCCGGGCCGACCTCGGCCACGAGGAGCCGGCCGGGAGCGACGACGGCGCGGAGCAGGTGTCGGCCGACGGCGGAGCCGAACTCCCGAACGACGCGGACAAGCTCGGCCCGGCGGGTGTCTCCACCAACGCCGACGGAATTGTCACGCGAGTCGACCGCGACGGCAACGACTACGAGTACTCCCGCGGCGGCTACGTCGAACGGTTCCTCAACTACAGCGTCGGCGGCATCTTCCAGGGGCTGGCCGGCTTCGGCATCGGCGAACTCGGCATCATCTCGATGCTGCGGACGAAGGTCCCCGTTCGGGTCGCCATCGGCACCAACCACATCGTCGTCGCGACGACGGCCGTCCTCGCCTCCCTCGTCCACGTCTTCGGCGGCGGCCTCGTCGGCGGCCACACGATGAACCTCGCGACGACCCGCTGGGACATCGTCGTCTGGACCGTGCCGGCGGCGACCCTCGGCGGTCAGATCGCCCCGTACGTCTCGGCGGCACTCGACACGGGGACCATCAAGAAGGGCGTCGGCGTGCTGTTCGCCGTCATCGCGGTCGCGCTGTTCCTCATGGCGACCGGTGGGTTCTGAGCCCCCACCGAGCCCGCAATCCCGGGTTTGAAGACGCTCCCGACGCGCCATCCGGTGTGTACGACGATATCCTCCTGCCGACCGACGGGAGCGACGGTATCGACGCCGCAGCCGAGCACGCCGCGGTCCTCGCCGACCGGTTCGACGCGACGGTCCACGTGCTCTCGGTCGTTGACACGCGGAACCGATTCGAGAGCCCCACCAGCGGCCTCTCGCCGGAGGTCTGGGACAAGGCGGAGCGCGAGCGCGCCGATGTAGCCATCGAGGGGACCGTCGAGGCGCTGCCCGACGACCTGCCGGTGGAGACGTACCGGCGCGAGGGCGTCCCGCGGAAGGAGATTCTGGGGTTCGTCGAGGACGAGCCGGTCGACATGGTCGTGATGGGCACCCACGGCCGGACCGGGCTCGACCACTACTTCATCGGGAGCGTCGCCGAGCAGGTGGTCCGGACGTCGCCGGTGCCGGTCGTCACGGTCCGGCTCTCCGAGTAGGACGGCTGGGTGGCCGACGACGGCCCACAAGCGAAGCTTTTTGCGCGCGCCAGCGCCACGTTCCGGTAACAGATGACGCGCGATACGGATGCTCCACCGGCCGACGACGTGCTGCCCGACGGGGGCGACGCGGCGGCTGAGGGAGCCGACGACGTGGCGCTGGACCCGTGGGGCTCCTCGACCGTCGCGGACTACCGGAAGCTGTTCGAGGAGTTCGGCATCGAGGAGTTCGACGAGCTGCTGCCCGAGATCCCGAAGCCGCACTACCTGATGCGACGCGGGGTCATCTTCGGCCACCGCGACTACCGCCCCGTGGCGGCGGCGATGCGGGACGACGAGCCGTTCGCGGTGCTCTCGGGCTTCATGCCGACCGGCGACCCGCACATCGGGCACAAGCTGGTGTTCGACGAGATAATCTGGCACCAGGAGCGCGGCGGCGACGCCTACGGGCTCATCGCCGACCTCGAAGCCCACTCCGCCCGCGGGCTGACGTGGGACGAGATCGACGAGCACTCCCGGGACTACCTCCTGAGCCTGCTCGCGCTCGGCTTCGACGCCGAGGACGGGGAGCTGTACCGGCAGTCCGACAACCGCGAGCTGCAGGACCTCGCGTTCGAGCTCGGCATCGAGGCGAACTACTCGGAGCTGCAGGCCATCTACGGCTTCGACGGCGAGACGGACGTGAGCCACATGCAGAGCGTCGTCACCCAGATGGCGGACATCCTCTACCCGCAGCTCGACGAGCCCAAGCCGACGGTCATCCCGGTCGGGCCGGACCAGGACCCGCACATCCGCCTCGCGCGCGACCTCGCGACCCGGATGCGATTCTTCAAGGTGACCGAGGCGTACGCGAGCTTCGAGGCCGACGACGCGGAACGGGAGCTGCTCGGGGAGGCGTGGGACGCGCTCTCCGAGCTGGCCGCAGTTCGCGACGCCGAGACGACCGTCCGCTGCGTCCACGCCGCCCAGTACCTCGCCCACGGCGAGAGCGGGGTCGACTTCGAGTCCGACCGGCCGAGCGTCGACGTACCGGAGATCGAGGAGTCCGCCCGGGCGAGCGTCGTGAAGAAGCTCCAGTCCGCCGGTATGGAGCCGTTCCGGCCCCGAACGCGCTTTTTCGACCGACAGGCGACCGACGAGGCGTTCGAAGGGCTGGTCGACGCCGTCGAGGGCGAGAAGCGCGTCTACGAGGGCCACGTCGACTCGTTCGAACTCGACGCCGAGGCGGCAGCGGAGCTCGCACGGCAGGTCGAGGTCGACCACGGCGGCTACGGCTTCATCCCGCCGTCGTCCATCTACCACCGTTTCATGACCGGGTTGACGGGCGGGAAGATGTCCTCCTCGGTGCCGGCGAGCCACATCAGCCTGCTCGACGACCCGGAGGACGGCTACGACAAGGTGAAGGCGGCGACGACCGGCGGCCGGGAGACCGCCGAGGAACAGCGCGAGCTCGGCGGCGAGGCCGACGACTGCCCCGTCTACGAGCTGTACGCCTACCTGCTCGCGAACGACGACGACGGCCTCGCGACCGAGGTGTACGAGGAGTGCGTCAACGGCGAGCGTCTGTGCGGTGGATGCAAGGAACAGGCCGCCGTGCTGATGCGCGAGTTCCTCGAGGACCACCAGGAGAAGCGTGCCGAGGCCGAGGAACTCCTCGACAGCCTCGACATCGACCTCGACAGCGACCGCGCCTGACCGGGGTGGGCCGTTTTCTTCAATAGCTAGCAAGAAATATTTAACCGCGTGCTCGGCCAACTCGGGACGATGACCTCCCGGTCTCGACGCGAGGACGAGCACGACGCGGTCGTCTGTGCCGACGTACTCGGCTCGTTCGGCGTCTCCGTCGCGGACGTGCGCGCTCGGACGGACGCGCCGGCCTCCGAGGGTGCACTCGCCAGCGCGCTCGAGGCGGCAGGCCACCCGACGGAGTTCCTGCGGGACGTCGTCGTCGCGTCGGACCGCGGTATCGATGCGCCGGCCCGCTACTGGAGCCACGCCCCGGCCACCCACCTCGAATCGGTCTTCGACGCCATCGACTGGTCGTTCTCGATGCGGGACGCCCACGGCCGACCGGTCTCGGCCGACGGCGAATCGCCCGGGCCCTACACGCTCTCGGTGACCGACGCGAACGGGATCACCCGCGAGGCCCCGTTCGAGTACCCGGACACCCCACTCGGCGACTACAACCTGCCCGCGCTCGTCGACGCGGTGAACGTCCGGCTGCTGTACGGGCTCGGCTGTGAGTTCGTCCAGCTCTCCGACGGGACCGACCGCTGGCGGTTCGCGCTCGTCGAGACCGACGAGCGTGCACGCCTCGACGAGTCCTACGGCCCGCGCGTCGAGGTGTTCGACCGGCCGTTGCTCGCGAAGTACCAGCCCGGCGCGTACGTCCCCGGCGACGGCGACGACGTGCCGCTCCCGGACTGGGTCACCGAGACCGACGGGCCCTCGCTCGCGGACCGCACCCCCGACCGGGCCACCGGCGTCGCCGACCTCGACGCCCCCGTCGAGGCGGACCCCGACGCCGTCCTCGACGACGAGGGCGGGTTCGTGGCGGACGACCCGGGGACGACGGCGGACGATCCGGGGACGACGGACGACCCGGCCGACCTCATCGACTTCGTCGGTGACGATGCAAACCACCGGGACGACGCGGGCGAGACACACGCCGGCCACGAAGCAGGCGAGGCGGACGATGGTGAGAGCCCCGGCACCGACGACGACACGACGCCGTTCTGGGACGACGACGACTGGGTGCTCGACCCCGGCGGCGAGGACGACGACGACGCACACGACCCCGTAGCCGACGAAGACGCCGACGTTGCAGCCGACGGAAGCGAGACCGACGACGACAGCGAGACCGACGACGACAGCGAGACCGACGACGACAGCGAGACGGACGCCTCGGTGGCCGACGATGGCTGGAGCGACGGGCTCCTGCCGGCCGACGGCGAGGAGGCGACGGCAGACGAAGGTATCGAGGCACGTGCGGCCACGGCGGTCGACACTGCACCAGCGGGGAGCCAGGATGCCGGCTCGACCGGCGACGACACCGACACGACCGGTTCGAGCACCGACGGCTTCGAGCTCCGTGGCGGTGGCCCGGCCGTCTCGCGGGCGGCCGACGACGCGCTCGGCGACGTGTTCGACGAGCTGGAGGAGGAGGCGGCGACCGAGTCGGTCGGCGAGCCCGCCGACGAGGGGCGCGACGACGACGCACTCGACGTGACCGACCTCGCCGGTACCGGCCCGAAACGCACGGAGGCCCGAATCACCGACGACGACTTCGGCGTCGACGTCGAGTCCAGCGAGGACGACCGGCTCGCGGCCTACGGAGCGGCCATCCACGTTGGCGGCGGTATCTCCGTGAAGGGCCTGCTGGACGACGACGAGTTCGTCCCGGAGTTCCCCGCCGCCGAGCGCGACGAAGTCCGCATCGAGTTCGATGAGACGTTCGACCCCGCGACGCCCTCGCCCGCGGAGCGCCGCGAGACCGACGACGGCTTCGTCTGGGTCAACGAGAACACGCTCGCCGAGAACCGGCTCTGAGGGCTACTCCGGCTTCGTGACGTACACCGCCGGGCTCGACCGGCGGGCGTAGTCGGCGTCGCCCGCGCCGACGGCCGACCAGTAGCTCCGGGGGGTGCGACCGAGCAGTTCGCCGATCCAATCGTACGACAGCAGGTTCTCGCCGCGGCCGACGAGTTCGAACGCCGCGCGCCGCGTGTCGTCGGTGTCCTCGTTCACCCACACCTTCGTGTAGCGGTTCGGGTAGTTGCAGACGAGTGTCCCGCCGGGCGCGACCAGCTCGTACAGTTCGGTGACGGCGCGCTCGGCGTCCGCGACGAAGTACAGCGTCGCCATGCAGTAGACGAGGTCGAACTCGCTGTCGACCCCGAGGTCGGGGAGTCCCGCCACCGAGAAGTGGAGGTTGTCGAGGCCCTCCTCGGCCGCCCGTTCGCGGTTCGCCTCGACGACCGAGGGCGCAACGTCGTAGCAGTAGAAGTCAGTGTCGGGCGACCCGGGTGCGAGCTCGAACGGGACCAGCGCGGGGCCACAGCCCACGTCCGCGACCGATTCGGGGACGCCGACGCGCTCGAAGAAGCGCTCCAGATGACCGGGCATCGCCTCGCCGCCGAGGTAGGCACCGCGGTCCCAGTCCGTGGCCGCGTAGAAGTCCCGCTCCCAGTCGAACGACATACCCGCGAGTGGCCGCCGTCGGGGGAAGTGCGTTCCGGTCGCCCCGCCGGCCACCGTGGCACACGTTGACTGGCCAACAGGTTTCTGTTCGGATTCTGTTGGGAAAGAATTAACTGGAGCTGCTCCAGTATGAGAGGTATGACCGTGGGCAGGTCCGATGGGCAGTCGACCGGCATCGGCGTCGTCAGTGCCGGGCTCTCCGCCGTCTACGATGCGCTCGGGGTGGGGCGCGAAGACGGCGACGAGGAGGGGTCGGAGACGACCGACGACGACGACGGCGGCGTCACCTACATCGACGAGACCATCACCGACACCGACGAGGGACAGACCGACGACGATCCGTTCGACGACCTCGACCCGGACGCGCTCTCGCTACCGGCCGAGACCGACGCGGACCCAACCGAGGAGTCCGTCGCGGACGACGGCGACGACATCTCCTGGGACGACGTCACCGACGACCAGGAGCTGGCGTGGTCCGACGACGATGACGACGACTGGGGCTTCGACGACGACGGCGAGGAGGAGACGTTCACCTTCGGCGGCGAGAGCGAACCGGAGACCGTCCGGGTCGAGAACGACTCCTTCGGCCTCGACGACGTGCGTGTCGACGACCCGGACGAGCACTACGAGACCGCCCACGACGAGTTCAAGGCCGTCGCCGAGGAGCTGGAGTTCTCCGGCACCGTCGACGACCTCGAACTCGACGCGCTCACACTCGGTGACTCCACGGACCTCCCCGAACTCGACGACGATATGGAGACCGTCGACCTCGACGACCTCACCCGCGAGGAGCCCGCGGAGCCCGCGAACGACGACCCCGACTGGGACCCCGGTTTCGACGGCGACGGTCCCGACATGGAGGGGTTCAACTTCGGCGTCGAGGAGTCCGACGGCTGGGACTGAGCTCCCGTTCTACCTCTGTGTCGACCAGAACCGGTCCAGCCCCAGGTCCAGCATGTCGGGACTGACCGGCTGGAACTCCTCGCGCTCCGTCTCGGGGAAGTACTCGCGCACCGAATCCCACGAGTCCCGGGCGTAGCGCGCGTCGACGAACACCCTGACGCCGACCTCCTCGGGGCCACGGATAACCCGCCCGATGGCCTGCCTCGCCTTCCGGACCGCCGGCACGGTCAGCGCGTACTCGAAGCCGTCGCCCCATTTGTCGTCGTAGGCGCGCTTCAGGGCCCGCGTCCGTGGCGAGGCGGTGTTGATGAGCGGGACACCGCAGACGACCGCGGCCGAGAGCCGGTCGCCGCGGTAGTCCACGCCCTCGGTGAGCGTGCCCCGGAGGCTGGTGACGAGCACCTTCCCGTCGCCCGCGAAGAACTCGTCCTTCAGCGACTCCGTGGTGCTGTCCGCGCTCGATTCGTCCAGCAGGACGGGCTTGTCGAGCCGCTCGTCGCAGACGCCCGCGATCCACTCCGCCTCGCGGTAGTTCGGCATCCCGACGAGCACGTTGCCCGGCCGGCTCGCGACCGCACAGACCGCGTCGGCGTGCATCCGCCGGGTCCGGTTCTCCTCGCCGGGGTCGCCCCGGTTGTCGTAGGTGAACTTCGGCGCGTCGACCGCGAAGGATTCGCGGTTCTCCGCGGGGAAGTGCAGGCCGTAGGTTCGCGTCTCGACCGGCCGCCCCTCGTTCTGGAGGTGTTTCAGGCCGGTGACCTCCGCGAAGGCGTCGAGCGGTTCGAGCGTCGCGCTCATCAGCACACCGCCACCGAACTCGGCGAGGTGCTCGCCGATGACGCCGGAGGGGACGCAGTTCTGGATCGCCAGCCGGGCGTTGTACGCGCGCCGCCAGGAGTCGGCGGGCTCGGTGTCGTCCCAGGTGCGTTCCAGCTCTATCTCGCGGAAGTACTCGGTGTGGCCGCGGTGGTACCACGACGCGAGCGTGCGGGCCATCCCCTCGACGGCCCTGGACTTCTCCTCGTCCTCGGCGTCGTTGAGGACTCTGGCGACGACGGCCGCGACGCTCGGGAGGTTCGTCCAGTCGGCGGGGCCGTACCCAGCCCGTTCGGCCCACTCGGTCAGCTCGTCGGGCTGTGGCGTGTCCGGGTCCCGCAGCGGTATCTCGTCGTCGTGTAGCTCTGTCAGGTCCGCGCGCCATGAGCGGTGCTCGCGGTCGAGGTGGGCGGTGACACGGCGGTCCAGCTCCTCGCGGACGTCGGTGACGAACGAGCGTGCGGCCTTCAGCTCGGGGAGGCCGACCTCGGCGTCCGAGAGTTCGGCCCGGACGAGTTCGGCGTCGGCAGTGGTGTGCCGGGCCGCCTCCCCGCTGCCCTCGTCGAACTCGACGGGCTGGATGACCCGGGTGAGTTCGGCCTCGGCGTCGCGGAGCGTCGCGTCGGCCACGCGGTCGCTGACGAGGTCTCTGACGCGGGGTTCGAGCATGTGCGCCTCGTCGCAGACGACGAAGGTCGAGTCGTCGAGCAGCGCGCCGGTGAACGAGCTCGTCGTCCGGGGGTCGAACGCGTGGTAGTAGTTGCCGACGACGACCTCGGCGTGGCCGAGAAGCACCCCCATCAGCGAGTGCGGGCAGGAGCCGTACTCCATCCCCTTCGCGACGAGGTCGTCGGGGCGCAGGAGGCCGGTCTCGGTCAGGTCGAACGGCACCGCCTCCGCGGGGTCGCCGTCGTCGGGCAGGTCGGCGAGGAACCGGGCGTAGAACGGGCAGAACTCCACGTCCGCGCCGCCCGTGTCGTACTCGGGCATCGTCGGCGGGTACGGCGACATCTCGCCCGCGCTCTCCAGGTAGGACGCTGCGGGGCCGCCCGCGCCGGAGCCCGCGAGGTCTATCTGCTGGCTCCTCGCTTCGGCGGCGAGGGCCTCCGCAGTCGTCGCACCGCCCTCCCCGGCGAGGTCGCGGGTGCGCTCGCGGAGCGAGTCGCAGCGGTCGTAGACGTTCTCGTCGTCGATGCCGCCCGCATGCTCGCGGTTGTACGGGCAGACGTCGGACTTCCCGACCAGCGTCAGCGCCGAGACGGGGTCCCAGTCCGTGGGCAGGTTCTCGTTTATCGTCTCCAGATCCGCTTCGAACTGGCGGAGCTGCTGTTTGACGCTCGTGAGTACGAGGACGCGCTCGTAGTCGCTGTCGGGGTCGCGGACGAGGTGGATGCCCGCCGTCAGCGCGAGCATCGTCTTGCCAGTCCCGCAGGCCCCCTCGACCACCGTGAATCCGCCGTCACGGGCGGTGTCGATGGTCGTCTCGATGCCGTCGACCTGCTCGTCGTACGGCGCTGCGTGTCCGAACACGTCCCGCCAGTCGTCCATCTGGATTGCGCTCATCGTCCCCCGTGCATAGGCTTGTCGGAGGGTGGGCCGGCATCGTTCAAGAAGGGTGAGATTCGGGCGGCGCGGTCCCACGCCCATCCCGGAGCGCAACAGCTACCCATCTCCACCGGAAATCAAGGGGTATGACCGACAGCGACGCCGGCGAGACGGCCGACGACGCCGGGACAGCCGCCGAGTTCGACGTCGACGACTGGCGCGAGGAGCTCGCGGCGAAACGGGCCGAGAAGGACGAGTTCTTCGCGAGCCACCCGCACTCGCCGGTTCCCGAACCCGAGCGCGACGCGTTCGACGGGCTGGACTACTTCGAGCCGGACCCCGACTACCGCGTGACGGCGACGCTCCACCTCGTCGACGGCGACGACGACGAGATCGCCCGGATGGAGACGACGACGGGCGGCGAGCAGCGCTACCGGAAGGTCGGCGAGCTGACGTTCGAGCTCGGCGGCGAGACGCACGCGCTGGCGGCGTACCGACCGACCGGCGAGGACCGCGAGACGCTGTTCGTCCCGTTCCGCGACAAGACGACCGGACAGCAGAGCTACGACGCCGGCCGGTACATGGACCTCGAAGCGGAGCAGGAGCTGGACGACGGTGAGGCCGTCGTCGTCGACTTCAACCTCGCCTACACGCCGTTCTGTGGCTTCAGCGACGCCTACGCCTGCCCGCTACCGCCCGAGGAGAACTGGCTGGAGACCGTCGTCGAGGCCGGCGAGAAGACACCCGACCCGCGCGAGCACTGAACGAGTCCGTCCGAAACGGTGTCAGGGCGCCACACCGACCGTCAGCAGCGTCCCGTAGGTCCGGTAGCGCTCGACCATGTCCTCGCGCGTCTCCCAGTCGTCGGTCGGGAACGCGTCGGCGTCGGGGATGTCGATGTCCCGGTCCGGGATGGTGTCCTGCTCGGCGACGTGGAGGCCGGCCTCGCGGAACCGCTCGCGGTACTCCGGGGCGCTCCAGCGGGTCATCTCGACCTCGATGAACTCCTGCCACTCGTGGGAGTGGACGTTCTCCTCGTAGTAGTTCACCGCGCAGTAGAACGTCCCGCCGGGGCGGAGGATGCGGGCGACCTCCTCGAGTGTGTGCGCCGGGTCGGCGGCGTAGTAGAACGCCTCCATGGACCAGACGTGGTCGACCGAATCGGTCGCGAACGGGAGCGAACCGAAGTCGCCGACGAGGTAGGCGACCGCCCCGTCGTCGGTGTACGACCGCGCGTTGTGGGCCATCTCCGGCGAGCCGTCGAGCCCCCAGACCCGGCCCGCGTCCTTCGTGTCACGCAGTGCCCGGCCGGCGTAGCCGGAGCCACAGCCGAGGTCGACGATCGTGTCGCCGGCCTCGACGGGCATCCGCGCCAGTGCGTGCTTGGCGGTGTGCCAATGGCGCTCCTCCATCCCCCGGTCGCGGCCGTCCTTCGCCCAGGCGTCGAACTCTGCTCTGACGCTCATGGCTACGGGTTCGGTCGCCCCGACCAAAACGGGTTCGACACGGCAGCGACGGCCACTCCACCCCGTCCGAGAGCGGAACCGTTTACTCGGGTGCCCGAGTCAGGGGTGGATATGGTCGGCTCCCGACGGCGCTTCCAGCTCGCCGACAGCGCCCAGCAGATCGTCGGCGGCTTCCTGCTCGCGGGGCCGTTCGTCGTCACCGAGGAGGTCTGGGTGCTCGCGGCGAGCATGAGCACGGCCCACGCCGTCGCCGTCGTCGCCATCGTCTTCGCCATCGGCTACGGTGCGCTGTACAAGGCCGACGACGACCGCAACCCCGACCGCGAGGCCGAGGTCGGCGGTGTCCCGCTGCGGTTCGTCTCGCTGATGGTCGTCTCCTTCGGCTCCGTCCTCATCCTCGCACTGGCTTTCGACGCGCCGAACACGTTCCTCGTCGACGGCGAGGTTCTGACCGACCCCACGAACATGGACGTGGTCGAGACGACGCTCAAGGCCACCGCCGTCGGTGCCATCTTCAGCGTCGTCGGTGCCGCGACGGCCGACTCGCTGCTGTGACGGACTCGGATCCCCCGTCCCGGTCTCGAATCTCGTCAGCGGTTCCGAATCGCCCCCCAACACGGCCGGGTGTCCCCCGCTACCGTCACGCAATCGACCACCCGCACGCTTAAGTTCACGCCACCGGTTCCCGCGTGTATGGACTACACGCTCGGTATCGATGGGAGCGACCGAACCGTCGCGGGTGGAACGAGCATCCTGCTGGTCCATCCCTCGACAGGGGAGACCGACCGCATCGACACCAACTTCCTCCGCGACGACACCGACCACTTTCTCGTCATCTCGACACGGACCACGGCCCGCGAGGTACGCCAGAAGCTCGACTACTACGACGTCGACGACTCCAAGGCGGTCATCCTCGACACGCTGAGCGTCGAACGCGGCTACTCGCGCCGGTCGAGCGACCGCGTCCACTACGTCTCCGCCCCCGACGACGTCGCCGGCATCGTCGAGCAGGCCGAACGCTTCTTCGACGAACACGACGGCAAACTGCGGGTCAGCTTCGACTCCATCACCGAGCTCGCCTACTACGCCGGCGAGGACGAGGCCCGCAATGCCGTCGAACGCCTCGTCGACCTCGTCGACGAACACGACGCCATCGCGCTGTGTCACCTCTCCGACGAGGTCCACGACGAGGACACCGAGACCGGTTACCGCGACCTGTTCGACGTGGTCGTCGACCTCGATGTCGACGGGAACGTCGAGATCCGGGACTGACCGACGTTCAGAGATGCGAACGTACGACAAGCTCGTCCGCGACCGCATCCCCGAGGTGATCCGCGAGAACGACGAGACACCAGTCACGCACACCGTCGAGGGGGAGGCGTACCGCGAACGGCTCCGGGAGAAGCTCGTCGAGGAGGCCACCGAGTTCCGCGACGATCCGAGCGCCGCGGAGCTGGGCGACGTGCTCGACGTCGTCGCGGCGATACGCGACGCCGAGACCATCGACGCGGACGAACTCCAGCAGAAACGACGGGCGAAATGCGAGGAGCGCGGCGGGTTCGACGACGGGGTCGTGCTCGACCGCGTCGAGGAGTAGGAAGCGGACGGCCGGCCGAACGAGGTCAGTTCTCGTCGAGTCTCTCGAACGTCTTCTCCGCCCAGCGAACCGCGTACGGGGCACCCCGGTCGCGGTAGGCATGTGCGTCCAGCGCGCCGAACGGGGCCGGGAGCTCCAGCGCGTGCTTGATGGCGCTACAGGCGAGTTCCGTGGCGTCGGCGAAGTCGGTCTTGCCGAGTGCCACCTCGCGGGAGAGCCCGTCGAGCCGCCCTTCGAGCCGGTTTCCGGCGTCCTGCCAAGCGTCCCCGAGTGCCGGTTCCGTCTCGAGCCAACCGGCGAAGACGTCCCGTGTGTGCAGGCCGACCCAGCCGTCGTACAGCGCGGCCGCGACCTGGTAGGTGGCGTTCGGGTCCAGCGACACCGCAGCGTCGAACTCGCGGTAGTGCTCCTGGAAGAAGCCGAGGAAGTGCTCCGGCACGTCGAGCCCGACCTCCACGAGCGCCTCCGCGACGAGAAAGTCGACGAACTCCGTCGGCGAGCCCTGCACACGCGGTTTGACGATGACGACCGGGGGGTCGGTCTGATGTGTCCACGCGATGCTGCCGTCGCCCGGCGCACCGATGGTGAACGTGGAGCCGGCGAGCCGGTCGAGCACCGCCGGCGCGTCCGCGGGGAGCCACTCCCGCGGGTACGTCTTCGGGTCGAGCGAGTCGACGAGCAGCCCGAGGTCCTCCGCCTGCGCGGGCGGCAGCGTCTCGAAGTCCTTCGCCGCGTCGAGGACGAGCGCGTCGGGTGCGTGGCGCTCACGGACGGCGGCGACCTGCGGAGAAAGCTCCCGTTCCTGGAACATCAGATGCCGAGGCTGGCGACGACCAGCGCGACAGACAGTGCTCCGGCGATTCCGACCGTCGCGAGTACGATCTTCGTGGCTTCGCTCATGTTCGTCACGAACGGGTGGGAGTGCTTAAAACTATCAGTTCCGGCGTCCGTGCTACACCACTGTTTCGACTGGAATCCGGATAGCTATTATATTCACGTTTCCACGCCTATCAGGGAGCTCTGGAGTAGAAGTAGAGGGGTGTCGAGACGAACGGTGGGAGGTGGGCCTCAGTCGTCGCCGCGCCAGGAGTCCGGCACGTCGATGACGTAACGGCCGTCCTCGCGCAGCGAGATGATGTACTCCTCGCGGTCGTACAGCTCCATCAGGTTCAGCTCGTACTGACCCGGATTGAGGATCTTGATGCTCTCGAACTGCTGGTTGAGCTCCTCGCGAAGCTCGTCGAGATCCGGCCGGTCCTCGATCTGGGTGTCCGCCGGATCCGCGACCTCGTGGCGGTCGGCGGCGGTGTCGGGAGACGGACCGGGGACGTCGGGGGCCCCGGAGCTCTCCGCCGGACTCTCCCGACCACCCGCTGCCGTCCCCGGTTCGGGTGCGCGTCCGGACTCGTTCGCAGCGGCGTCGGCCATCTCCGGTGCATCCGCCGGCGGTGTCGCGGTCCCCTCCGGCAGTTCGTCCGGCGAGACGACATCCGACCGGGCGCTCGCCTGTGCGTTGTCCTCGTCACCGGCTGCCCGGGCCTGGATGGTGCCGTCGTCGCTGTTCGGGTCGGTGTGCGTCGTGGACGCCGCCTCCGACTGGGCATCGGCCGTAGAGGTATCGGTCGCCGAGGCGTCGGTGGTCGTGTCAGCCGTCGCGGACGCGTCGGCGGCCGTGTCAGCCGTCGCGGACGCCCCGGCGCTCGCCCCACCCTCGTCGCTGGACCGGGCGGCCGCCTTCTCCGCGGGCGTGTCGTAGTCCTCGGTCGCGGACTTCGGCCACTCGTCGGACGGGCGGTCACCGGACGACCGGTCGCGGCCCGGTCGCCGCTCGGCGTCGTCGCTGCCGCCGCCGACCCAGTCGCGGACCGTGGTGGCCGCCTTGCTCACCGCGCCAGCGGAGGAGCTCCGGCTCGGGGGGTCCCCCGGTGAGTTCGCCTCGACCGACTCGTCGACGGCGTCGGCCGGGATGAACTGGAACTTGTTGCCGCCACAGTCCGGACAGCCCGACAGCATCTCCTTCGAGCCGTCCTCGAACGTGCGCCCGCAGTCGGTACACTGGTGCGGCATTATTTCCGGGAGACGAGGGCGCTGATGAGCGTTTCGTCCTTGTGCAACGTCTCGATCTGGTTCGCCGGACCGATGACGGTGAGCTTCGCCGTCTCCTCCTTCCCCATGATGCGGTCGAGGATGGAGGCGTCGTTGGTCTGGGAGCGTGGGTACGTCTCGATCTCGATGCCGTTGAACTCGTCCGGGCTGATCTCGGTCATCGTCACCTCGATGAGCTTGGACTCCTCGTCGGGGGAGAGCCCCTCTTCGAGGATGACGATGTTCCCGTCGCGAACCCCGTCGAGGATGATGCGGATCTTCTCCATGCTCGCGAGGTTCTCCATGCGCTGTCCGCTGATGAGGTCGATCTGGACCCCGCCGTTGTCTGAGGTTTTTGCTTCCGGCATCTGTCTCACCCAAAGTACTCCGCGATCTTGTCGTACACTTCGTCCATGTTCTCGCCCTCGAGCGCCGAGAGCGGCACCGTCTCGTGCTGGGGGAACGCGTCCTCGATGCGCTTGATGCTCGAATCGTCGAGGTCTATCTTGTTCGCGAAGATGAGCACGGGAAGGTCCCGCGACTCGATGATGCCGATGAGCATCGTGTTCACCTGCGTGAAGGGGTCCGTCGTGCTGTCGAGCACGTAGATGACGCCGTCGACGTCCTCGCGAAGCCAGTGCATGGCCTCGGCGACGCCCTCCGTCGCCTCGCGCGACCGGCGAACGGCCTCGTCCTGGTCGAACTCCTCGTAGTCGAGGAACTCCTCGTAGTCGACCTTCGTCGTCACGCCGGGCGTGTCGACGATGTCGATGTTGACCGAGCTCCCGTTGCGCTTGATCTCGACGTTCTCCTTCCGGCGTGCGCGTCGTGTCTCGTGTGGCACGTGACTCTCAGGGCCGACGGCGTCGCCGGTCCAGTCACGGGCGATTCGATTCGCGAGTGTCGTCTTCCCCGCGTTGGGTGGGCCGTAGATGCCGATTCGCTTCTGTTGATCCTCCTCGGCGAACAGCGTCTCTCGTACCTGCTGAAGACTGTCTTTGAGTCCTGAAATGAGTCCCATCCTATTCTGTCCTCCCACACGCGTCTCGAACCGGCGAGTCACGTGCGTCTGGCAGTAGTACCGCACTCGATTCACTTAAGCGTACGTCAGACATGGAGTTTCGAGCCCCACGCGTTGACCGTTTTCCAGTCGAAATACGGGGGTGTTATCACGATGGTAAGGCCGCGTTATTGTAGATTTCGGCCGTCGAGAACCCCGGTTCAGTCGCCCTGACGCGACAACCGAACCGTTTCACGTGGAGGTGGATGACGGAGGAGAATCACGGGACTGGCGACCGGAAACGAGCCGAACGACCCCCCGCGCTCCGCAGCCCGCCGGCGACCAGTCCAGAGTACCACTGCGCGTGCGAGGTGGCACCGACCACAACTGCACCCGCCAACCACAGCTGCACTACCCGGCACAGCCCGCCCAGCCACGCCGGCTGTTCCGGCACACAGCAGAGTTCGCGGACTCGTCACCTGGGGCTGGCGGGGTCGGGAGCAGGGTGAGACCCCGTCGGATGTCGCGTGGTCGAACGATCGACGAGGGCCTGCCCCGAGCTCGTCAGTCCGACCCGACCTCGACCCGACGGAGCCACCTCAACCCCACGGAGCCACCCCGACCGAGGCCGATTCGAGTCGACTCGACTCGAACTGCTCGTCGTGAGCCGTACCGGTACGAACGTCCAATCACATGATATCACGATGCCGCCGGGCCGTGCCGTCATTCTAGCATGCCCTGCGCTAGCATCCCTTTGCAGAGCCTGTAGCCCCCCACCCCTTCGTTTCAACTGGAACGGGCAGTGGCAGTGGGTGGGGAGGTGGACGAACTGGTGGTTTCGTTCTAGTAGTCGAACAGGAATGGACGAACGTCTAGTGTTGAATATAGCTAGTAACTAGTAGAAGTTGGTTTTACTTTGGTTCGCGGATACTGTTTCAAGAGTAGTGTATTAAAGATTGCCCTTACTAGATGACCGCCTCCCCCCACCCCACCCGTTCCCCGGTTCCACCCGAAACGAAGGGGTGGGGGGGTTCGACCCCTCGTGCTAGCATGCTACACGACCCCCCGACAAAGGAGTCTCCCAGCCCCGTGCCCTCGTCTCACCGACCAGTCGCGACCGTCCCCCACGGGAGACCCCCCTCCCGTTCAGGTCGAACGTGGCTCCCTCCCGAAACAGCCCCACCGCAGTCTCCCACTTCGAGTCATACCTATCGACCGCCTACCCCACCGTTTCGCGTCGACACGGTTTGGTCCCGCCGACGATCTCGCGACGAGTTCCCGTCGTGGCTGCCTGCATGAGGACCAGAAACCGTCTCGTGATCCAGTGTCAATCTGTCGTCTCTCAAACGACACTGGCTCTCGCGAACCAGTTCCCACGAAGTAGCTCCCACGAACCAGCTCCCACGACTAGCTCCGACGATGGAGACGAAACGGACCGGTTCCGTCTACCGCTGTCGCTCCGCTGAGCGTGGGCATCGAGGTGAAACGGCCCTGTGTCGCCAGTCGCGACACTCGATTTCCGCTCGAGAAGCGCCGAGAACCCCGTAGAACGGTCGTCACACACTCCATCGCGCGATGTAGTACTACTGACCGCTATTACTGAAGGGCAACTATTATTACCCTCCTATTCATCTGCTTCGTTTGCATCAACTGGACGGGGTATCGTCGAGTCGTTCGTCTCAAGTCCGACGTACGACGGGTACACGTCCGCTTACACGGGACCTCGTATCGAGTTCCAATCGAAACGAGGGGGTGAACCAAAGGGATGACAGACAACGACGATGACGACGCGGATACGGACGTTTCCGGTGGTACGGAGCCGACGCCACCGGAGACATCGCGGGACTTCGAGGTCGACCTCGACGACGTCGTCCTCGACGAATCGGACGACGAGGGGGCATCACAGGGACTGTTCGACGACCTCCTCAGCGGGGAGCCGATCTTCGAGAACAAGGAAGTCCTGCGGCCGTCCTACACACCGCACGAACTACCGCACCGGAAAGAACAGATCAACAAGATGGCGACCATCCTGGTCGCCGCGTTGCGCGGTGAGACGCCGTCGAACATCCTCATCTACGGGAAGACGGGGACCGGCAAGACCGCGAGCGCGAAGTTCGTCTCGAACGAGCTCGAGAGCACCTCGAAGAAGTACGAGGTGCCCTGCTCGGTCGAGTACATCAACTGCGAGGTGACGGACACGCAGTACCGCGTGCTCGCCCAGCTCGCGAACAAGTTCATCGACGAGAACGAGGCGTACATCGAGGACCGCGTCGGTGAACTCGAGGAGCTGCTCGACCGAATCGACGACGACGCTGGAGACGGGACCCGCCCCCTCGCCGACACGGAGTTCGACTCGCGCGGGGACGTCCGCGAGCGCATCGACGAACTGGAGGCCGACGCCGAGGAGTTCGAGGACGTGCCGATGACGGGCTGGCCGACCGACCGCGTCTACAGCGTCTTCTTCGACGCGGTCGACTACGAGGAGCGCGTCGTCGTCATCATGCTCGACGAGATCGACAAGCTCGTCGAGAAGTCGGGTGACGACACCCTGTACAACCTCTCGCGGATGAACTCCGAGCTGGAGAACTCCCGCGTGAGCATCATGGGTATCTCGAACGACCTGAAGTTCACCGACTTCCTCGACCCCCGTGTCAAGTCCAGTCTGGGGGAGGAGGAGATCGTCTTCCCGCCGTACGACGCGAACCAGCTCCGGGACATCCTCCAGCACCGCTCGGACGTGGCGTTCGAGCCGGGCGCGCTCACCGAAGACGTCATCCCGCTCTGTGCCGCCTTCGCCGCTCAGGAACACGGTGACGCCCGGCGCGCGCTCGACCTGCTCCGAACTGCGGGCGAACTCGCGGAGCGTTCGCAGTCCGAGGTCGTCGACGAGGAGCACGTCCGGCAGGCCCAGGACAAGATCGAGCTCGACCGCGTGGTCGAGGTCGTCCGTACCCTGCCGACCCAGAGCAAGCTCGTCCTGTTCGCCATCATCCTGCTGGAGAAGAACGGCGTCCACAACATCAACACCGGCGAGGTGTTCAACATCTACAAGCGCCTCTGCGAGGAGATCGACGCCGACGTGCTCACCCAGCGCCGCGTCACCGACCTCATCTCCGAGCTCGACATGCTCGGCATCGTCAACGCGGTCGTCGTCTCGAAGGGGCGCTACGGGCGCACGAAGGAGATCAGCCTCTCGGTTCCCATCGAGGAGACCGAGGCCGTCCTCCTCAGCGACTCCAGACTCGGCGACATCGAGGAGGTGCAGCCGTTCGTGCAGGCCCGGTTCAACAACTAGTTTCTCGTCCGCGATACCCGTTCAGAGGACGGCGCGCCGCCGAGCGACGACCGTTCCGACGCCCGCGGCCACGACGCCGAGTTGCATCCGAAGCGCTCCGAGCGAGCTCGGACCGACCCCGCCGAACGTCGTCGCCAGCTGTGCGAACTGGAGGCGAATCCAGCCCAGCAGGGGGACGCGGACCTTCGCCTTCCCGTGGACCCAGTCGGGCCTGACGACGTTGCTCTGGCCGCCGACCTGGTCGTAGACCTCGTTGTTGTCACCCATCGTGATGAACCCGCTGTGGTCGGGTCGACAGGCCGTTATCTCGGCGCAGTCGAACTCCCGGTTCGCCGATTCGGATCGGCTGAGGTACTGCGGATTCGCCTTTCCGGTGCCGCCTTCCGCCTCGCTGTCGACCCAGTTCTCGCCCGCCTCGACCCAGAAGCGGGCGCGATGGATGATGGGTGTGCGTCGCTCGCTGCCGTCGGGCTGGTAGACGACGACGTTCCCGTAGTCGCCGAAGCTCCAGTAGCCCTCGTTCTGCTGGGCGGCGCGGTGGGTCACGACCCCCGTTCCGGGCTGTGCGCTGTCGCCGACGAAGCGGCCCTCCTCGACGATGAACACGAGGTCGTTCTTGTGCATGTGCGGCTCCATGCTCCCGCTCTCGACGGCGACGAGCGGGGGCCAGATACCGCTGACCGCGAAGAGCACGATTCCGATGAACGCGACGGTGAGGAGGCTGCTGCCGACGTCCCGCACCGTCACGACGAGCGAGTCGTTCGTGTGGAGGAACCAGTCGATGGGGCCGTCGAACTCCTCGCGTCTCTCGTCGTCGCCGGGGATCGGCGGCGCGTCGGGCTCGCCGGTCGGCTCCCTGTCGCGTTCGGGACCCGGTTCCGATGGCCCCCTCGCTTCGACTGGACCGTCCCCGTTGGTGTCCGAATCGGCGGGGATAGACGGGTCGGTGTCGGCAGCCTCCTCTCGACCCGAACTGGTGTTGTCCCACCCCCGGTCGGCGGTCGCCTCGTCGACGGTGTC